>JAZNDO010000134.1:0-22328 GCA_045588105.1 Christensenellaceae bacterium | reverse complement strand
AAGGCAAACTTTGAAGAAAACAGAGGTCGTAACACCTATGCAAAGGCAAAGGCAGATGCTAAAAAGACTTGGGACGACGCTCACATGAGCCCGTCTGAAAGAAGCGCAAAAATGCAAGAAGAACGTGAAAAACAAATTGCCGAGGCTAATAAAAGAACTGAAGAGGCTAACGCACGCTACGAAAACGCAAAGAGAAAATAATTAAACATATTATACCTATTACCCGACTTTTAACGTCGGGTTTTAGCATTTTGGAGAAAGGATGAAAAGAAAATACACAATAGAAACACCAAATAGCACTATTGAACGGCAGTATAACTATATCCCCGTAAGATATATACTATAAAGCCAAATTTATTACAAAGATTTATTCGCTCCGTCGTAAGAATTTTTGCTCCGTTATTATAAAGTTTACCGTTTAACAAAAAACAGTCAGGCTAAGTCTAGCCTGACTGTTTTTATATTACGTTATTTTTTCTTATATGCTTTGTCGCCGTAGAGCGCCTCAACGTCGTCGGAATACTTTTTCATCCTTTGACATTGCTTCAATTCTACGCTTTCGTCAAAATCTTCAAGCATTTGCTTTTGCGCTTTAGAAAGCTTAGTAGGTATTTCAATAGAAATATTGAGATACAAATTACCCGTATTTCTTGAATTCTTTATACCCTTGCCCCTTAACATAAGCTGCGCGCCGTGAGAGGTTCCTTCGGGGATTTCGACCTCTACAGTTTCATCCAAGGTAGGTATTCTTACCTTTCCGCCCAAAACAGCCGTTTTGTAATCAATTGGTAAGTTGATAATCAAATCAAAGCCCTTTCTTGAAAAAATCTTATGCGGAAGAACTCTAAACTCTACTATAAGGTCACCTGCCTGACCGCCCATAGCAGAAGCCTCGCCAAAGCCTCTCTTTTGCATGTAGCTGCCGGTATCTGCGCCTGCAGGTATATCTAAAACGACTGTAGTCTGAGCCTTTTGATAGCCCTTTCCCTGACAGGACGTACACTTTTCCTGAATAATTTTCCCCTTACCCGAGCAGGCGTCGCACACCTTTTTGGATACGGTTCTGAAAAAGCCGTTGCTGTTTACGTATTGAATAGTACCCTCGCCCTTACATTTTGAACAGGGAGTATACGCCGTACCGTTCTTTGCGCCCGTAGACCTACACGCCTTACAGGGCTCGTTTCTCGTATATTTTATTTCCTTTCGACAACCCTTTGCAGCGTCTAAAAACGACAAGTCAACGCTTATATGAACGTCCTTCCCGGCCTTATTCTGAGGCTCTTCTCTGCCTCCGCCGAACATACCGCCCATAAGGTCCTCGAATATACTCGAAAAACCGCCTCCGCCAAAGCCGCTGAACCCACCTTGACCGCCGAAGCCTCCAAAGCCGCCTGCGTTTGGATGCTCTTGCTCAAAGTCGTATTGCTTTCTCTTGTCGGGGTCTGACAAAACCTCGTTTGCCTCGTTTATCTCTTTAAACTTATTGGCGCAATTTTCGTCGTTTGGATGAAGGTCGGGATGGTATTGGCGAGCAAGCTTTCGGTATGCCGCTCTTATCTCGTCTTGCGTTGCGTTTTTACCTACGCCGAGAGTTTCGTAATGATTTTTAGCCATACTTTATCCTTTTAACCGTAAAACGGTTATATATGCGTATGAATAAGGCGAAATTTTCGCCTTATTCATTATCTCGTCATTTATTTTTTAAAGCTTACTGATGGAATTCGGTATCGCCGTCGTTTGGAGCGCCTGCGTCTGCGCCGCCTGCTTGCTGAGCCTGTTGATAAAGCTTAGTAAATACGGCTTGAACGTCGTTAGAAAGCTTTTCGGTAGCCTTCACTATTCTGTCGTTGTCGCCCGACTCAAGCTCTGCCTTAGCCTCTTTTACAGCGTTTTCAACGGTAGCCTTGTCGTCGTCGGAAAGCTTATCTCCGCTTTCCTTCATAGTCTTTTCAATCTGGAAGATAAGACCGTCAAGCTTATTCTTGTTTTCTACCGATTCCTTTCTCTTCTTATCCTCAGCCTCGTACATTTCAGCCTCTTTAATAGCCTTGTCGATATCTGCGTCGGAAAGGTTCGTAGAAGAGGTAATAGTAATATCAGCCGACTTTTGAGTACCTAAATCCTTAGCGGTTACGTGTACGATACCGTTTGCGTCGATATCAAAGGTAACCTCGATTTGAGGTATTCCTCTTGGAGCGGGAGCAATTCCGCCGAGGTTGAACTGACCGAGAGTCTTGTTGTCCGCAGCCATTTGTCTTTCGCCCTGTAGAACGTGAATAGTAACCTCAGGTTGGTTATCGGCAGCAGTTGAGAATACTTGAGATTTTTTTGCCGGAATAGTAGTATTTCTTTCGATAAGCTTAGTGAATACACCGCCTAAGGTTTCGATACCGAGTGAAAGCGGAGTTACGTCAAGAAGTAATACGTCTTTAACCTCGCCCGTCAATACACCGCCTTGAATTGCAGCACCGATAGCAACGCACTCGTCAGGATTGATACCCTTGAACGGCTCTTTGCCGGTTTCGTGCTTTACAGCCTCTACTACTGCAGGAATTCTCGTTGAACCGCCTACCAAAATAACCTTTGCGATATCGCTGTATGAAAGACCTGCGTCTCTCATAGCCTTTCTCATAGGCTCTTTGGTCTTTTCTACGAGGTCTGCCGTCATAGTGTCGAACTTGTTTTTGGTTAAGGTTAAATCTAAGTGCTTAGGACCCGTAGCGTCCGCAGTAATGAAAGGAAGGTTTATGCTGGTTGAGCTCATACCCGAAAGCTCGATTTTAGCCTTTTCAGCAGCCTCCTTAATTCTTTGCATTGCCATTTTATCCTTAGAAAGGTCTATACCCTCTTGAGCCTTGAATTCAGCCACTACCCAGTCCATAATTCTGTTGTCAAAGTCGTCGCCGCCGAGCATATTGTTACCGCTCGTTGCTTTTACCTCGAATACTCCGTCGTCGCCGATATCAAGAATAGAAACGTCAAACGTACCGCCGCCGAGGTCGTAAATCATTACGGTGTGAGAAGCGCTGTCCTTATCAAGACCGTAAGAAAGAGCAGCTGCCGTAGGCTCGTTGATAATTCTTAAAACGTTAAGACCTGCAATTTTACCTGCGTCCTTAGTTGCTTGACGCTGACTGTCGGTAAAGTAAGCGGGACAAGTGATAACGGCATCCTTTACAGGCTCGCCGAGATATGCCTCCGCGTCCTTTTTAAGCTTAGTTAAAATCATTGCCGAAATCTCTTGCGGAGAATAGCTTTTATCGTCAATCTTTACCTTATAATCGCTGCCCATATGTCTTTTAATAGAAATAACGGTTCTGTCGCCGTTTGCAACTGCCTGACGCTTTGCAACCTGACCTACGAGTCTTTCTCCGTCCTTTTGGAAGCCTACTACCGAAGGGGTAGTTCTCGAACCCTCAGCGTTAGCTATAACGACAGGTTCACCGCCCTCCATAACTGCAACGCATGAGTTAGTAGTACCTAAGTCAATACCTATAATTTTTGCCATAATATATCTCCTTTTTGTGTTTATCTTTATTATATATTTACCACTTACCGTGGATTTTTTAGTTTTTTAATTTTTAAACCTTTTGTTAAAAGTTTGAAACACGGCGAAGTTATCGCTCCTTGCAAGCAAAGCGCCAACTTCTTGTATTATAATCTATATAAAATAAATCTTTTGCTAAAAGCAAAATCTTTGCAAAACTGTAGTTTTGCGGTAAAAACTTGCGTTTTTTCACTTCAAGATTGAAACACGGCGAGGTTGTCGCTCCTTGTAAACAAAGCGCCAACTTCTTGTATTATAATCTATAAGAAGTAAATCTTTTGCTAAAAGCAAAATCTTTGCAAAACTGTAGTTTTGCGGTAAAAACTTGCGTTTTTTCTCTTCAAGATTGAAACACGGCGAGGTTGTCGCTCCTTGTAAACAAAGCGCCAACTTCTTGTATTATATCTATTAAGAGGTGTATTATGAAATTTATAAAGCTTGAGGCTTTGGGAAACGACTACGTTTACGTAGACGCAAACGAGGTAAAAAATTGCAATTTGGAAAGACTTGCAAGAAATGTCAGCAATCGCCGTTTGGGTATTGGCTCGGACGGACTTATTACCGTTGAAAAAATAACCGACTCAACGATTAGGATGGGTATGTATAACGCCGACGGCAGCGAGGGGGCTATGTGCGGAAACGGAGTCAGAGGCTCGGTATTTTTCGCAATCAAACAGCTTGATATGAATTGCCAACGAATCAACGTTATAACCAAAAGCAGAAGGGTGTCAGTAAACGTAGAAAATTGTGAGTCCCTTACTGATTTTTCTACTGCTAAAAAGCTGCGGGCAACCGCAGATATGGGCATAGTAAAAAGCGGCAAAAACCCGTCAATTATTGCTGAGGAATTAGCAAAAGTGGGGCTATATGTCGATAAGCGGCAGGTTTTACACGTAGAAGCAGGTAATCCTCATCTCGTTTTTTTCGAGCCGAATTACTCTCTGTCTGCAATTTGCAGCGCAGTTATAAGAAGCGGACTGTTCCCGGACGGAGTTAACGTAGAAAGAGTTTTCAAAATTAAAAACCCTTCAAAAAACGACAGCAGGCTTTTTATGGAGGTAAGCGAAAGAGGCAGCGGAAAAACTCTGTCTTGCGGAAGCGGCGCAGTCGCGTGCGCGTACGCCTTTTCGGTTTATTCTCTAAGGCCCTTAGACTCTAACTTAAAGGTAAGCGTGACGACGGAAGGGGGCACTCTCTCCGTATTTTTCGTTGGAGGCAGGGCGTTTTTGACAGGCGAGGTGACCGAGGTGTTCGAAGGCGCCTTCGACCATAGTGAGTTTGAGGAGAAAAATGATGAGGCTTAACGAAAATTTTGAAAAATTAAGCGGAGAATACGTTTTTAGCAAAATTCGCAGCGAGGCGGAAAAGCTTAAAAATATAACCGATAAAAAAATTATCGACTTAGGCGTCGGCGACGTAAAGCTCCCTCTTTTTGAAAAAACTGTCGAGGCTATGAAAAAGGCTTGTGAGGAAATGGCGAGCGAAAAAACCTTCAGAGGTTATCCCCCAGCCGACGGATATCAATTTTTGCGTGATAAAATAGCTTATGAATATCAAATATTAGGTGCAAATATAAATCCAGACGAAATTTTTATAACCGACGGAGCAAAGGGTCAGCTCGGCAATATTACAGAGCTTTTTAACCCAAATTTAAAAATTCTTTTTCAATCGCCTTGCTACCCTGCAGGCGCTGAGGCAAATATCTTGAGGGGCAACGAGGTCGACTTTGCCGTCGCAAGCGAAGAGGAGGGCTTTATTCCATATCCGCCTATTGACAAGCGTTACGACCTCATTTATCTTTGCTCTCCGTGTAACCCAACCGGAGCGGTTATGAGCAAAAACGACCTTGCCG
Source organism: Christensenellaceae bacterium (assembly GCA_045588105.1). Classification (GTDB taxonomy): domain Bacteria; phylum Bacillota; class Clostridia; order Christensenellales; family Borkfalkiaceae; genus UBA10281. Next base: position 16,929 of record JAZNDO010000134.1, on the reverse strand, counting down.
TATGGGTTAATTACGCTTTAAAAACAGGTGCGGTTATTATTTTTGACAGCGCGTATTCGGCCTTCGTTTCGGGAGATTATCCACGTTCAATTTATCAGATTGACGGAGCGAAAGGGTGCGCAATAGAAATAAATTCGTTTTCAAAATCTCTCGGCTTTACGGGTATCAGATGCGGATTTACAGTTGTTCCCAACGGCCTTCAAAATTTAAATTCCCTATATAGGCTTTGGCTTGGCAGGCGGTTTAACGGCGTTTCTTACGTAAGTCAAAGAGGTGCGGAAAGCTTTTTTGATAAAGATTGCAAGACTCTTATTAAAAAAAGAATAGATTTTTATAAAACAAATGCAGAAATTTTAAAAATCGCTTTAAAAAGTATAAATTTGTGGTATAATAATACAGTGTGTACGCCTTACGTTTTTGCAAAGACACCGCAAGGCGTCAGCTCTGAGGATTTTTGCAAGGAGCTTTTAAGCAGCCTCTTTATAGTCGCAACCCCCGGCTCGGGATTTTTACAAGGCGGAGAGGGATATTTCAGGCTTTCTGCTTTTTCGAGCAGACAGGACGCGTTAATTGCGTCGGACAGACTAAAGGAGCTTAAAACACGTTAACATGAATTTAGCGAGGAGCGGTACTTATGAAAAGACAAAGCGGAATACTAATGCCCGTATTCGCCCTACCCGGCAAATTTGGAATAGGAACGTTTGGCAAGGAGTCGTACGATTTCGTTGACTTTTTGGCAAGGTCAAAGCAAAGCGTTTGGCAAATGCTGCCACTAAACCAAACGGTTTTCGGCGACAGCCCGTACCAAACGACTGCAGACTGCTCGTGGAATCCGTATTACTGCGATTTAGAGGAGCTTTTTTCTCTTGGACTCTTAACTCAAAAGGAGATTGACGGCGCAACCGAAAAGGTAAAATCGGTAGATTACGGCAAGCTTTATTTCAAGCGCACCGCCCTGCTTAAAAAGGCGTTTTCAAGATTTGATATGAGCGACGAATTTTTAAGCTTCGTCAACTCAAAAAAGTATCACGACTACGCCGTTTTTATGGCGGCAAAGGATATTTTCGGTTGCTTAAAAGACTTCCCCGAGTGGTTAAAAACCCACGATAAACGACTTATAGAGAGCTTTGTACAAGACAATATCGAAAATTACCTGTTTTATATCTTTACACAATATATACTCGAAAATCAGTTTTTCCGTCTTAAAAAATACGCCAACGAAAAGGGGGTTAAGCTTCTTGGCGACCTGCCGTTATACGTCGCGTTAGACAGCGCGGACGTATGGAAAAACAAAAAGGCGTTTTTACTTGACGAAGACTACAACCCAAGCAAGGTTGCAGGCGTTCCGCCCGATTATTTTTCAGAGGACGGTCAGCTTTGGGGCAACCCCATTTATAACTACGATGAAATGCAAAAGGACGGCTTTAAGTGGTGGAAAAGCCGCTTAAAAAGAGCGCTTGAAAGATTCGACCTTATAAGAATAGACCACTTCAGAGGTCTGGATAGGTTTTGGGCTATCCCCTACGGAGAAAGCGCAAAATGCGGCGAGTGGCAACAGGCTTACGGCAAGGAAATTTTGAGATTAGTCAACAAAAATCGACTTATAGCCGAGGATTTGGGCGTAATTGACGACGGCGTTATCAATTTGCTAAAGGATACCGGGTTGCCCGGTATGAAGGTTTTACTCTTTGCGTTCGACGGAAATCCGAGCAACCCTTATCTTCCTAAAAATATAACGGAAAATTGCGTTGCTTACGTAGGCACTCACGATAACGACACAGCTTACGGCTTTGCAAAATCGCTTGACGCAGAGGGGTTCAAATCCTTTGCAAAAAATATCAACGCAGTTTTACCCGTTGGCAGTAAGAGGGTTAAATCTAAAAAGGGCGTCGCGCCTGCGCTTGTAGAAGCTCTTCTTTCTTCAAAAGCAAACCTTGCGATTATTTCCTTTGCAGACCTCGTGGGGCTTGACAACAGTTATCGTATCAACACTCCGTCAACCGTTGGCAACTGGACGGTAAGATACAAAAATGAGTTTTTTACAAATGAGCTTGAAGAATATCTAAAAGCGCTAACCTTAAAATATATGCGTTAAATTGGAAAATTTTTAAATGATTTTTGCAAAAACCAAGCTATAAGTCGATTATCGGCTATATAGCAATACACAAAGGAGAATTATGAGAACCTTAAAAAAAGCACTGGCAATAATTTGCTCGCTCGTTATATGCTTCGCGGCGGCTTCATGTATGATGGACGAGGAAATTTCTTCACCGTCTTCATCCTCCGATAAAAAGCATTCTTACCAAAGCTCTTCAAAGGAAAGCGACTCCCTTAGCGAGTCCTTATCCGAAGGTGATAATGAAGAATCGTTAAGCGGAAGCAACGAGACGGAAAGCTCGCCTAACGAAAGCGAATCTGAAAGCGAGAGCGAGTCGAATAGCGAAAGCGAAAGTGAATCGGAAAGCGAGGACAACCCTCAGCCTTCCCTTGAATACGAGCTTATCGCCCCAATAAACGATTCTTCATCAAGTAAAAGACTCGTAAAAACAAAATATCAAAGAGAGGGCGCAGTCGTAGCAGACGCCGTCGCAACCGATTTCGGCGCAGACCCAACCGGAAAAACGGATAGCTCTACCGCAATTCAAGCGGCAATAAACAGCGTTAGCACTCTTGGCGGAGGAACGGTTTTCCTTCCCCTTGGAAGATATCTCGTTACGAAAACTATAACCCTTCCTCAGTACGTATCGTTGGTCGGCGATTGGAATACCCCCGACAAGGATAATACTGACGAGGGCTTTGACTACGGCACGGTAATTTTAGCAAGGCCGTCGGCAATCGGCTCGGCAAGCCCTAAGGACAAGCCCCTTTTCAGCCTTAGCGAAAACACGGGATTGGACGGCTTGACCTTTTATTACCCCGAGCAAAGTCCGTCGGGCGTAAAAAAATACGGATATACGGTTTACGCAGACTGTCCTTCAACGGCAACGCTGAAAAACTTAACCTTTATAAACAGCGCGTACGGAATAGGCGTTTCACTCGGAAATATACAAAACGAGCTTGTAAACCTTGAAAATATTTACGGAACGTTTTTATATAATGCAATCAGACATAACGCAACTACCGACGTAGGCTTTTATAACAATATAAATATTTCCGCTAAGTATTGGTTAAACGCCTCGAGCGAATTCAAATGCAACGATGAAAGCGCTTTAAACGAGTTCGTTTCCAAAAGCTTGGAAGCAATAATTTTAGGCGACTTGGACGACCAGCTTATTTCTAACGTAACGGTAGAGGGCGGTAAAATCGGCATTAAGTTTACGAGCGGAATAAGAGCCGGCTTAGGCTTTTGGGGGCTTGTTTACAACGCAAATATCGACTGTCAGACGGGTGTTTACGCAGACCTTTTAAACTCTGTAAGCGGCGTTGTTTTCACAGATTCGAGCGTTGGCGCAGTCGAGAACAATTCGCCCGTTGGATGCGTTAAAATGAGCAACTCTGCCTATGAGGCTCAAGGCACCGGTAAAACCATCCAAGAGCACGGCGAAATTGCGAAAAACGTGGCTATAAGTCCGTTATCGCTTAGTTTTTCGTCCTCGCAAAGGCTTTTTATCGCCAATAATTTGAAGAGCGGCGGAAGCGTGGACAACTCCTCTAAGCTTCAATCGGTATTAGACGAGGTCGGCGAGGAAGGCGGTATCGTAGTTATTCCAAACGGTATATATAAGTTAAGCTCCTCGGTCACTGTTCCCAAAAACGTAGAAATTCGCTCGACTCAATCAGTCTTTACGAGAACGAGCTCAAATCAAACGGGCAAAAACGGAGTAGTATTCCTTTCTTACGTCTCGGGCACTACCTTAATTTTAAAGGAAAACGCAGGCGTAGCAGGCGTGAGAATCTGGCACGCGAGAAACGATTTTCTCTCTGCCTTAATCGGCTTAACGAGCGGCTCTTACTCTGAGGACGTTTCGGTCAAAGCCGACGGAGAGGGCGCGTACGCCTATATGAACGAAAGTGTCGGCGCGTACGTCGCCTATGACTTTTCTTCTTGCGACAACCACGTTTTAAAGAGCAATTACGGTATCTCTTACCTCAATTTTATTAAAGCGGGCGGAAAGAACGGCGTAATCACTCAATGCCTTGCAAATCCTAACTTTATGACGAGAAGTAACCTGCATAATTATTTCGACAGCTCGTTATCAAATAAAACGAACTGGCAAAAAATGGCAAGCAGCGGCGAGGTAAACGACGATTTTGCAATTCTTCGCGACGATATATTAAGAACTTATACAAAAATGGTTCGCTTAGAAAACGCTGAAAATCAAATTGCCTTTAACGTATTCTGCTACGGCCACGCAGGGCTTTTCGATATGGTAAGCTCTTCGTCAACGCTTATTAACACCTCGCTCGACTACATCAAGGGCTCTAACTTCGTGTACGAGCTTTCTGGCGGCTCTTGCGATATAGTCGGCTCGCTCAGAGTTTACGGCACGTCAATCAAGGTAAACAGCGGAAGACTTACCGCTTACGGAAGAATTGCCTTTGGCGAAATCAGAGAGCAGGCTTACGACTCTGATATCTCCCTTGAGGATAAAATATATTACGTTTCGGAAAACGCTAAACGCAAAACTCTTTTCAACTGCGATTATTATTCAACCGCGTTTAACGTTTCGCCCAACTATAATTCTGATTACGTTATAGAGGGGGTAGGCAGCTGGAAATGGAAAACTACCACCTTAGAGGGCAAGTTCAGTAGCGTAGATTTAAGCGAATACAAAAACGGCTATCTCCATTTTTACGTTTATTGCAGCGATATTACCAAGATGGGCTACGGACAAATAGAAATAACCTCTTCAAGTAATTGCGACGTAAACGAGGCAAATTGGAATATTGACCAATATATTACCAAAACCGGTTGGAACGAAATTTGGCTTGAATTTAATACTGCCGGCTCAACGGGCGGAGAGGTTGACTTGTCTAACGTAAACTATTTTAGAATTTATATTTTAGACTCAACCGCGACCTTCTACATTGACAATATCGAGGTATTAACCGACTAAATTTTATAAAAGGCGATTTTACGCCTTTTATAAAAGAAATTGTTAACTGAATAAAGCAAAAACTCGGCTTTAAAGGGCGTCTCCCTTAGGGATTTTTTGGCATTATAAAAGAGTAGCAAAGCCTGCTACTCTTTACTTTTTGTTCTGTAAAAGCACACTTCTTTGCTGGCAAAGTATAGTGTGCTACACTTTTAACTTTTTCCACAGGGATTAACTACCATAAAAATTGGAATTTGTTTAATAATCAATCACTACAATGACTTTGTGACAACTTTCACATTTATAAGCAGTAGACCCCGAAGCAAATAGTTTCAAATCATCTTTGCCTTTGAGAATTGTAAATTTATCTTCGCTTTTGCTCCACAATGCTCTTTGACCGTAAAAATAACCTAATTCCATCTCTCTACCACATTTAGGACATTTCATTCTTGAGAACCCCCTCTAAATTCTTATTTATCGGTGAGTTTATTATATCAAAAAGGCAAATTATATTCAAGCGATTATGCGTGGACAAAATAAAACTCGACTTATAAAAAGCCGAGTTTTCTTTTTTGCCCTACAAGCTTATATTATATAAAAGCAATTCAAAGGATAACGTAAAAAAGAGTAGATAGGATTAGCTAATGCTAATCCTATCTACTCTTTATATACTTTTAATCAATCTACCGGCTTTTTAACCTGTTACTGCGCCGTATTGGCTGCCGTGAATTTTGGCGTATAAACCCTTTGCCCTTAAAAGCTCGGCGTGCGTGCCCGTTTCTACTATTTTTCCGTTGTCCACAACCAAAATTATATCGGCGTTTTCTATGGTAGAAAGTCTATGCGCTATTACGAAGGCCGTTCTGCCAACCATAAGCTCGTCCATTGTCTGTTGCAAAATAAGCTCGGTTCTCGTATCGACGTTACTCGTAGCCTCGTCCAATATAAGAATAGGTCTGTTAGAAAGATACGCCCTCGCGATTGTCAAAAGCTGTTTTTGACCTCCGCTTATATTCGTGCTGTCCTCGTTAATAACCGTTTCATAGCCGTTGGAAAGAGAATTTATAAAGCTGTCAACGTGGGCCTTTTCAGCTGCATTTATAACCTCCTCACGCGTGGCGTTAGGGTTGCCGTAGGCGATATTGTCAAATACCGTACCCGAAAACAAAACGGTATCCTGAAGCACCATACCAAACGCCTCTCTCACGGCGTCGCGATTCATCCTTGAAACGTCCTTTCCGTCAACCAATATCCTGCCCCTTTGAGGGTCGTAAAATCTCATTAACAGGTTTACGAGCGTGGTCTTTCCGCCACCCGTAGGCCCGACGATTGCAACCTTTTGGCCCGGTCTTATTTTTAGCGAAAGTCCCTCTATAAGCGGTTTATCGGGGATATATGAGAAATAAACGCCGTCGAAAACAACCTCACCCTTTATATCCTTTTCAGGCTTTTCCTCACATATTTCTTGCATTTCGTCACCGTCTAAAAAGCCGTAAACTCTTCTTGCAGAGGCAATCGTTGACTGGAGCATGCTCATACCGCTTGCAATAGATTCAAGCGGAGAGGAGAAAAGCTTGGTATACATAACGAAGGCGACCAAATCGCCCGTGCTTACGCCCTTGCCCGAAATAGCTAAATATCCGCCTAATACGCAAATGGCAACGTAGGCAAGGTTGTTGATAAGCGCAACGATAGGCTGTACCGAATCGGATATAAAATAGCCCTTTCTTACCTTTTTTGTATAGTCTTGAATAAGCTCCTCGTAGCGCGCGTTTTGGCTTTGCTCTAAGTTAAACGCCTTGACGGTATCAAAGCCTGTTAAATCTTCCTCGCAAAGAGAGTATATTTTGCCAGAGACAGTCCTGCTTTCGTTAAAATGCTTTTCGCTTCTCGACGCCAACACGCCCGAAAGTATTATAGATATAGGAACGAAAACGACGACGGCTAAGGCAAGCATAGCGTTTTCTAAGAATATAACTACTAAAATAACGGCAAGGCGAATTACTCCGTTTATAACTACGCCAAAAATACTGTGCACCGAGCTACCCATTATGGAAACATCGTGCGTCATACGTGAGATTATTTCTCCGTTTGGCGTAGAATCAACCGTTTTTATTGGAATTTTAGATATTTTCGCGCTCATTTCCGTTCTTATTCGGCAAGTGAAATGCCGTGTTACGGAATAATTCATAATAAGTTCGGTTAAAAGACCTGCTATTGCCGAAGCCACGTATGCTAAAATAAGCAGGGCGATTTCCCTTGAAAACGCAACTCCGTCTAAGGGCAAGCCTTGGTTTACGAAATTAAAAACCCTGTCCGTCAAGCTTCCAAGCAGGCTTGGCGCAACCATTGCAAGGCAAACGGAGGCTAAGCTGACGAGCATTGCCGTTATAAGCCAGCCCGATATGCCTTTCATATCCTTAATAAGTCTGAAAACTACTTTAAGCGCGCCGCGATAATCGTGCTTTTGCTTTGTTTTTTTCATTATTTAGCACCTCCTACCGCCTCTTTTCCAAGCTGAGAAATACAAATTTCTCTGTAAATATCAGAGGTTTTTATAAGCTCCCCGTGCGTGCCGCAAGCAACTATTTGACCCTTATCCATAACGAAGATTCTTTCGGCGCGCATTGCCGTAGAAACCCTTTGCGTTATGGTTATCTGCGTTTTGCCCTGAAGCCTTTTCGCTAAGCTTTTCTTTATAACGCTTTCGGTTAAAAAGTCGAGGGCGGAAAAGCTGTCGTCAAAAACGTATACGTTTGCTTTTCTTATTACGGTTCTTGCTAAGTTAATTCTTTGCTTTTGCCCACCGCTTACGTTTTGACCGCCTCCTACTAAAAAGTGGTCCAAGCCGTCCTCGTATGATTTTACGTAATCAAGCATTTGGCAATCGGTGAGCGCAGATAAAATATCCTCGTCGCAAGCAGTCGGACTGCCCATTTTGAGATTTTCTCTTACCGTGCCCTCAAAAATCATAGGCTTTTGAAGGGCTATTGAAAACTCCCTTCTTACCTCGTTTTTGCTAAGGCTTGAATACGGCTTATCACCAATAAATATCTCACCCTCGGTTGGGTCGAAAAAGCCGAGAATAAGCCGCGCAAGAGTAGTTTTTCCGCTACCCGTACCGCCTATTATCGCGACGCTTTCGCCCTGCGCTATATCCATATTTATATTTTTAATCGCAGGCTCGCGCGCGTCTTGATAGGTAAAGGATAGGTCCTTTATCCTTATATCATAGTTTTGCCCGTCCTCGTTTTGCACGGGTTTTTCGTCTGCAAGAGAAATTATATCTTCCTCTTTCATAGTATGTATCTCGTTTAATCTTTTAACGGCTACGCCAAGTCTCGGTAGCCAGGAAATAGTCCATGAAAGATTGATAAGCCCACCCGACAAAAGCGCGACGTACTGCACGATTGCGACTATATCGCCAGCCTTATTTAAAAGTCCGCTTTGAGCGCGCATACCGCCGACCGCAACCACCGCAACGGTGGCTAAATTCAGCAAAAGCATGGCTATAGGGTCGATAAACCCACCTCGTACGTTTGCCTGAATCATATATTTTGACATTTCCTCCGTTGCAAATTTAGCCCTTGCGTGCTCCTTCGGCTCGTTGTTAAACGCCCTTACGACTCTGAGCCCTGCAAGCCTTTCTCTTACGATTTTGTTTTGCTCGTCTACGTATTTGTCCGATTTTTCCCACATTCCGTGAAGGGGGCGCATAAAGAAGAAAACGATAAGCATTACGGGGGGAATACTCAGCATAAACACCGTTGCAAGCACGGCGTCTGCCGAAAATGCGAGTATAATAGAGCCAACTATCATAACGGGAATCGTAATGAGAGTATAAACGATCATGCTTGCTGCGCCTTCCATATTCCAAATATCCTCGGTTGCTCTCGTTAAAAGCCCCGACGGACCTATTTTTGAATATTGAGAAAAGGAAAGACTGTTGATTTTTTTGAAGGTTTCTCTGCAAAGGTCTGCCGTATAGCCCGTAGTAAGCTTTGCGTTGGTTTTATTCCCGATTAGGTTGCCCACGAGCGAAAACACGGAAAAACAGAGCATATACAAAGAGAATTTTACTACGACGTCGAATTGCCCGTTTGCTATACCTACGTCTACGATTTTACTCATAACGTACGGCATAAGCAGCGCGGTGAGCATTGCAACGGCGTTACAAATTGCGCTGATAATCAGTAATTTTTTATACGGTTTTAGTAATTTTAGTAAAGTTTTCATAAATTTAATTCATTTTTTCGTTAACTTTTTTGCCGAGGAGCACAAATAGCCAAAAGCATTTAAATAAAGGGCGCATTCGTTGTGGGCAAAATTTTGCCCACAACGCTCGCGCCCTGTTTATAGCAATGAAAAGCAATCAATTAAAATAAAAGAGCCCCGACGCAGTCGGGGCTCTCAAATAACTGAACGTAAAAATTGCGTAGTTATGCTGCTATGTCCTCGGAGGCGTGTGAATTGGTTATAGAGTTATTTGAGTTCGACTTTTCTCTTATTAACATTTTTCGTACCTCCTTGTTTTTTCTTCAGTATAGCACTACTGCCGTACGCTGTCAAGGAAAAATTTAACTTTTTTGAAAAATTTTTCCTATATTTTGGGCTAAAAATATACGAGGGTAAATTTAATTTACCCTCGCTTTTGTTATTTAGCCGGTCTATAAGTCGATTATTTGCTTTTCTCCTTTACGCGAGAAGGCTTAACGTGAAATCAATTCTCTTTAAGGTCTCTTCTTTTCCGAGAAGGGCTGCAATTTCAGTTGCTCCGCCCGGGGTTACCGCTTGACCTGTAATTGCAATTCTGAGTACCCAGAATATCGCTCCGCTTTTAACGCCAAGCTCGCCTGCTTTTTCAGAAAGGGTTGCAAAAATCTTATCGTTTACAAATTCGTCGATTGACGCGACTACGTCTTTAATTTTTGGCAAAAGCTCACGCGCAACGTCGGCGCTCGTCTTATTCTTCTTATTATCAAAAAGAGCGAGGTCGTACGGAGTAAGCTCTGCAAGCCAGTCGATTTTTTCGGGAATCTCACCCAAAACCTCGACTCTTGAATGTAAAAGCTTAGCGATTACCTTAAGGTCGAAAAGTCCGTTTACCTTTGATTTTTCAAGGAAAGGAAGAGCTGCGCCGTAAAATTCTTCTTCAGAAAGAGCTCTGATATACTCGCCGTTAAGCCAACGCAGCTTAACCTCGTCAAAGATTGACGGAGATTTTGAAATTCCGTCAAGCGAGAACATCTTAACCATTTCCTCTAAGGTCATTTTTTCAACGTTCTCCTTTGGCGCCCAGCCGAGAAGAGCAACGTAGTTGATAATTGCCTCTTTTAAATAGCCCTTAGATACGAAATCGTCAAAGTTTGCGTCGCCGTAACGCTTAGAGAGCTTTCTCGTAGCGTCCTTCATTATGGTAGGAAGGTGAATATACACAGGTCTTTCCCAACCGAACGCGTCGTACATAAGATTGTATTTAGGAGTGGAAGAAAGGTATTCGGTACCTCTTATAACGTGAGTTATACCCATAAGGTGGTCGTCTATAACGTTAGCGAAGTTATAGGTTGGCATACCGTCGGACTTGATTAAAATATTATCCTCAAGCTCCTTATAATCTACCTCGATAGTGCCGTAAATCAAATCGTCGTACGAGCTGACTCCCTCGGTGGGAATATTCTGACGGATAACGTAAGGCTCGCCTGCTTTAATTCTCGCCTCTACCTCTTCTTTAGAAAGCTTTAAGCAATGCTTATCGTATTTTCTGTTGCCCTTGTCGTCGTTAAGACTTTCAAGCCTTTCTTTCGTGCAGAAGCAGTAGTACGCGCCGCCAAGCTCAACGAGCTTTTTTGCGTATTCGTCGTATATTGCCTTTCTTTCACTTTGCGTGTACGGGCCGTAGTCGCCGCCGATATCCGGACCCTCGTCGTATTTTAAGCCCGACTCTAAAAGCGAGCTGTAAATAAGCTCTACCGCGCCCTCAACGTAGCGCTGTTGGTCGGTATCCTCAACGCGGAGAATAAAATCGCCGCCGTTTGCCTTTGCGTAAAGGTAAGCGTAAAGAGCAGTTCTTAAACCGCCTAAGTGCATAAAGCCCGTTGGGCTTGGAGCAAATCTCGTTCTTACTTTTGACATTTTTTCACCTTTTTCTTCCGTTTTGTAAAAATTATCGGAACTTTTTAAAAATCTTTGTTATTTTATTTTACCATAAAATAAAAAAAGTGTATAATGAATTTAATATGTTTTTTAAAATTTAAGGAGAGAAAAATGGAAAAATATTTACCCGACCTTAAAAAAAGCTTAAAAGAGCTTATTCAAATACCGTCCGTTGAGGACAAGCCGTTAAAGGATATGCCCTTCGGCAAGGGAGTGCACGACGCTCTTATTTACACCTTAGAGCTTGCAAACCAACTTGGCTTTGAGACCAAAAACTACGATAACTATATCGGCGAGGCTATTTGGGGCGAGGGCGAGGAGATGGCAATTTTAACTCACCTCGACGTCGTGCCCGTTGGAAAGGAATCTGACTGGATATATCCTCCGTTTTCCGGCGAAGAGGTAAACGGCAGAATCTACGGCAGAGGAACTATGGACGACAAGGGCCCTGCTATCGTTTGTCTTTACTGTATGAAGGCGTTAAAGGACGAGGGCTTTGTTCCAAATAAAAAAATAAAGCTTATTTTCGGCTGTAACGAGGAATCGGGCTGGAGATGTATCGAGCACTACAATAAGGTTGCAAAAATGCCCGAGTTCGGTTTTTCTCCCGACGCGGACTTCCCGGTTTTATACGCTGAAAAGGGTATACTTCACGTTGGCTTTAAATTTGACAACGAGCTTGACCTCGAGCATATCGGGGGTGGGGACAGAATTAACGTCGTTTGCGATAAATGTGAGGCTATAGCACCGTTTATTGAGAGTGTTGCCGAAATTTACGGCGTAAAATCCGAAAACGAAAGGCTTTATACCTACGGTAAAACGGCTCATGGGTCTACTCCCTCTAAAGGAATAAACGCAATACACCCTATGCTTTGCTACTTAGAGTCAATCGGTCTCGTTTCGTCTGAAATCAGAGAATATCTTTTCGAAGATAAATTAGGTCTTACCAAGATTTGCGACGACACCGGATATCTTACCTTAAGCCCGGACGTTATCAAAATTGTCGACGGCAAAATTTACGTTTGCGTGGATATCCGCTATCCGTCGACCTACGACGGAGAAAAATTAAAGGCTCAGCTTAAGGAAATCGCCCCTTACGATGTGCTTTCGCATCAGCTTCCGCTTTATAACGACAAGGAGGGCTTCTTGATTAAAACGCTTTTGAATATCTATAATCAAACTATGGGTACTGACTTACAGCCTATGGCAATCGGCGGTGGAACGTACGCAAGAGCGCTTAAAAACGGAACAGCCTTCGGCCCTGAAATTCCCGGCGAGGAATCTACTATTCACCAGCCAAACGAATACGTTACTATCGAAAACTTAAAGCTCCAATGCGTAATGTACAAAAAGGCAATTAAAGAGCTTACAAAATAAAAAATCGGTCTATAAGTCGATTATTAACGAGGCAAAATGATACAGAGTAACCTTCCTCCTCTTACCAAAAATTTCACGTGCGCCGTTTCGGGGCATAGACTTTTGGGCGAGGACTTCGATTTTGAACAACTTAAAACAGATTTAATAAAGCTCATTGAAAAAGGCTATTCAATCTTTTTGACCGGTATGGCGCAGGGCTTTGATTTAGCCTGCCTGAAAACGCTGTTAGATTTAAAAAAAGATTATACCGACGTTAAAATTTGCGCAGTTATCCCTTGCCGGGACCAAGCTAAATATTTTGGCTCGGAGGATAAATACGCCTACTACGATTTTTTAGAGCAGGTTGATTATATCGCCAAAGAGGAGCGCACTTATTTTAAGGGATGTATGCTGCTCAGAAACAATTATCTCGTAGATAATTGCTCACTCCTTTACGCATACTTTAACGGAGAAAAGCGCGGCGGCACCTATTACACCGTAAAAAGAGCAATTCACAGCGGCGTTGACCTCGCTTACTTTGGAGACGTAAAATGAAAGAACTGTTTTTATTCCTCTCTTCGACAAGAACCAAGGTTTCAAAGACCGTCAGACTTTTTACACGCAGCAAAACTACCCACTCGGCGCTTTGCTTAAACGGTAAATTCGACTATATGTATACCTTTGGGAGAAAGACCTTAAAGCCTTTCCCTGCAGGATTTGTTCACGAAGATATAAGAAAAAATATTTTACACGTGCAAAATGCTTGCCATTGCGAGGTTTATCGCATAACGGTAAGCGACGAGGCGTACTTGCATTTGCTTAAAGAAATAGAAAAATACGAGGCGGAAATCGACAAATATAAATACGCCCTGCTCGGCGTTTGGCTGTGCCTTTTGAGAATTAAAAAGACCTTTAAGTACAAACGGTTTTGCTCGCAGTTCGTAGCAAACCTTTTGCATGACGGAGCGCTTATAAAGCTTCCCTATCACACCTCTTTAATGAGACCCAAGGACTTTTTAACCTTGCCCGGTTTAGAAAAGCTTTATTCCGGCTCTATCAAGGATTTAGAAGAAGGGATAGACAGCGGAAAATTAAACTTTAAAACGCTTGATTAAAAAAGCTCTGCCCCATCCCGTGACAGATATTCGAAGTGTTATATATGTCGCAATACTTGTATTTTTACGGTTTTTTACAATTCCGATTACCGAGCAAGGTAATTCCCTTGCAAAAATCTCGAAAAAATGCGTCTTGCTCGTTTCCAACACTTTTCATAGAAATCAGTCATACGCTGTGACATAGCCTAAAAAATTTCAAAAATAATCTATGATTATTTTTGTTTCACGTAAAACATATTTTATGAGGTATTATCAATGAACTTTGAAAAGATAAAAGGCAAGCTTGGCTTTGGCTGTATGCGCCTTAAAAACGATAACAATATTGTTGACGAAAAGGTCTTTTGCGAGATGATAGACTACTATATGCAAAACGGCTTTAACTACTTTGACACAGCTCATATCTATCTTGGTGGCGAAAGCGAAAAGGCGTTAAAAAAATGCCTTGCGGAAAGATACCCTCGGGAGGACTTTATTTTAGTTGATAAGCTTTCTTACAACTGCTTTGAAAAGCAAGAGGATATTAAGCCCTTCGTAGAAAAGCAGCTTTGCCTTTGCGGTGTAGATTACTTTGATTTTTACCTGATGCACGCTCAAAGTGCAGGCAGCTATAAAAAGTATAAGGCTTGCAACGCATATCAGACTGCCTTTGAGCTTAAAAAACAGGGTCTTATAAAGCACGTAGGTCTTTCCTTCCACGATACGGCAGACGTTTTGGATATGATTTTAACCGAAAATCCCGAGGTTGAGGTCGTTCAGATTCAGTTTAACTATATGGACTTTGAAGACCCCGTAAATCAAAGCAGGCTTTGCTACGAGGTGTGCAGAAAACACGGCAAGCCCGTGCTTATTATGGAGCCAGTTAAGGGCGGAAGACTCGTTAATCTTTCTCAAAAGCCGAGAGAGATTATAGACGGATTGGGAGAAGGCTCTTACGCAAGCTGGGCAATCAGATTTTGCGCAAGCTTCGAGGGCGTTTTGATGGTTTTATCCGGTATGGGAAGTATGGAAATGATGAAGGACAACGTTTCCTTTATGAAAAATTTTATTCCTTTAACCGAAAAAGAAAAGACAACCCTTTTAGAGGTTGCCGAGATTTTAAAAAAGGAAAATTTGATACCCTGTACTAATTGTCGCTATTGCGTTGACGGCTGCCAAAAGGGTATTAAAATCCCCGATTTATTCGCCGTTTACAATAAAATGGTTGAAACGAATACATTTAATAAAGAGGACTATAACACCGTTTTAAAGGAATCCGCACCCTGCAAGGACTGTATAAAATGCGGCGCTTGCGAAAGGGCTTGCCCTCAGCATCTTGAAATCAGAAAGCTTCTGAATAAGCTTTATTGGACCTATGAAAGCTGATATACATATTCAAACTTTAAAAGCTAAAAAAATCTTAGAGGAAAACGGTTATACCTGCGTTTTTATAAAGGACGAAAATATAATCGTCAGCAAAGAAAGAGGGGTAAAGCCACTTCTTAATCTATTAGATAAAGAACAAAATCTTGAGGGCTATTTCGTAGCTGATAAGGTGGTAGGAAAAGCCGCTGCACTTCTTTACGTTTTATTACACGTGAAAGAGATTTTTGCCTTTGCTGTAAGCCAACCGGCGAAAGAAATTTTGCAAAAAAACAATATAACGATATTTTACAAAAATCAAGTCGAAAGAATAGAAAATAGGACGAAAGACGGATTTTGTCCTATGGAAGAGGCTGTTTTAAGCTGTAATGCTCCTGAGAAAGCATATTTTTTAATAAAAGAAAAGCTTAAATCCTTGCTTAAATAATTTAGACGGATAAATAAGAATTTGACGGTACAATTATGGCAAGCAGTAAAGAATATTCAGAGTTTGTGTTAGAACGACGTAGCGGTTTATCTGCTCGTGCTATGATGGGAGAATACGTGCTATATTACCGAGGAAAGGTTATAGGCGGTATCTACGATAATCGCTTGCCCGTCAAATCTTTACCGGCAGCGATTGCATTGATGCCCGAAGCACAGAGAGAACTTCCGTACTAAGGTGCAAAAGAAATGCTCCTTGTGGAAGACGTTGAGGATAGAGATTTTCTCCGTAAACTGTTCGAGGAAATGTACGAAGAATTACCTAAGCCGAAGAAAAAGAAATAATCAAATCCAATTTATATATAAATTGAAAAAAGCCTCCCTTTACACAACAGAGCCTTAGGCTTTTACACGCAAATACGACGATAACTGACTTATAGGGGTATTTATATGAAATATGAATTCAGAGAATTGGACGAGCAAACACTGCGCGAATTAATTGAATTATCAAAAAAGTGGGTTGCCGAAGATTGTTCATACGGTATGGTTGCAAACACGGAAAAGGACATACAAAAGCCCCTTTGCGTAGCAGTGGATAATAACAAAATTATAGGATACGTTTTTGGACATTTTTATACTATGGAGAATAAATCATCCTACGTTGAAATTGGGAGCAACTGTTTCTCCGTGGATGAGATATACGTTCTTCCTGAATATAGAAGCCAAGGTGTAGGAAAAGAACTTTTCATGCAAATGGAAAAAAGGGTAAAAGACTCTTGCTCATACGTCACTTTAAGTACGTCTACGAAAAACTATAAGAAAATACTGCACTTTTACGTGGAAGAGTTGGATATGAATTTTCATAGCGCGTTCTTAATTAAGTCTTTTGATAATTAATTTTTAAAATAAATTTAAAAAAGGTTCACTTTTTGTTTAAGTGAACCTTTTTTTATAACAATTCAATATTTAAATTTTTACAGTTTTCTAAATTTTCTTTATCCCAATAGCTTGCCTGTACCTCGCCTACGTGCGCGCGCCCGAGCAGCAGCATACAAAGCCTTGACTGACCTATTCCTCCGCCAATCGTTAGCGGTAATTCTTCATTTAAAACGGATTGATGGTATTCGTATTTTAATCTCTCTTCGTTATTAGACTTTTCAAGCTGCTTTATTAAAGAATTTTTATCAACTCTGATTCCCATACTCGAAATTTCAAGCGCTGTATCCAATACCTCGTGATAGAAAAATAAATCTCCGTTTAAGCTCCAATCGTCGTAGTCGGGAGCTCTTTTATCGTGAGGCTTACCGTCGCTTAAATTATTGCCTATACCTATTATAAAAACAGTTTTATATTCCTTTGTAATTAAATATTCTCTTTCCTTTTCGCTTTTGTCGGGATAGAGTTTTAAAAGCTCCTGACTGTCTATAAAATAAACTTTTTTATTTATTTTTAGTTCTTTAAAGCCTTTTTTACTCAAAAATCTACTC
>JAZNDO010000133.1:0-8597 GCA_045588105.1 Christensenellaceae bacterium | reverse complement strand
TTATCGCCTGGAAATAAGAGCATATCAAGGATAAAATCAAAACGCTTGCATAAACCACCACCGCAACTATTAAGGTAGGCATCTGGAAGCCCGGCGTGGAAATGACCCTTTGTATATACGCAATGATAAGAGGAGAAACTATTTCGTAGGAAATAGCGAAAACCATCATAAGTCCTACTAAAATAAAGCTTCCAACGTATGGCCTTGCGTATTTTAAAAGCCTTTTCGCAAGCTCGCCGTCCTTCATGTTTCTATCAAAGCCGATAGCTTCCTTTTTATCCTTTATAAGCGCGTACGCTATAATGAAAACCGTTGAAAAAACACCTATAACGGCGCCGACTATTAAAAGAGGTAACCACTCACGCATTTTCGCCGCCCTCCTTTCTTTCGTCCTCAAGCTTTTGAAGGTCTACCGCGTTTTTATACTCCTCGCACCTTGCATAAAGCTCCTCGTGCCTGCCGACGTCTAAGATTTTTCCGTCGTCGATATAAATAATTTTGTCCATTCCCGCAATAGTTGAAATTCTGTGAGCAATCAAAATAGTAGTCTTGCCCTTTCTCGTTTCGGAAAGATTATGTAAAATAGCCCTTTCGGTTTTAGTATCAACCGCCGATACGGAGTCGTCTAAAATAAGTATGGGCGCGTTTTTCATAAGCGCTCTCGCGATAGAAATTCTCTGCTTTTGGCCGCCCGAAACGGTAACGCCTCTTTCGCCCAATACAGTTTTATATCCGTCCTTAAACTCGGTTACGTTATCGTGAATATCCGAAAGCCTTGCATGCGCCACCACGCTTTCAAAGCTCTTGTCGTCGGATGCGAAGGAAATATTGTTTTCTATGGTGTCACTGAATAAGAAGTTATCCTGCGGAACGTAAGCCATATATCTTCTGAGCGAAGAAATTTTAACGTCGTTCACGTCGTGTCCGTCAACGAAAACAGTACCGTCGGGCACGTTATATACTCTTAGCAAAAGGTCGACAACGGTGGTTTTTCCAGAGCCCGTTTTACCTACAATTCCGACACTTTCGCCTGCGTTTATCTTAAACGACGCGTTTTTGAGAGCCTCGAAATCTCCGTCGGGATACACGAAGGTAAGGTTTTTAAACTCAATAGAGCCCTCAACTCCGTCCACGTCAACTGCGGTAGGCTTGTCAACGACGTCCTGCTTAGCGTCTAAAAGCTCGCTTATTCTCTTAACCGAAGCCTTGCCCCTCGACGACATTTCTATAAGCTCTGAAACAGCCATAACCGGCCAGATAACCGAGTTGAAATAGCCCGAAAACTCAAACAGCTGTCCGCTGTTGAAGGTGTGCGAATATACGAGATATCCGCCGTAGCCTAAAATAATACATATAACCGACTCGATAAAAAGGGTTATGCTGATTCTGAGCAAGGTCGAATACTTTGTGTAAATAACGTTCGCGTCCTCGTTTTGCTTGTTAAGCTTTTTAAACGCCCAAAGCTCTTTCGCCTCTTTTACGAAGGCCTTTATTACCGAAATTCCCGAGAAATTTTCTTGAGAGAAATCGGAAAGCGATGAAAAAGCCGCCTGTCTTTCATCCCACTTAGCCGTAAGATACTTACCCACGATTAAGCTTGCAAGAAGCATAAAGGTCATAGGAATCAAGGAAAATAAGGTCAAAGCCCAGCTCATCTGCCACATCTTATAAAGCGCAAGTCCGCCCAAAAATACGGCGTCGCAAAGCATGAGTATACCCCAGCCGAAGCACTCCTGTACGGTTTCCAAGTCGTTTGTAAACAAGGACATCAGATTGCCGACCTTGTTCGTTTGATAATACTGCTGAGAAAGATTTTTACAGTGGTTAAACATAGAAGAACGGACGTCCGACTCCATTTTTATTCCCGCGCCCAAAAAGCAAACGCGCCACAAGAATCTTCCCACGATAATGACGAGTATTACGACCATAAGCGGATAGCAAATTTTATCCAATAAAAATTTACCGTCAAACGGAACCTTGTTTCCGTCAATCATAACGAAGCCGTCGCTCATTCCGTTTATGACCATACCGTAAAACTCGGGAATTTTAAGTTGAAAATAGTCGACAGCGACAAGCGCGACTATACCGACGAAAAGCAACCAAGCAAATTTAAGATAATACTTGTTGATATACTTGCCAAAAATCATTGCGCACCCCTCCTTTTCAGCCTAAGTCTGTTAAAGACTTATTGGCAAGCAAAATGTAATACAACCACTTTACCACTTTTTATTCTTTTTTGCAAGTCATTTATATAAATTTACTTAAATTAAAAATATTTCACAAAACAGCCGATTGTACGGCTAATCAAAAACGGCGAAAAAAAACCTCCGACAACGCTTGTTTTTGTCGGAGATTTGTTTATAAATGGGGCTATAAGTCGATTAAACGCCGCTTTTTGCGGATAAAGAGGAGCTGAAGAAATCCTTTGCCGAATTTTTACCGTTTGCATTTAGCAAGCTTTGCAGCCTGCTGTTTTCGTTTTCCAACAGCTTAACCCTTTCTCTCAGCTCTTTATTTTCCTGCTTTACGCCACTCGCTATTTTATCGTAAAGCACGTTGATTTCTTGCTTTAGCTTTATCAGGCTTAAGTCCTCTCCGTCTTTTTGCTTATACGGCTCGTAGCATTTTCCGTAATCCTCTATTATTTCCTGTCTGATTCTTAACACTCTTTGCCTGTCAAACTTAAGAAGATTTCTGTATTTGTTCTGGTATCTGAGGGCAAGCTTGGGATTGTCGGTCATCTCGTATATCGCTCGCCTTACCGATTTTCCGAAGGTTGCGCCTGTCAATATTTTTCTAAGCAGCAAATCCGATTCGGCATCTTCAAATCCGATTATCCTCGCGACCTCTATTTTGTTTCCGCAAAGCATCTCCCTTCTATACTCATCATCCCCTGCCATTTCCTGCAAGGTAGAATAATATATATTTCTTACGCTTCCCTTTGCCCTGCCGGTCTTTCCTGCAAAATCTTCAAAGACCTTAGAAAGACTGCCGCCTCGCGCTTTAACCTCGCTTGCCCTTGCAAGCAATTCCTTTATCTGATTTTTATCCATCTTTGCCATAATTCACCTCCGTTATTTTTCTGCGGTAAAGTGATTATTGACTGTTTTTCGGATTATAATACATATCGTTTGTATTTTTTGAATAAATTTAAACTATGTACTGCTATTTTTTATGTGATACGCCGTGCGCGGTAAAAGCCGACGGCGTTTATCTTGGTATTGCCTCAAAAAACTTAACCTTTTTCGAAAGCGAACGCTCGTTTTTAGAATTTATACCCTTAAACGGCGATTTTTGTGCCTGCAACGTTTTTTTCGATTGCAAAAGACCTGTTTCAGGCAAAAACGCGCAGATAATCGACCTATACGGGGGTTTTTTAATAATTCCGCAATTTTTGAGAAAGACGGACAACGATTTTAAAATGGTTGGAAGACGGTCGTTTCCCTTTAGCAGGGCGGTCACGGCAACCTGTTATAACCAAGGGGGCATAAAGCTTTGCATCTCTAAAGAAAACGATTTTTTAATAGAGCCTCTACCCTTTATTCCAAGGGACGTAAGGTTTGAAACCTGTTCCTTTTCGGGCAAGGAATACTTAGTTGCCGTTTGCATCTGTGACAAAACGGAAATTCTTGCTTTTGAGGTAAGTGAAAAAATAACCTTGGCGTTTAAAAATCTTTGCGACGGATATTCCTTTAACAAAAACTCGGTTACGACGCTCGAAAACAAAAACGACGTGTTAAAGCATACGCTTTCATCTACCTGGCAATTCGGAGAGCGTGTGACTTTAAAAAATTACACGATAACGAGAAAAAGACAACCCTTCACCCTGCCAAGCGAGCTTATACCTATAGCTTTTTTTGAGGAGATTTTTATAGACGGCGACGTTGCGGAGTTTTTATGCCCGGAGTTAAAGCAAAGGGCCGAAGAGTTAAAAGAATTTTTAGGTAATTTTACTCGAATATTACCCCCTCCTCACTTTAAAAACGACAGCCTCGTAACCTTAATTTATGATAACAGAGCCGAATACGCAAGCGTAACCCTGCAAAACGGACTCGTCGCAAACGTAACCTTAGACTGTTAATTGCCAAAATTTTACGATTACTGTTGACTTTTTGTTAATATTGGTTTAATATTTAACAAAAGTAATTTTATAAGAGGTTTAATATGTACCCACTTATTTACGGCTCATTGGCAATCTTAATACCGGGGATAATTTTTGCGATATGGGCTCAGTACAAGGTTAATTCCACCTTTAAAAAATACTCCGAGATGGAGTCGGTATGCCGTATTACGGCAGAAAATCTAAGCTCTAAATTATTGGCGCAAAGCGACTGCAGCGGAGTTATAATAGGCAGAACGCAAGGCCATTTAACAGACAATTACAACCCTCAAAGCAACGTTTTAAGCCTTTCCGATTCAACTTTTGGCAAAAGCAACGTCGCCGCCTTAGGCGTTGCGGCGCACGAGTGCGGACACGCGGCACAAAGGCGTGACGACTCCCCCTTAATCACTCTCAGAACAGCGTTTGTCCCTCTTACCCGATACGGCTCAATATTGGCAGTTCCTGTTGCCGTCTTAGGCTTGATTTTAGAGATTCTAATAGGTGGGGCAGGTACAAATTTCGGCACCTACGTTTTGGCGCTTGGAGTTCTTTTATACTCACTCTCGACAATCTTCGCGCTGATTACTCTCCCCGTTGAAATAAACGCATCAAGGCGAGCCGTTGAAATGCTTCGCGACACCGCTCTTTTCGATAAGGAAGAGCTTGCCGGCGTTAGAAAGGTCTTATTTGCGGCAGCTTTGACCTACGTTGCAAGCCTTCTTATTTCCTTCCTTTATTTATTAAGATTTATAATTATTCTCAATCAATTCAGAAAAGACGATTAAAATAATTCAATATAGCAAAACAGTGAGGCAATAGCGTGATACTCCGTTAAGAGCATCACGCTATTGCCTCGCTGTTTTTATATTTTTACTTTTATATGTTAAACAAGTATCTTGAATAAGTGCCTATGAACTTATTAATGCAAACGAAGGTTGGGAACACGAAGAAGAACAAGGTGAGCGCAACGGCAAGAATTACTGCCATATACGGAAGAACCTCGCTTATTTTTTCGTATATTCCCGTTCTCTTTTTATAGACAAACCATACGAGAGCGGTCAACGCGGCAGCCATGACTATTCCTATAATAATAAACTTGGTGTAGGGAGAGCTGTACTTTATTTCAACGGTATTTTTGCCCTCGTTAAGCTCTACCATCATAATATCCAAGGAATTTTCTTTAAGCTCACTTTCCACGCCGTTTACGTAAACCCTGTAGCCGTCTAAATTAACGTAGGAAACAACGAGCATTTGTCCCTTTTGCGCCGTTATTTCATCGAATACAATGCCGTTTTTTACAAGCTTGTATTTTACTCCGCTATCCTTTACCGCTTCATAAAGGGCTTTCGTTTCCGAGTTGGAAATCGTACTGCCGGACATCTCAAAGCCCTCTTTTCCGTAAAGCATATCGGCGATTTGCTCATAGCATTCCTTGTCCGTCTTTCCTTCAAAGTTAAGCTCGGCGCTGTTTAACAGCATTGCCCCCGGGAAGGCGTATTTTACCTTATATACCATATAGTTTACGTTCGGCTCTATTACAACCCTGTAAGTCGTGTCGCCTGCAGTCACCGCTAAGCCTATATGGTCGTCAGAGTCTGCACCTGCGGTAAACATAACCTCGCCCTCAACGGCCTTCAAATTGCCTTTTTCTCCGCTGAAGCTGAGCTTTGTATCAAAGTCGTCGGGCTCGGTCGTAAACACGTCGCCATCAACCTTCCAGCCGTTGGAGTTGTTCCATTGTCCTGAAATTTGGTTGCCGTCCTCGTCCCACACCTTAAGATTTCTGACCGAGCCGAAGGCGTTTTTGGTTACGGCTGACACCTCTGTGATTTCAGACGTATCCATCTTTACCGTATACACGTGCTCACCGTTGAGATATCCCTTGAAATGGCCTCCGTCTATCTCAATTCTCAGCCTTGACCACTTGCCTTTGCCGTGTAACTCGGTTGAAATATCCTCCCAGGTAGCGACCTTCGTCGAGGTCTTTTTGTTGGTAAGCTTTTTCGTATAAGAAACCTTTACGGAGGGTGTTCTGTGGGTTGAAATACCCGTGTAGGTATAATAATTAGTATCAATCTTGGACTTATCATCAGCCTCAACAACCATATATTTATAGTTTAAAAAGGCGTCTGAGAAAACCGTTCCCCCATTACTCTTGGTTGAGTTAGTGTGGCTTCCGCCATACCCGAAAAAGTCGGCGACGGTAATATTTTTAGCGTCAGCCATAGAGCTGAAAAGGGTATTTGAATAACAACCCAATATTATAGGGGAATCGGAAGAAATATAATAATCGTAATTTTTAAGCCTGTAGTATTCGTCCTCTTCTATCTTGTCAATTCCGTCTAAAAGCTCGCTGTAATAATCAAACTTTTGCGCGCTGTAAGACTGCTTGTCCCCTTTAACGAGAGCGAAATTAAAAAATACAGACTGCGATAAAGCAAATATACAAACGTAAGAAACGGCGTCTTTGAGCTTAATACATTTAGTTCCCACTAAAATTGCCGTTACTCCAAATACGACGAGGGCAACCAAAAACAATACCGCAGAGCCTTCAAGTCCGCCCTCGCTATGAGCAAATAACGGGAAGAAATCCTCAAACGGCTTTGCATCGCCTGCTCCGCCGAAAATAGAATTTATCCACTCTGCCTCTTTAAACTCTCCGTCTAAGATAAACTTGAAAAATCTGAAGGTAAACAATACGCCGAGAGTAGATAAAAGAGCTATTACGACGAGAGATATCCCCGACTTAACCTTATTCGGCTCAACCGCGAGGCTTTTATCCTCTATTATTTCCTCTACTGCCGTTGCTCCCACAAAAAGAAAATAGAAGCTGAGTAAAAATCCAAAGCGAAGGGCGTAGCTGTAATACGAGCCCATATTAAGAAGGAGCATGCTTTCGTCGATTATACACGGTAAAAGCAAATATATAAGGGCAACGAGTAAAAACGTCGCCAATTTATCTCCCTTTTTTGCCTTTAAGAAATATGTTATCGCAAGTAAAATAAATATCGAATCGCAAAAAATATACGAGAATTTTTCATACAAGTGGATATTCAACTCGCCAGCCAAGACCTTATCTTCGGACATCAACTCGAAAACTCTTGAAAACAGCCCGGTGTTTCTTCCTGCCTTAGTGTAGGCCATAAGCG
Organism: Christensenellaceae bacterium; assembly: GCA_045588105.1. Lineage (GTDB taxonomy): Bacteria > Bacillota > Clostridia > Christensenellales > Borkfalkiaceae > UBA10281. The sequence goes on along the minus strand of JAZNDO010000133.1, from coordinate 1,346 downwards.
ACGGCAGCAGCACCGGAAGGGTCAAGCTTACCGCTACTATAAACGCCAAGCAAAGCTTAGAAAGAAGCTGCCAGTATTCGTCCCTTCTTTTACATATAAGCACGTAGCAAACGAGTATTGGGAAAAGAGTAAAAAAGGAAAAGCATACGATAGAAAAGCAGGCGTAAATACACAGCGTTAAGCCTAAAATCAGCACCTTGAGCTTGCCTTTTTTTGAAAATTCAATTATACCTGCGCCTACGATGGGCATATACATCATAATGTCCATCCAAATGATATAGGTATTCGCAACGTAAGAATATCCCGAGTACGCGTACAGTAAAGCCAATACAACCTGCAAATACTGAGGAATCTTTTTAAAATATACTCTCAAAAATATAAAAGCAGAAATACCTATTAAAGCGTATTTAAGCGGCAGCACTATGCTGACCATATAAAGTGAGCCTGCCTTGCCTGCCAATAAGAAAAGGAAGGTAAACGGACTTACCGCGCAGTAGGCTAAAATTCCGAACATATCCATACCGTTTCCAACGTGGAAGGAATGGAAAAGCCCACTTTCGCCTTGAAACACGTCGAAGAAATGCTCAAGTATCGGACAGACCTGCGCGAGCATATCGTAGCTGGATATTATTGCCGTTCCAAACGGCCAGATGTCAAAGAACGCCAACGCTAAGGCAAATACCGTAAAGATAAACAAGGGTATAGCAAAAAATCCGTAATTGTTAATTAAAAAATACGGTAACCCTTCGCTGAATTTTTGCCAGCCGCTCTTGTTGTTTTTAACGTTTTTATTTTCCCCGTTAAACGTTACGCTCGATTGAGTCGTTCCTTCCGACTCTAACGCCATTGATTTGTTTTCCAAATTTGTCTCCTAAAAGCCGTTGTCCTAAGCGCTTAAAGGCTTAACAACCGTCTCGTTATTTTATTTTGATATTAAAAAGGCTCCGCCGCCACTTTTTAAGACTATCTTATTTTTGCCTTTCTTTAAGGTTTTTACCTCACTGCCTATAAAGCAATCGTAATCGCCGTCAAGCTCAAGGTAAATTTCATTTTCCAATCTCAATCTCGGATTAGTATAGTTCACCAAATACAACGCCTTGCCCGATAGCGAGGTAAACTCACCCACCACGCAGTCGTACGTTGATTTTATCGCGCCGCTTTCGTCTGCCCCAAGCCTTGCAAATTCAACCTCGCTATGGTGCAATTTTTCACCTTTTACGTAGCGAGAATTCTGCCATTTGCATTGCATATACTTATCTTCGAACAGAGCAAGCTCTCCGTGAATTTTCTTAGCCTCACAGTAAAGTGGGGTTGGGTTGCCGAACCAATCCATTACTCCGGTTCTT
>JAZNDO010000132.1:0-4374 GCA_045588105.1 Christensenellaceae bacterium | reverse complement strand
ACCAAGGCTTTGAGGTCTACACAGTAAACGAGGTATGCGAAAATTATCCTTTCCCTTATCAAGTGAGTATTTAAAGGCTTAAATGCGAGGTAGGCGAGGCTCGTTTTGTTGACAAGGGTTTGGTAGACCTTGTCGGTCACCGAAGTCTTGACAACAAAACAGAAACGACGCATACCGAAGTAGATAAGCCTTTAAATTAGCCTTTAATACCTATAACCGAAATACCCTCCATTATCGTCCTTTGGAAGAAAGCAAACAATATTACGCAAGGTATCATCATCGTGACGCCTACTGCCATTTGAACGTTTGGAAGATTATTTACGTCAGTAGAACCCTCTGACTCACCGAATATCTTATAAAGGGCAAGCGACAAGGTCCAGCGTTCTCTTTTATTACCTACGTACATCAACGGACCTTGGAAATCGTTCCAGTTGCCGAAGAAGCCCGTTACGGCAAGATATATGAGAATGGGCTTAACGAGAGGCATAATAATTTTGTAGTAGATTTGGAAATTCGTTGCGCCGTCAAGGCACGCAGCCTCCGAATACGACTTAGGTATACCCCTCATAAACTGACGAACGAGGAATATGTTCATCGTACCGCCGCCAAACCACATAGGCACCCAAAGCGGATAAAGCGTACCTATCCACTCTAATCTTGCGTAAATAAGATAAAGAGGAATAGAAAGCACCGTGCTTGGAAGAAGTATCATACCCATTATACAAGCAAACACAAAGTCTTTGCCCCAGAAATCAAGCTTTGAAATAGCGTACGCCGTAAGCGACGATGCAATACAAACACCCGATATATTAAGGAAACAAACCTTTAAAGTGTTAAGGAAAAAGGTCAAATACTCGGTATTAAAAACTCTCGTATAAGTCGATAAATCAAAATATGCGGGCCAAAGCGACATATCGTCAAGCTGAGTATCGGGAACGAACGAGTTTATAACGAGCGCGTATACGGGGAATAGGAAAAATATCGAAAATAACACCAAGAAGAAATATTTGGAGCAGGTCAACGCCACGGGCTCTTTATAATAACTTCTCTTCTTTTCTACTCTAACCATATTACATTTCCTCCCCGTAGTAAACCCACTTACTCGTTTTAAAGATAAACGCAGTAAGCACGGCTATTATTACGAAAAGTATCCACGACAGCGCGCAAGCAAGACTCATACCTCTTCCGCCGGCAAAACCGTCATACGCGTACTGATAGATAAGAACTACTACGAATTGAACCTCTTCTAACGCTGTAGGATAAAGAGGATATACGTTTCCGAACGTTTGCAAGCCGCCGATAATACTCGTTACAACTACGTAGAAAAGCATTGCGGTAGTCATCGGTATAGTAATTTTGAGTGTTTTTTGGAAATAGTTCGCCCCGTCTAATTCTGCAGACTCGTACATTTCCTTCGGTACGTTTTGCATTTGCGCAAGCCACATTATACACGAGCCGCCCCAACCGAACAAGCCCGTAAAGAGCAAGGTCGGTAAAACCGTCGACGCCTGGCTGTAGAAGGTATAAGGCTGAAATCCCAACGCCTCTATAATCATATTGAGGTAACCGCCGTTAACCTTTGTGATATCCAACCAAAGAAGTGTTCCCGCAACGCCGGGTATGAGGTTTGGCAAATAATAAATTATTCTGAACGCCTGTATACCCTTCGTCTTTTGATTTAAGAAAAGCGCAAGACAGTAGGAGCCTACAATCGTTAAGGACAAGCTTATCAAGGTATACCTAAAGGTTATAGATATTGAATGAAAAACCTGTGCGCGCCTTTGGTCTTTACTTAAAAGCGTGATAAAGTTCTGCAATCCGAAATTAGAAAGCTGGTCCTCAGGCTCATACTGGTTATAGTCGTGAAAGGCGTAATTAAGCGACGTTACCATAGGCACGATTGTAAAAAGCAATATACCTAAGACAACGGGCAACACGTAAAGCCAACATCCGGCGTTCTTTTTGAAGAACGCCTTGAAGTCAAAGCTTCCGTCAGCCTTTCTGTATCTTTTATGTACTACCATTTTTGCTCCTTATTCTTAGCGTAAGCTTCCCTTAGGATTCATATCGTTAAACGTTTTGTTCGTATTTTGTAATAATCCGGCAAAGCCGTCCTTGTGTCCGTAGTTTGACTTAGCATAGTTTACGAAGAAGTTCTCAATTGCGTTTCTGAAGCCCGTTCTGGTTTCTATTACGTAGAAATCATACCAGTCTTGCTTTAACTCGCCGCCTGCTATCCAAGCGTCGTGATTCATAGACTCCAAGCCCTCAACCTCTCTCCAAGCGCCGCTGTCGCGAAGTGATTTTAAAACAGGAATATTGTTACCCGTTGCGCCTGCAGCCTCTTGACCTTCGGTCGTAATTATAAATTTAAGGAAATCCCAACAAATATCCTCGTAAGACTTGGTTACGCCGTTTACGGTAACGGTTTTGTTGTGATAGTAGTTGTTCATAGCGTAACCCGAGTTACCTGCAGCTATGTTTTCAACGGGAATTTGTATTGCCTGTAACGCCGTCTTGCCCGCATCCCCGTAAATAGCGTCGAATCTGGTCTTAAAGCCTAATACTACAGGTCTTGAAACAATCTTCATAAACGCAAGCGTTGATACGAAATCCGTATCGGTAGCTTCCGAATTCGTCATACCGTTTACCTTGTAAAGTCTGTTATGTAAGGCTTCTAAGGTCTCCTTATTTGAATCGAGAGCAAGTGAACCGTCAGCATTGAAAAGAGTGTCGATTCCAAGCGCAGTTAATAAGGTAACGTAAGTAGGCTCCCAACCAAGCTTTAAGTCAATAGCATACTTCTTGGTCCATTTACTGCTTTCTTTTTCGTCTTCATTTTCTGCAGTCTTTTCAATAACGACGTTTCTTCTGGTTGCGATAAGCTCAGCGAACTCGAATAAATCCTCAAGGGCATCCCAGTTTTCGCCTGCTACTATTTCGTTTAATCTTTCTTCAACAGAAACGTAATCGGAGGGCTTGTTGTCCGCAGTATAGCCGAGAAGCTCTTCGTACTTACTGTCTAACTGTCTCATTAATTCAGCATTACAAACGATTGCAGGCTTATTATAATCTCTCGGAGCATAATAAATGCCGTACGGAGAGTGGTTTTTATAATCCTCTAAGCCGGTTGCGGTATCTTTTTCTCTGTTAAAAGAACCGGTGTAATTTGCAGTAGGCTTAAACTCGCCGTTTAAGGACGCAACGTCAAGCATTGATTCGTAATATAAGCTGTAATCGGTAGCCGCTAAATCTCTTTCATAGAAAGGTCTTAAATCGGTAAAGAATTTATGCCAGCTTGCATGCTTTGAATCCATCGTCCAAATAATGTGAGGAGAATTTGCGCGGTTGCTTGCAACCTTACCCATATAGTTATCAAAGGTTTCCGAAAAGCCCTCTACTTTAATTTCGTAATCGGGGTTTTTAGCCATAAACGCATTTGCTAAAACCTCCATAACCATTTGCTCAGACTGCTCGGTTGAACATGCAACAGTTATCGAAAACTTGTCTGCTTTTACGTTTTCGGATTCTCCGCCGCCCTTACCGCCACACGCGGTAAAAGAAAGCATTGCGCAAATAAGTAAGCTGATAATACCTGCTCTGAATTTTTTCATTTTTCTTCCTTCCTTATTATTTTTTCACGGCTGGCGAAAAACTGCGTTAATCGCCAACCCTTATTTCCTTTATTATTTAACCTCAACGGTTACCGACTGCAAAGGCACGGTTACCGTAACCTTTCCGTTTTGAACGACAAAATCGTTAGTTTGTCTGCCGTTTACTAAAACCGTTGGGCTCGCGCTCGTAGCGTCAAGAGTGATATTTACGGTTATTCCGTTAGAATTACCTCTTACGGCGTCTATTCTTGCAGAATTCTTAAAAATAGCCAAGTCGTATTTTACGCCGTTATACGCTAAGTTTTCCATTTCCCAGAAGGTAAGTCCGTCAGGGAGTGACGGCGCTATATTCAAGGTGTTTCCGTTTTCCGTGCTTATACCGAAGAATCCGTAAGGAATTGCCGACATAACGAGGAAGGACTCCAAGAATTCGCCGTCAATACCGATTGCGCCGGCGGTTTTACCACCTCTTTCCGCAGTTCCCTTAACGCCGTTTTGCAAGAAATACTGCTTGCCGTTGGCATTTTCCCACTGATTGTCCTCATAATAATCCCAGTAGAAACGGTCGGGATACTTATTGTAGTTGCTTGAGCTTACGTAATAGTCGTATATATCCATATACCAATCCTTAATAGCAAGTAATCTCTGGTACGCGTCGTTTGCGCCGTAGGTGTCGATTCTTGCCATAAGGTCAAAGAAGCTGAGATATAAAACTGCTCCGCCGTTTTGAATTTGGGTTTCGCCAAACATACAGCTGGGG
>JAZNDO010000131.1:0-15831 GCA_045588105.1 Christensenellaceae bacterium | reverse complement strand
ACTGCGACTGCAAGTCGCAATATAACGCAAAATCTCTTTTGCATATAACTTTTAGCCATAAGGCTAAAAATACCACTTTTTTAACTAAATTTTTTGTGGATAAGAAAAGCCCACTAAATTTCACTTTGAGTGAAGTATAGTGGGCTACACTTTTGTATTAAATTAAAATCCCTTATAGGAACCCCCGAAAGGCAGCTGCCTTTCGGGGGCTTTTTTGTTAGTCCGTATTACGGCTTATAACCGATTTTATCCAAACAGTTAGCCTATAAGCCGTTTATTTGACCTTTAAGCGTTTTGATGGGAGTCCATCGTTACAGAGTAATCAAAGCTGTAATCGCCGTTTGTGGGAAGAATAGTAACTCTTACCATTACCTCTTCAAATACGAGTCCGTAGCTATTACAAGCCTCTCTTACAGCGTCGAAGCTTACGGTTATAAGCGAGTTATAATCGTCGTAAGCGTCAACCATTAATACGATAGGCTCTTCCTGACCGTCAACGACTAAGGATACAGCAACGATATAATCAAAATACGAATAGAAGTAATATCCTACGGTAAACGTACCGTCGCTTACGTTTGTCATATCCTCCATAATAACGTTTCCGTCGTAGCCCGTGAAGTTGATAAGACCGCATCTACCACACTCGTAGTGATATTCGCCCATTTCTTCATCCCATACCTCATAGTAACTATGACCGAAACAACCTACGTCGTAGTCTGCAGATTCGCCGCACCAGCCGCATACCCTATGCTCTATACCGCTTTGAGTACAGGTAGGAGTTACTATATAGCCGGCAAAGTCGTAATCCCAGCTGTCGTGAGTTTCGCGGTATTCGCTATATTCGCCGTAGCTTGACTCGTAAATTATTATCGGAGTATTAATGCAAGAATCGTAATTATAAGTGTTTTGATACCAGTAATCTAAGCTGCCGTCCTCATAATAGTAGGTAATCTTGTTAAATTTCTCTACCCATGCGTTTTGCTTGCCGTCGTTGCTGTAAACCATACCGTATTCATAATAACGAGTACGCCTTACAGCTCTGTCGCCCTCTTCATAGTAGTACGTTGTAAGATGCGTTTGCTTAACCTGTTCAAGGTCTTCGCCATGGTCAATATAATAGAGCCAATCCTCATATTTATAGCCTACGTGTGAGCATTTCGTACAAATATCTTCACATAGGTCGTAGTATACGACGTAGTCGCCTTCATTGTAGATTTCAGTGTCGGCGTAGTGGGATTCGTAAGAGTGTAAATAACCGCCGGTTGGGTATGAGCACTCGATAACGAGAGGATTATCGCTATTTAAGCCGAATACCCATTTCTGATTGTAGGTTTCCCTACAGCCTGAATCCGTGCTGTACCAATACTCGTAGGAATAAGCAAATCCGCAAGCGGGGTCGCTTACCGCGCAGTTATACTCTGAGTACCAATGGTTTACCTTGCTTTCGTCGTCATAGAGCCATCCGCTTTCACTGCGGAAATCACAGCCACAGTCGCCGTTAAGCCAGAATACGTCCTTATTCATACCGCAAGGACAGCTTACTACCAATATAGTCGCACCGCAAACCTGACCGTATTCGCTAAGGTCGTAAACCTCCACGTTGTCAAGATGCGCGTCGTCCAAATCGGTTCTGTGTCCGTACCCGCCGTAACCGTGAGTTTCTCTATAACCGCACGCATAGCATACCTCATACCATGTCAAGCCGTCCTCGCAAGAGGTTGAGCCGTCGCTGAGAAGATATACATGTTTTAAAGCAATATGGCTTTCACCTTGATGCTTATCATAAACGTTACCGTCTTGGTCGACGTAATAGTAAGTGAATACACAAGATGAGGTTGGGTCCTCGTATTCGTAAACCCTTTTATGATAATAGCTTATCTGCTGTCCGCGAGAATTTTCTTCGTAGTAAATTTGCTCGTAGCTTGTATCATAGGTAAAGTATTCGTAGGAGTATTTATATACGCCGTAGGTGCGCGAGTAGTATTCTATAAGCTCCCAACCGTATACGTCTTGGCTTTCTGCATATTGACCGTAAGTATAACGTTCAGTTTTTACTGTATTTCCGTTTTCGTCAACGTAATAAATCGTGGTATACTTGCTTATAGAAGCGTAACATCTTGAGCAGTAGATTTCGTAGGTGTAAACGCTCTTTGTTACGGTTACGCCGTCTAATTCAACCTCTTCCTCGTAAGACTCCTCGGGAAGCTCTTTTTCTGAGTGATAGTGGTTAAAGTAAGTCTCTTCATAGCCCTCACCGTAGCTATAGGTAACCTTTTCCGTCATTTTACAAGGAGCGCCTGCGTAATATACGTATTCACGAAGAGTCCATTTTGTCTCATTTCCGTTGCCGTCGTACGAGGTTGCTTTATTCGTCTTCTCCCTGTATTCTACTCTTCCGTCCGGGTAAACGTAATTTTCAAACGTATACTCATCCTTATAGGATATTACGCACTCGCCAAGCTCCGTCGACCAGACGTACTCTTCCCGCGCGTGGTAAATCTCCCTTCCGTCTTGCGCGCAATGGTATACGTAATTTCTCTTGTTTACGGTTTTTCCGCAATTGCCACAAACGTATATCGTGCCTGATTCTATTACGGTTATCGGATTTCCGTCTGAATCAACCGACTCGTAGGACTCCTCAAACCGTTCACTATAGGTGTTATGTGAAACGTAGCCCGTCTTATTTTCGTAAAGCACGTATTCTACCGTCTCGCCCGTGCTGCCGTTTGTAAAGTAAGCTAAATATCTTTCAACCTCTTCACAGCTTTCGTTCATCATCCACATAACGTCTATGAAATAAGAGAATCCGCAGGTTGGGCAAGGCTCGTATTCGCCTATTCCACAGTTAAGATTTACGGTATGTTCTTTTCCGCCAAAGACAGAGGTTATTACAACTTCGCCTCCGCAAGCGCAGCCGTATTCTGAAAGGTCGATAATTTCCTGCTCAACTTGGTTAAAGTGAACGAAATACTTCGCTCCTGTGTAATAACTGTTGTGGTCAACTGTCAAGTAATAGGTTTCACCCTTTTCGAAGGTATAAAGAATACCAAAGTTACCGTATTCGAGGTTGCCGCTGTTTCCTTGGATATAGTTGAAATCACCGTCGTAAACGTAGCCGTAGAAATCTGTCCAATACCCATTTTGAACAGAGAATGATGAATAGAACTCAACCGTTACAGTCTCGGGAGCGACAAACTTAAAGGTGAAGCCTTCTCTCTTCTCAACTGAAGTGTTTCCGCCTAAAGAGCCGCCGATGCCCGTATCAGGCTTATCGGTTGAAGGCTTACCCCACGTACCCGTGTATAATTCGAGGGTAAACTCGGTATCTAAGGTAAACGAAACGGTTTCGGAGCTTCTGCCACAAGCGTAGCAGGTGCTTCTCGTTATTGCCTTGTTATCCTCTAAAACTCTTTCATGGGTGTAATGGCAGCCGTAGCTCCAATTTTCGTAATAATCGATTACCTTTCCGCAGTCCTTACACTCGTAATACATATCAACGCCGTCGTCACAGGTCGTTGAACCCTTAGAAAGAGCGTATTTCGTTACGGTGTTGTGTCTCTTAGTATAGAAATCTCTATAAACCTCGCCACACTCGGTACATACGTAGTAATTTAAGCCTTGCTCCTCGCAAGCAGAAGGCGCGTAAGAGTTTTCCTCGTCTAATACGAAATTGTGGTGAGTATATCCGTCGTATTCGCCGGTTGCTTTATTGTAATAAACGGTCTCGCTTGTAAGTCCCCAAAGATTTCTCTCTACCGAGTCCTTGCCAAAGGCAAGCTCGTAAATTTCAAGGGTATGCTCGTATGATATTATGCTTACTAAATTACCGTCTGCGCCCACGAAGGACATTTCGCCCGTTTCTTCGTTAACCGTTACGCTAATTCTCGTATCAATATCGTTGCCGTCGGTAAAGAAGTATAAGTACTCTTCGCCGGTTTTATCTACAAGTGTGAGATTTCCTAAATAAGCATATTCTTTATAATAAGGAACCATTACCGCGTATTCAATCCAATCGCCGCAGTCGTCCTTTGCAACTGCGCCGGCTACCTCTGAGTAACCGTAGACGCTTCTGTAAACGTAATAAACCGTATGCTGATATCTATACGATTTTCCGTCTATTTCAATAGTGCCGCCATCCCAATAATCATCATTCCAATCTTGATAGCCTATCTGGTCCTCTAAGCCCTCGGGAAGAACTATATCTTCCTCGATATCGCCTACGATATCACTCCAGGTTACGTCGATTGCTCCGTTTAATTCTACGCTTAAGCTGATAGAAAGCTCTAAGCCAATGCCGTCCATTTCGAACTCAAAGTCCTTAACGGAAGCGTTAATCTTTTCTATAATGCCGTTAGCGTCGGCAGTAAACCAAACGTCTACGCCCTCAACCATACCGATTAAGCCGTCTACCGCTTGGTAAACCTCTTCAACGTAGGACTCCTCGGCCGTTCCCATAAGGATAAGGTAAACAGGCATTTCCTGCATTTCTTCTACCATATCCATAACCTCGTCAAAGCTAAAGTCTTCGCCGAAAACGAGGTCGCCAACCGTATAACCTGCCATCTGCGGGTCTTCGAGCATTGCTCTTATATCGTAATCCTCGGGAGCTCCCTGAGATTTTGCAATGAAATTAATTGCTTCGCATATCGCGTCTGCAGGCAATCCCTTTTCCTCAACGTACTCGGGAAGGTCGTTAAGCTCAAGGAATACGAGCTGACGGGCAATCTTTTTAGCCTTAGACAAGAACTCCTCGCCGAAATACTTGCTTAAAGCGTCCTTTGCGGAAAGGTGAGCCAAATCGTCGTTTAATTCTCTTAATTTGTCAAAATCAAGAGTGTATACGGTTTCGCCGTCAGCCTTTTCTGCGGTGAAAATAACGTTTATAATTTTGCTTAACGTTGCGTTTATAAGCTCGCTGTTACCGTCTAACACCTCTAAAGCTACGTCAACGAGACCGCTTTCAAATAAAACGTCAAGGTCTTCGCTGCCTACCGTGTTACTTATTATATTATCAAGCGTTGCTTGAACGGAGAGCTTAATCTTTAAGTCATAAGCGTTGCCGTCCTCAACCTCAACGAGAACGTAAAGGTATTCGCCCTCAATCAAGCCCTTAACTGCGTAAGAAGCGTAGCCGTTGCTTACAGGTCCGTTATAAATTTGAATTGCGCCCGTAGCCGCGCCTTGAAGAGCGCCGTTGCCGTCAACGTAAAGCATAAGCTCAAGAGCCTTAAGCGCCGTTACTATGCCCTCAATTTCTCTTTCGCCGTCTATGATATCAAATAAAGAGTAATCAAGCTCGTCAATTTTAATAACTACGCCGTTTACGTTCTTTAAGGTATCAATTACGTTTAAATATCCCTCTGCAACCTCGTGTACGTGTCCGCAGTAGGTACACTTGCCGTTAACGTACTTGTGGTCTACGGCAGGGGTGGTTTCGGTGGTCTGAGTGTATCCGCACGCGCGGCAAACCTCTACCTTATAGCCTGCTGTCTGGCAAGTAGGAGCAACCTCTTTAAGTAAAACGAGGTCGTGTGAAGCAACGCCCGTTTCTCCGCGGTATTCGCTTGCCTGACAGTGCTTACATACCCATACCTCGTAGCCTGCGCCCGAGCAGGTGCTGTCTACTGTATGAGAATATTTATAGTTGTGGTTACAAGGCTTACTACAATGCTTACACTTACCGTTTTCCATGTAGTGGCCCTTTGCCTTACCGTTGTTTTCGTCACGCTTTTTACAGTGCTTACAAAGCTTGTCTTCTTCACAGGTAGGCTCGTCTCTATCCCATTCGTGGTCTGCCTTATCGGTGTAATCGGTGTTAGCGAATACCTCGTCGCATCTTGAACACTTATGAGAGGTGTAGCCCCTTTCGATACAGGTAGGCTTGTGTACGGTATCTACGATTGAGTGACCAAGCGCAGGAGTAGGATTCTTAGTAGTGGTGTGTCCGCAATCTCTACATACGCAGTCAGTGTAGCCTGCAGTAGTACAGGTTGCATTTACTACGCTCGTAGCATATTTATGCGGAGTCTTCTTTTCGGTTACAGAATATTCGTTGTCGCAATGTATACACTCGTAGGTTACAGAGCCCTCTTGAGTACAGCTTGCTACGACGGTTCTGCCGTCGTTCTTAACCCATTCGTGTCCGTGAGCCTGAGTCTTAACCTCATAGTAAACCTGACATCTCGTACACTCGTGCTTTTCGTAGCCGTTTACCGTACATGAAACGTCAACGTGAACGGAGTCAACCTCTGCCCAATCGTGTCCGAGAGCAGGCACCTTATCGGTATAGGTCTTCTTTCCGCAGCGGCGGCAAACGGTCAAGGTGTATCCACCCTCTAAGCAGGTTGCGGGAAGCACGGTTACCGAGCCCTCGGTATAGCATCCGTAAATAGCGCAACGCTCAGCAGGGGTCATCTTTGCTACCGAATAATATGAGAAGTGGTTGGTTTCAAATTCGGCGTAGCCCTGTCCGTCTATTTCAATGTATCTCGCATTGATAAGCGTAGGAGTATCGCCCTCTATGTACCATACTACGATATCTTCGGGGTCCTGACCGTCCAAGTCGTAAGGTATTCTGATGGTTATATATCCGTTGAACTGAGTTACGGACTCGCCGTCAACTGACATTTCAAAGTTGTAAATCTGGCTGTTGCCGAGAAGGGCAAGCTGGTCCTCGCTAAGCTGACCCTTTGCGTTTTCTAAATCTTCGCCCTCTAAGGTGCCGGCAGAAAGAGAAACGCTTGAGCCCTCGCCAAGCTGACCCTTGGTTTCGTCGTCTAACTTAAGCGTAGCGTCGCCAACCGCAAGCTTTTCAGCCTCTTTAACTACGTCGGCATCAACCTCGTCCTCTACGATATGCAATACTCTTTCGGTATGACCGCACTCGTGCAAGCAGGTGTATACTAAGTAGTTACCCTCTTGAACGCCTGCGTCTAATTTGTGAGCAGATTCGTCTATATCGTAATTTTCGGTATAACTGTCACCGCAAGAACAGGTATAAGTCTTTACACCCTCAGCAATACAGGTTGCCGGAGTAGTAATTTCACAAACGTAAGAGTGGCTTACGTAAACCTCGCCCTGTCTTACAACCTCTTGGCTACAAGAAGGACAAACGCCCGATTTTACAACGTAGTATTGACAGGAAGAATTAAATAAGCTTACCTCTTCTTCGGTCCATTGTATATAGTCCTCCGCGTGACCGGTCGCCTTGTGGTCCTCGGGAGTTTTGGTTTCTTCGTAATCGCAGTGCTTACAGCCGTATTTTACGTAGCCGTCCTCTGTACAGGTGGGAGCCTTGTCTTCAACGAGCTCCAATTCGTGAGCAATCTTTGCTACGCGTACGTCGTCGCAACGTGTACAGTAGCCCTCTTGAGTGCAGGAAGGAGCAACCTCGTCGTGACCTAAAGCCTCGATTTCATCGGCGTAGCCTGCGCCCTCGCATCCTCTTGAGCATACGTAAACGGTAAAGCCGCTTGACGTACAGGTTGCCTCGGTGCTGTTTTCCCCGTCAACGATAAAGTCGTGTCCGCCGTGAGAAGCAACGACGTCGTCCTTATAGCTGCTCTCGCAGGTTTTACATTTATAAATAGTATAACCGTCTTCAAGACAGGTAGGAGCAACCGTTCCGACAGCCTCGTATTCGTGCTCGCACTTAGGAAGAACTATTTCTCTTGTATTTTCACAGTTCTTACAAACGTATTTTGCCAAACCGGTCTTTTCGCAGGTTGATTCCTCAACGAGTACGTATTCCTCGTCACAATCGGTAATATCAGTTACGTCTATTTTTTGCTCTTCCTTGCAGTGAGAGCATTTTTGTAAGGTATAACCGCCCTCTTGACAGGTAGCCTCGACAACCTCAACGGTTACCCAGTTGTGAGTTAAAGCCTCGATAACCTCGGTTCTCGTTCTGTCGCAGTCGGGACAAACGTAAACGTCCTCGCCCTCAACGCCGCAGCGCGGAGCTACTCTGTGACTGAACGCCTCGTTCGCGTGATTTATTGCAGGAATTACAAGAGACGCGTCGCTTACGACCTCTTGAGTTGCCTGTGCGTCTAAGTATACCTTTTTACATCCCGAGCAAGACCACGAATCCTTAAGACCGTCTTCGCTACAGGTAGCAGCCTTTCCGCTGTTTTTTACGAGTGAGTGAACGTGGTCTGCCTTGGGAAGGCTAACCGTAGCAGTTGCGCCACAGGTCTTACACGTTAAAAGCTTTTCGCCCTCAGCCTCTTCCGTCGGCTCTTTCGTTACGACGCCTTCGTCGTAATCGTGCGCTTCACGGCTTCCGCTCTTTTCGCCACAGTCACATACGTACCAGTGGTAATCTCCGTCCTTTTTAAGAACGGTAAGAGCGTGCGCACATCCCTCTGAAACGCTTTCGCTTTGACTCTCGGAAGCGGATTCCTTCTCGCTCTGACTTTGAGAGATAGAAGCGGACTCCTTCTCGCTAAGACTTTCAGAAACGCTTTCTACAGAAACGCTCTGACTTTCCTGAGAAGAGGATTCGCCCTTGTTCTTTTTACAACCTGCTAAGCCGAAGGTCGTAAAAGCAACCGTTAATAAGCACAAAACGCCTATCAATAACTTCTTCATCTTGTTTCTCCTTTTTTATTTTTGTTTTGATGAATTGCCTTGCCTAAATAAAAAAGCTCGCCTGCCCCAAGATTGTTTTCCACCAAGTCGGGAAAGCAAGCAAAAGGGAGCCTAACGAACTGTTTTTTAGAAATTATAATTATACTATAATTATATTAACAAATAGTAGATTAAGATGTCAAGACTTTTTACCGCATTAAAAATTTTTCACAATTAAAGGCTTTCGACAAAAAACACCCCTCTTTGGATATACGCTATCAATATACCGAAAGAGGGGTTTGATTTTATCTGTAATATTTTTGGTAAAAGCATTTTTTGCATTTTGGCTTTTGAGGAAGGTCGCAAATAGGAACGCACTCCTCCTTAGGCAACTGCTTTTTGCAAGGCTTTTTATTTTCGTTAAGACAAATTGCCGTAGCAACGACGCCTGCTATTATTCCCATTGCCAAAAATTCAAGGTTTTTCATAAGTAGCCTCCCTTTTTACAAGAGTCTACTATATGATATGCACTAAAAACAGTTTTTGCAACACCTTGGGAGCGTGACGGCAACATGACGTTGCATCCTTTTTGTCATTCCGGAATTGCCACAGGCAATGATAGAATCTCCTTTTGCTTTGCAAGACTCTATCGCTTCGCTCCAGAGTGACAGTTTACACTTATCGAGCAAGATTTAAAGGGTTAGATACGAACGAAATGAGTAAAATTTTAACGAGATGAGTAAAATTTATTACCCTTACAAGGTGAGATTTAAAGACTTAGAAACAAGCAAGACGAGACTCAAAAAGGGCAAGTGAGTGGAATAGACCTCTGTGGTCAGGAGCGTGACGCTCCACCCGAAATTTCCTTTACCCTTACAAGGTGAGATTTAAAGACTTAGAAACAAGCAAGACGAGACTCAAAAAGGGCAAGTGGGTGGGATAGACCTCTGTGGTCATCCCAATCGCTTGCCCTTTTTAGAAACAAAGTATTGCGCCGTTTATAAGGCTTTAAATGAATTGGAGAAGGTCTACGAGTATGGCAAATCCCAATATAAATATCAAGCCAACGCCGTGAATAATTCCTTCGATTTTTCGACTTATAGGCTTACCTCTTACCCACTCGATTAGGCAAAAGACTATTCGTGAGCCGTCTAACGCAGGTATAGGAAGAAGATTGAAAACCGCAAGGTTTACACCTATCATTGCTGCGATTTCCAAGGCGTAAACAAAGCCGTAGCTTATAATTTTAGTAGTAGTTACGATAGTCGTAACCGTACCGCCGACGGCGTTTATTCCAAGCGCGCCTGTCAAAAGCTGACCGAGAGTTTTGAGTATCATACCGCCAACCCTTACCGAGTAGCCAAACGAGTGACCGATTGTTTGCAAAAAGCCCAATTTCTGATACTCTGCAATAGTGTAATAGCCGTAATTAAAGGTCTTTACGCCAAAGTATGCAAGCACCTCTTCGCGGCTTTCTTTATCTACGCTTTCCCAACTTTCGTCAAGGGTTATAGAGAGGGGCTGAGAAGCCTCGTATCCCGTCCTGCCTACCCAAAACCAAACGTGGTCGCCCGATTTTTTGTCCTTTAAAATTGAAATAAAATCTTCGTAGGTGTATAGAAACTCCTCGTAGTCCTTGTACTCTCCGCTTCCGAGGTCATTCTCTCTTACGACGAGCTTTTTAATATAGTCGCCGTTTTTAAAGCCGTCGCCGCTTTCAAAGGTCTTCTCTTCAGTAACCTCAAGCATCATAGTCGAGCCGATACCGAGCGCCTTATAGCAGTCGCTCACCTCGGTAATATTACCGCATTCTACGTCTGCCCTGAGCTTTATGGGCAGATTTTTAATTTGCTTGCCGTCACGGATAACGTCAACCAAAACGATATCCCCTTGCTTTTTATGGTTAAGCGAAGAAACGAGGTCGGTCGCTATAAATATATTGGTCTTTTTCTTGCCGTTTTCGTCTTTAATTGCGACTATTAAATCATCGTCTTGTAAGCAATAATCGACATATAGGGGGTCTTCTATGAATTTTCCGCCGCCCATAACGGTCTGTCCGTAGCAACTCATGGAGATTATAATTATCACAAGCGCCAAGAGATAGTTCATAGTTGCGCCGGCAACCAAAACCAAAATTCTTTGCCAAGGCTTTTTGTTGTTAAAGCAGTTGGGGTCTTCGCCGTCGCCGTCCTCGCCCTCAAACGCGCAAAAGCCGCCTACGGGCAAAGCCCTTATGGAAAAGTCCTCGCCGCTTTTCATCTTTCTCTTAAAGACTGCAGGCCCCATGCCTATTGCAAATTCGTTTATCTTGAATTTAAAGAGCTTGCCGACGATATAATGACCGAATTCGTGCACGGTTATCATTATCATTAAAATCAGCAAAGCTCCCAAAACGTAGCCCACCGTCTTTACAGAGTCTACGAAAGCAAGTAAATTATAAGCTATCAATTTTTAACTCCTACCTTTTGATAAACAAGCTCTCTCGCTATACGGTCAGTATACAGCAAGCTGTCCTTAGTTACCTCTATTCTTTCTATTTTGCCCAAAACGTGCTCTATTAAATCGGATATTCCGTAAAAACCTATTTTATCCTGCAGATAAAGCCCAACCGCAGCCTCGTTTGCGGCGTTCATCGCGCACGCGTAGTTATCTCCCATTTCAAACGCCTTTAAAGCCAAGCCAAAGCAGGGATATTTATCCTCGTCGATTTTACCGAAGGTAAGACTTTTACCTGCAAGCTCCAATAATGGGACGTCTGTTTTAAGCCTTTCGGGATAGGTCAGGGCAAGCTGTATGGGTATTTCCATTGACGGAAATCCAAGCTGAGCCATTACCGCGCCGTCGTCAAACTCTACCATTGAGTGAATAATACTCTCGGGATGCACGATAGCCTCTACCTTAGAAAGCGGAGCGTTATATAAATGACACGCCTCTATAACCTCTAAGCCCTTGTTCAAAAGAGTCGCGCAGTCAACCGTAATCTTCTTACCCATAAGCCAGTTGGGGTGCTTTAACGCCTCTTGAGCCTTTAAAGAAGCAACCTCCTGCTTAGTGTAATTTCTGAACGCCCCTCCGCTTGCCGTTAAAATAAGCTTTTTGAATTTTGCGTTCAAGTCAAAATTCAGGCATTGGAAAATAGCCGAATGCTCGCTGTCTACGGGAATAAGCCTTACTCCCTTTTCCCTGACCGCCTTCATTACTATGCTTCCGCCGGCAACTAAGGTCTCCTTGTTTGCCAAGGCAACGTCCTTGCCAAGGCTTATAGCCTCTAAAACAGGCTCCATGCCGGCAAAGCCCGAAACCGCCGCCATGACGATATCGCAGTCCTCGGTGATTGCGTGCAGCATTGCCTTTTCGCCCGTGTAAAGGGTCGTTTGGGAGGGAAGCTCTGTGAGCTTAGTCGCAGCTAAGCTGTCAGTAAGGCACGCTACCTTCGGCTTAAACGCGTTTACCTGCTCAGAAAAAAGCTCTACGCTTGAATTAGCTGCAAGCGAAACGATTTGAAATTTGTCGCTGTGACGGGCTACGGTATTCAAAACCTGTCTACCTATTGACCCCGTACTGCCAAGAAGGGCTATTTTTATCATAATAATCCTTTAAAAAATATGCTCACCCGTTGTTTAAGTGAGCATTTTATATTAGTTTATTCATTTAAAAAAACGTTTATTCCTTTAGAGACCGCCTAAAACAAAAGGTGAATTCTCTGCAATACGAAAAACGTAAACGCTATGAGCGGAGCCTCGAATAAAAGACCGTCTATTCTGTCCATCACACCGCCGTGACCCGGCAAAAGTCTGCCCATATCCTTTATGCCAAGCTTGCGCTTCATAAGACTTTCAACCAAATCGCCCAAGATTGTAAACACAGCGCCTACAACACCGATTAAGGCGTAAACTAAAATCTCAACCCATTTTTTACTGAAATAATGCTCGGTATAGCCGGTCGCGTTATAAAGCACAGCGCAGACGAGAATGGACGCTATAACTCCGCCCAAAAGTGCGCCTATAGCACCGCTAACAGTCTTATTCGGGCTAACCTTAGGGCAAAGCTTAGGGCCCTTGAAGGAGCTTCCGACAAAGTACGCCATAACGTCTGACAAGGGACTTATGGCAAAGGCAAGCACGAGCGCTGAAAACGGCGCCAAGTGATTGATTGCAACCATGCACACCAAAAGCCCCGATGGGTATACCATCGAAAGGAAGGTGAGGGCAATACCCTCCACCGTAACCGTTTCGTGACAAGGCACGGCAACGGCTAAAACCAACAAAATTGCCAACATCGTTATTATAACCGACGGCTCTATCCCAAAAAGAGACATCATTGGCAATAAAAATATAGGATATAAAACCGTTATAACTCTGTGCGGCTTTACTATTTTGTCTCCAAATACGCGGAGCATTTCGTTTGCGCCGAGGGCTGCCATGCAAAGAAGCATAAAGTCAAAGAGGAAGGTTCCGAGCGTAGTGCCGTAAATCTCCACCTTAACGAATGCCTTAAGCAAGAAAAACACAACCCATACGGCGGCAATTATAAGCCCCGTTACAGTTCTCTTAAGCATTATCTATACCACCAAATCTTCTCTTTCTACCGTAAAACCACTCGATAGCCTTTTTCGTTTGCTCTTTATTGAAATCGGGCCATAAAACGTCGGTAAAATAAAACTCTGCGTAAGCGCATTGCCAAAGGAAAAAGTTTGAAAGACGCATCTCTCCGCTCGTTCTTACGACGAGGTCGATATCGGGAAGACTTGCCGTATATAAGGCGGCGGAAACGTCCTCCTCGGTTATATCCCCTTGCTTTTCCTTTAAGGAATTAAACGCGCGAACAAGCTCGGTTCTTGAACCGTAATTCAACGCGATATTTAATACGTGCTCTGTAAAATGCGCAGTATCAGCCATGAGCTTTTCACATCTTTCTCTCAGCTCTTTGCTTACGGGCGAAAGGTCGCCCGAAATTAAAAGACGCGACCTTTTTTCAAACAATTTCTTGGAGTATTTTTTCAAAAAGGTGCCCAATAGGTCGAATATCGTATCAATTTCCTCTTTTGGGCGCGACCAGTTTTCGGTGGAAAAGGCGTATAAGCTAACTACCTCTACACCGCTTGAAAAGCACTCTTCCAACACGTCAATTATTGCGTCCGCGCCTTTTTTATGACCAAACGTCCTCGGCCTGTTACGCTCTTTTGCCCACCTGCCGTTGCCGTCCATAATAAAACCGACGTGACGAAGCTTCTTCTCTTTATCTGCCATTATACGGTAAGTATTTCCTTTTCTTTTTCTGCCGTAACCTTTTCAACCGTTTCGATAGCCTTTGCAACAGACTTTTCTACGTCAGCCTCGTAGCCTGCGTATTCATCGTCTGTCATTTCCTTTGCCTTGTTCATTTTCTTGAGAGAATCAAGACAGTCTCTTCTGATGTTTCTGAGAGCAACCTTAGATTCCTCGCTCATTTTCTTAACCTGCTTAACGATTTCCTTTCTTCTCTCCTCGGTAAGAGTTGGGAAAACGAGTCTTATTACGTTACCGTCGTTAGTTGGGTTAATACCGATGTCTGAAACCTGAATAGCCTTTTCAATCGTTCTGAGTAAAGACTTATCCCAAGGAGAAATTACTAAGCACTGTCCGTCTTGAACGGCAATGTTACCAACCTGGTTGATAGGAGATAATTCTCCGTAATAGTCTACTCTTATTTTATCAAGCACGTGAGGATTTGCTCTGCCTGCTCTAATCGACGCGAGGTCAGAACGGAAAACGTCGGTAGTCTTTTGAAATCTCTCTTCTGCTTCGAGAATTATCATCTCTACTTTTTCTATATCTAATGCCATAATTTTTCTCCTTATATTTTATTTAATATATTCTCAATATATCGTTATTTACATTATTATATATTATTTGTTCGCAAAATGCAATACCTTTATAAAATTCTCGCAAAAAACAATGTTTTATAAAGTAACAATCCTTAAAAAAGAGCGTATTACGCAGTAAATAAAGCTTTGTGGCTTTATTTCGGATAGCGTGTGAAAAGCTTTAGATGCAAGTAAGACGAATTTTTTGAGTGATTGGAGCAAGGGAGCGACCTTGTCGGTCGCAGGAATTGCGCCAAGCCTTAAAAAAGAGCGTATTGCGCAGTATATAAAGCTTTGTAACTTAACCGACTATTGTGCCTGCCGAATCCCCCGTAACTGCGTTTACTATTGAATTCTCTCCGTCTAAGCCGAAGGCGTGAATTTTAAGTCCGTTTTCTTTACACATAACTACTGCGGAGGTGTCAAGCGCCTTAAGACCTAAGCTTACGTATTCGTCGTAAGTAAGCTTGTCAAACTTTTTAGCGTTAAGATTTACCTTAGGGTCGCTATCGTAAATACCGTCGATATTCTTTGCGAGCAAAAGGGCGTCCGCGCCGATTTCCACAGCCCTCAAAGCTGCGCCGGTGTCGGTAGTAAAGTAAGGATTACCCGTACCTCCGCCAAATACTACCACTTTACCCTCCGAAAGGTATCTCTTAGCATTTTTATAGTTAAAGGTTTCACCGATTCCGCTTATAGAAAGGGCTGTCATAACCCTTGCTTCAACGCCGTGCTTTTCAAGAGAATCCGAAACGGCTAAGGCGTTGATAACAGTTGCAAGCATACCCATATAATCTGCAGTAGCGCGCTCCATTTCGTCGCCCTGTCTTCCTCTCCAGAAATTTCCGCCGCCAACGACGATTGCAACGCCCACGCCAAGCTTTGCGACCTCTGCGATTTGCTTGGTTACGCTATATAAAGCCTCGGTATCGTAGCCGTGGCCTTTACCGCCCGAGAGGGCCTCTCCGCTGATTTTAAGCAACACTCTTTGGTATTTTGCTTGCATAATATTCTCCTTATCTTATACTGTTTTAATTTGTTAGGCAACGTAACGTCGGGAGCGTGACGCTCCACCCTTATTTATAGTCATTCCGGGGTTTTCGTTAGAAAACGATAGAATCCACCTCTTTATTTATGGGACTCTATCGCTTCGCTCCAGAGTGACAGAAAATTCCATTTTTATAAAGTATCTAAGCTTTTAAACTCGTTTTAAAGGTTTAGATGCGAGCAAAAGAAGGCTCCTGCCGTGACACAAGACACGATAGACCTTTTTGGTCATCGGGGTTTGGGTCACAAAGCAGTAACGAACTTTTGCGACGTAAATGAGCTTTTAAACTCGTTTTAAAGGTTTAGATGCGAGCAAAAGAAGGCTCGCGCCGTGACACAAGACACGATAGACCTCTTTGGTCATCGGG
>JAZNDO010000130.1:0-9208 GCA_045588105.1 Christensenellaceae bacterium | reverse complement strand
AAAAACGATTTTTTCATACTCTTTCTCCTTACCCTCATATGAAAAATTTTATCACAGTCAAAAAGGTTTTATCAATAGCGAAAGTTTACTTTCAATTTAACATTTTATACATATTATATAAAAATTTTTTGCTGTTTATTTAAAATTTTTATCGTGTTTTCAGATAAATTTATCAAATAATCAACCTATAGCCACGTTTTTACAATTTGTAACGTAAATTGTCGGTTCGTCAGCCTCCGGCACTCTGTCCGAATATATCTTACTCGACGAATTGCCCCTTACGGACAGTCCGTCGACTGATTTAGCCCAAACAAGACCGTAGCCGAAGGTGTTCAAAATATTATTTTCTATCAATATATTTTTATGGACGTAAACGCCCTCTTCATTGCAAGAGGGGTCGATTACGATAGCTGCGGTACCCCACGCGTAATTACACCCTCTGAACTCGTTGTTTCTGATTATAAGGCCGTCTACCTTGCCCGACTCAAACCAATCTCTCGCATCCGAGGTAACGTGTATTCCGCAAGCCATATTTTCAAAAAGACAGTCCTCAACGACCATTGGTCTTACCGACGTCAGCAAAAAGCCCCTCGGCCTGTTGTTTCCCGTTTTACATCTTGCTATATACACCTCGGGCATTGCAGTTATATTGTCGACGACCAAGCCGTCGCATATCTGTCCTTCAACAATATCAAATGTTACTTCTATACGGCTTTTATCATCATTAAGCTTACTGCTTTTTATTATTGCTTTTGCTCTTTGTGAATAGTCTACACTGCTCAAAAGTACGGCTATATGTCCTTCTTTTAAATAATTTACACCCTTTTGCTGTCCGTGCATCAGTCTGACCGTTGCCGAATTTCCCTCAACGCCTTCAACCTTGCCGTATATTCCGTGAATATTACATCCGTCGTCTAGCATATTGTAAAAGCTACAGTCGGTAAGCTCAATTTTACCGCTGCAGTTTACAAAATGAGTTGCATCAGCGTTCGAGCTTAACACGTCCCCTCTGCCCTCTTTTACACCTACGTTTACGTTGTGTAAAAACACGTTTTCGCTAAGCTGACAAATGACTCCCATAGAGGGTGAACGGTATATATTTACGTCTTCCACTCTTATGTTTTGGCAGTCGTTTATAAATATACCGCTGCACTGTCTGTCCTTTAGCATAATTACCAGTCTGCCGCCCAAATGAACGTTAAACCTTCCCTTATACCCCTCCTTTAACCTAAACTCAACACAGTCGCCGTTTGCGCTCAGGTACGCGGGCGTAACGAAGGTTTCGCTTTCGTCGTAGCTGTTTTCAGCCGTCACGCATTGTATATACATATATCCCGTATTTGCGTAAGGCGCTCTTCTTACAGGGTCGAATTCCTGACAAAACAGCCTTCCGTGTAAGGATAGCTTATCGCCTGTCAGACTTTTGAAAATTCCGTTTTCAACACTAAAATCAAAGCCGTCCACAGGCTTTAATAAAAATCTTCCTTCTTCAACCAAGACAACCTCACCCTCTAAATGTTGAGGGTGAATATAATCAATATTGAGATTTCTCAAAACGACGTTTTTGCATCCGTTTAAAACGAAGGGAGAAACCCCGTCCGAAAACTCAAAGGTTTTGCCTTCTCCGTCCAATATAACGTCCTCTTCGTTTTCAATTAAAAAGGCTATGCTTTTTACCGAGCCGTCGTTGTTCGACGGGTAAAATTCCTTCTTTATATAATCCCCTTTAAATTTTAAAAATTTAACGTTCATCGACCTATAGCCCCACTTTATTTGTTTCTAAACTCTTTAAGCTTAGGAAAAACCACCTCTTTGTCAAAATAATGAGGCTTATCCTTAAATATTATTAAACGGCAGTTTTGCTCTGCGTTTTCTTTTTTATAAATGCTTTCGATTACGCTGTAAACCTTCTTTGTTCCTTCAATTAAAAATATGGGGTCGATGTCGCCGTTGCAGACCATAAGCTTTCTTGGAGCTATTAAGCAAGCAAGCTCGCCCATATCAAAATATTCCGCGCTGTTAGGCACGTAGTTGCATGAGCAATGCGAACGCTCGGCGATGCTGTACCTATACGCGCAAACAGAGCAACAGGGCACAGCCATTTTTATTCTCTCGTCGTAGCATGCCGAATAGTAGGTTGCAGTACCGCCACCCGAGTTTCCAAGCACGGTAATGTCGTCCAAATCCAAGCTGTCGGCAAAATAGCTTAAGCTGTCGATAGACTTAGAAACGTCCCATACTCTTTCGCCTATAATCGTTCTGCCTAAAATAACGGCAGTCAATGCGGTAAAATAGCAGCCGCAGGTCAACGCGCGTCCTCTATCGTCGCGCAAGGTCGTTCTCTCGCCCATTCCACGTTGCTCTACGCAAAGGGCGGCAAAGCCGTTTTTAACGGCGTCTAAGGCAAACGTGCTCGTTTTTAAGGGCTCTACGTCACGGTCGTGAATCTGCTTACCTATTGAAATATGGAAGCCTGTCGTATGACCTTGCAGACACACGCACACGGGGTGCTTTTTGTTGCCGTTTTTAGGAATAAGCAAATAGCACGGCACTATGCAGCCCTTCTCGCTTTCAAAGGTATATCTGTAACGCGTATATTCGTCAAACTCAACCTTTTCCTCTATATCTATTTTTATTTCACAAGCGTTTTCGGCAATTTTGTCGAGCCCCAAAAGCTCGATATACTTTTGTCTTATCTGTTTTTTCCACTTGCCGTAGTCTGCGTTTTCATCAAACGCCAATTTTGGCTTTACTTCAAAAAGCTTTTCGTGAATTAAGTCAACGTCTATTTTTTTTATAATTTTCCTCACCTCTACACAGTTTGATGCTTATTTATCTATTGCGAAGTATCCTTGTTGTCCGTCTTTTGATTATCTTTACCTCTCTTAACAAATAGGTTGTTGAACATTTCTCGCTTATTTACAAATTATTTATCTGTTTGATTTCTGAAATCCTTAATCTGTGGGAACACGACCTCTTTATCAAAATAATGGGGCTTATCCTTAAATACGACTAAACGACAGTTTTGCTCTGCGTTTTCTTTTTTATAAATCTTTTCAATTACACCGTAAACCTTTTTAGTTCCCTCAAACGAGAATATAGGGTCGATATCGCCGTTGCACACCATAAGCTTTCTTGGAGCTATTAAGCAAGCAAGCTCGCCCATATCAAAATATTCCGCGCTGTGAGGCACGTAGTTGCAAGAGCAATGCCAAAGCTCGGCTATACTGTCCCTGTAAGTACAAACGGCGCAACAGGGTACTGCCATTTTTATCCTCTCGTCATAGCACGCCGAATAGTAGGTCGCAGTGCCTCCTCCCGAGGTGCCTAAAACGGTTATATCGTCTAAATTTAAGCAATCGGCAAAAAAGCTCAGGCTATCAATTGACTTAGAAACGTCCCACACTCTCTCGCCAATAAGCGTTCTGCCTAAAATAAGCGCAGTCATAGCCGTAAAATAGCAACCGCAGGTCAAAGCGCGGCCTCTGTCTGCGCGCAAAGCCGTTCTCTCGCCCATTCCGCGCTGTTCCACGCAAAGGGCGGCAAAGCCGTTTTTAACGGCGTCTAATGCAAAGGTGCTCGTTTTTAAGGATTCCTCGTCCTCGTCGTAAATCTTCTTGCCTATTGAAATATGGAAGCCTGTTGTATGACCTTGCAGGCACACGCACACGGGATGCTTTTGGTTGCCGTTTTTGGGAATAAGCAAATAGCACGGCACTATGCAGTCATTTTCGCTTTCAAAGGTATACCTGTAACGCGTATATTCGTCAAATTCAACCTTTTCTTCTATATCTATTTTTATTTCACAAGCGTTTTCGGCAATTCTGTCAAGACCTAAAAGCTCGATATACTTTTGTCTTATCTGCTTTTTCCACTCGCCGTAATCTGCGTTTTCATCAAACGCCAATTTTGGCTTTACCTCAAAAAGCTGCTCGTGAATTAAATCTACGTCTATTTTCTGCATTGCTTTACCTCACTTCTACTCCGTTTAAGGTTAAATTCTCTACTGCTTCGTATCCGCTGTAAGAGTCGTTTGCCTCAACGGTTATATTTTCTAATTTAAAATTTTTGAGCTTATACTCTTTATCGTTTGCCGAAACGTTAAAGAATACGCCGCACCTACATTTACAATTCTTAATTTCTATATTTTCAACGACTGAAACGGACTTATCCGTTCTGCCCTTAAGGTCGAAAAACTGAGTCCACGGGTTTATATTTATAAAGCTACCTAAAATACTACCTTCTGCGTCCTCAACTTTAACGTATTCATAGCGTTGAGGGGTATCGGGGCGAAGCTTAAAATGAATAAACTGCATTATACCGTTGACCTTTATTCGTCTTACAATTACGTTTTTAGTGTGAATACACTCAGAGCCCAAGGTCAATCCGCTGTGACAAAAGCCGTACGCGCAATCCTCAACCAAAATTCTTTCGTTTGAGCCGTTTTCCTCACTCTCGTCAGCCCAAGGCCCTTTTCCTCCCTTTAAAACGACGGCGTCGTCGTTGACCTCCATATAGCAATTCTTGACCAATACGTCCCGACACGCGTCTATATCAATAGCGTCGGTGCTGGGGGCTAAAACAGGCTCTTTAGGAGAAAAAATACTGCAATTTATAAACTTTACACGGCTACATTTATAAATATGGTTAGTCCAAAACTGAGAGTTTTGCAAGCGAAGTCCGCTGATTAAAACGTTTTTGGAATTTGAAATAAATATAAGCCTTGCGCGTTGCTCGTCTTTGTTGGTGCAAGAGGGATTCCACTCTCTCCTTCGCCAAAAGGCTTTCCATGATTTTTCACCGTTTCCGTCTATAATACCCTTTCCAAAAATGGTAAAGCCGTCAACTCCGTCTGCATTTATAAGCGCAGGAAAGTATTTACAGCTTTCCCCCTCTATTCTCGTATCGCAAACGGGATAATCCGAGATATCGTCGCTGCCCTTTAAAACAGCCCCTTCCTCCAAATACAGGTGAACGCCCTGCTTAAACCAAAGCGCTCCGGTATAAAACACGCCCTTTGGCACGACTATTACTCCGCCGCCCTTTGAATAAGCTAAATCTATTAAGCTCTGCAATGATTGAGTATTAATCTGCCCGCTTGGTATAGCGCCGTAGTCCGTTATAAGATAGGCCTTACCCAAATCGCTTACGTATGGCTCTTCGGTACGGTAAAACCACTCGTCGATTTCAGTTCCGTCAGGGAAAAACTCAATTCCGTTTTTTATCATAATTTTATCCTTTTATCGGCATTGTCGTATTTAGAATACAATAATAACGCTTGAAAAATCAAGCGTTATTAAGAATTTTTTAAATAATATCTTCTGCTTTTATTTTTTTGCAGGAATCGGTAATTTCCACCTGCGACCAGCTCTCGAAATTTACGCTAATTTCAAGCGCTACAGAGCCGTTTAACACCTCTTCGCTCAAGGTTGTAGTAAATATTACCTCAGGGCTTAAGGTCTCGTCCTCGTATAAGGTAAGAACGCCACCGGATATAACCACCTTAAAGTAATACGCCTTTGAGCTGTCAATCTCGTAGCTTTGACCGTTTATAGTCACCGTTCCGTAAGCCTTTACCCATGGGCTATCGCTTACGTTTGCCATTACGGCAAAGAGACCGAACGAAACCTCACCTAATGAGTTGTAATTGACTGCGCCTAAGGTAAACGTAGCGTCGTGAGGAGCAGAGCTTACCTGAGACATATAATAATGATTATACGTGGAGGTTGCATATTGAGTATGACTGAAGCTTGTGCCTGCCTGGTCGCCGGTATATACTGCGCCGGAAACCGCAGGAACGTTTTCAAAATAAGTGTTTAAGCCGCCTTCAAAATAACTGTTTATTATATTTCTAATAACGGCTACGTTATTTTGATGAACGTCACTCGCCCTTTGCTCTTCCGTTAAGATTTGTAGCCACTCATAATACTCTACGATTGCATTGCCTTGCTCGGCACTTCCGTTTTCTGCGGCTGTAATCGACTTTATCCATTGATTATCCGCATAGAAAACGTCCGTTTTATCAAGCGCAGTATATACTGATATATAATCGATAAGAATATAGCTGTTAGAGGATACGCAAATTGAAATACCCTCTAATTCTCCGCTTTCGCTTGCAAAGACGGAAAGAGGCATTTCTAAAACTGTCCATTTTTCAGTAGGCAATGCAGCTACGGGAACGTCGCCCGTCTTATGCTCGCCTATGCTTGCCTCGTAACGCTTGCTTGGATTTAAGCTGTCAAATCTCTCTACTCGGTCGTGTCCGAAATATAATAACACCGAACTCTCGGGAACCCAAATCTTCATCTTTACCGTAGAATAATCGTTTACGCTTATTGGCGAATCGAAATTATACACGAGCGACGACCAGTTTTGCGAGGTAAACTTAACGTATCCACCCAAATCAGAGCTTACTCCGTCTGAATCGGTAAATACACCCTCAATATATTTTACCTCTGAAGAAAGATCGTTAAGGAGGTGCCCCTCGGTAAAATCTTCCGTAAAATTATCTAACGTTTCATTATTTAATCTCACGGTAATTTCTACGTCACCGTCAGGCATAACGAAATAATCGCCGTCAAATGGCTCGCCGTTTACGTACCAACCCTTAACACCCTTACCGAGCTCGGGGTTTCCGCTTTCGTTTTTAAGCTTAAGCTCTACGTTATCACCGTAAACGGCCTCAAATTGAGAATCAACGGTTCCGTCGGCATACTTAACGGTACAGGTATGAGGAGCAAAAACGTGAATAGTCTCGTAAATCTCATAAGATTTTTCCTGATAAGTAAATTCAGCGATTACCTCCGTATCTCCACCAGACAACGGAATCAAATCTCCGTTTACGACGGAAGCGATTGCTTCGTCCGACACGCTATAAGTAACGCCGGGTATTTCAGAAATACTATCGCCCTCGCGTACGAAAACCTTAAGCACAATGCTTTGACCTACGTATATATCCTTTCCCGTTACGGAAAGATAAATCTCAAGACTCTTTTGTCCGACTGAGACGAATATTCTTTGTTCAGTAGTGCCGTATGAGGAATCACCCTTTAAAATTACGGTTGCTTTTCCTGCTCCGACACAAGAAATCACGCCGTCCTCTATAACTACGACGTTAGTATTGTCACTCTCAACTGTCACAGTACCCTCAACGGCTTCGCCAAGATAGGTAAAGGTATAATTCAATACGTAATTATCGCCAACGTTAAGAGATAATTCTTTACTTGGTACTGAAATATACGGGGTCGGATATGAATTGGGGTCGTGAACTACCACCTGTGTAAGCGCTGTACGGCCTAAGGATGAGTGCGCCCTTACGATTGCCGTACCTACGGCGTTTGCTGTAATCAAACCGCTACCGTCAACGGTAACGACCTGAGAATCTGCGGATTCGTAAGTGAAAGCTTCGCCACCTTCAGCGTTTGCAATGCTAAGCTGTCTGCTTGCTCCTACAACCAATTCAATATGCTTTTCTACGAATTCTAAATCAACAAGCGAGCTTACCTGCTCCGATTGACTTTGTGACAAAGACTCTGATACCGATTCACTCACCGATTCTTGTGAGGATTGACTTTCATCCTTATTCTTTTTACAAAAGGTGAAGGTTGTCGCTAACGAGCACACGAACGTCAGCGTTAAAATAATTTTTAATAATTTTTTCATTTTTATACCAAAAAACGTGAAATTTTATCTTTCTTGGCAAGCGAAAAGACTTCGCTTGCCAAGTAGATAATTTAAAATTTAACTAAACCAATAGATTGCTGCTTCAACATTTAATTGAATCATGCAATAACGTCTAATCTCTTTACCGCATGCATTTCGGTAGCTTCCAAACGAGCGTAGTCTGCGCCCATTTCAAGTTCAATTACTAACGCCTCAGTTCCGTTTAATACGCTGTCGCTTAACTTAACCTTTAAGAAATATCCGTTCTCGCTGTATCCGTTTGCGTTATTCTTAACGTCGTTAGTAGAGCCTGCGTCAACAAAAATCAAGTATCCGTCAACTACGACAGCTTCCATCTTGTACCAGTGACCTATTAAGCTTGCCGGTACCTCCATAGTCGTGCCGTTTATATTCAATCTACCGTAATCTACAGTAACTGCAAAGCCTACGCCGAAACGAACCTCTGCATAATCGTTAAAGGCAATCTTTGATAAGGTAATTGTTGCACTTGTTGCAGTGTCGTTTTGAACGTAGGTAAACTTGCTGTAAGAAGACGTTTTGAAACAAGAGCTGTTTGCTATGTCAATATTTGCTTCTCCGCTTTGATTTCCGCCAAGTAAACCTTTCTCTGTGTTTTCAATAACGACGGTTTTTTGAATTGGCGCGCTTACTACGGTAATCATATTAGTTACTTCAAGCCAAGAATAAGCCTCTCCCGGAGCAAATTCAATTACTAAGCCTGCATTGCCCTTCAATATATCTTCAGGTAACGTCATCTGTAAGAAATATGGCTCAACTGCCATACCTGTACTTTGCGAACCGTCGTCGGTTACCGTTAAAACACCGTTTTTAACCGACGCCTTCATACGGTACATATATCCGCCGTACCAACTACTTGGAACGGTAAAGGTTTGACCTAAAATGGTCATACTGCCTGCAGTTGAATAAGTCATTGCATGAGCAATGCCGAAATAAACCTCTTCATACGCCATATAATCTATTGCATTTAACGTAAACGTAGCGCTTGCAGTAGTACCGTTTGAATAACTAAACGTAGTATATGGATATCTTTCATCCTTGAACTTACTAGTACTTGCTTCAACAATATCAACGTTTACTTCTTTATCTGCACTTGTGGTAAGACTTGCAACAGATTTAACTGCACCTGTAACAGATTCGTAATTTGATTCAACAATTGCATTTACCGTTGCAAGGTCGGCAATTATTTGGTCATGCTCTTTTTCTTCAGCGCTGAGTCCGTCATAGAATACTTCATAAGCAGCTACGGCCTCGTATAATGCATCAAAGTCAGCAGCATCTGTAACGGCGTTAACTATGCTTGCGCTAATTGCAAGAACAACGCCCTCAGGAGCTTCGAATACAGCCTTTTCGTAACCGTTTAAAAATTCTACGGATTTTAAATATAAATTTAAAGCTTCTACGTCGCTTGAATCGTTTTCAAGAGCTTCAATCGCATTATTTAAATCCGTCATATAATCTACTGCTACCTTGGTTGCGTGGAATTCGGTAATAGCAAACCCAACGT
>JAZNDO010000129.1:0-2818 GCA_045588105.1 Christensenellaceae bacterium | reverse complement strand
ATAACTTTGACTAAAAGTCAAAATATAACGCAAGACTTGTTTTGCATATCACTTTTAGCCACGCGGCTAAAAATATCACTAAAATTATTTAATTTTTCGCGGATAAGAAAAGCCCACTATATTTCGCTTTTTGCGAAGTATAGTGGGCTACACTTTTGCTGCAGATTAAAAATCCCTAAGAGAAGAACGAAAAGGAGGTTTTTTTGTAAATATCTCCTTGCGCCGTGTAATTGTCAAAAATTTTTAGCTCTTATATACGATTTTTCCGCCGACTACGGTAAGCGTAACGTCAAAGTTACCGTTTAAGACGGTAAAGTCTGCCCTCTTACCTACCTCTATAGTACCTCTTTCATTTAAAACGCCTATATTTTCGGCAGGGTTACGGGTTGCAAAGTCAATTGCGTCGGTAAAGCTTACGCCAGCCTTTTCAACGAGATTTTTAACGGCTACGTTCATTTTTAAAACGCTGCCTGCCAAGGTTCCGTCTTCAAGCCTTGCCTCGCCGTTTTTAACTATAACGGTTTGACCGCCAAGCTCCGAAAGTCCGTCGGGCATTCCCTTTGCTCTCATAGCGTCGGTAATAAGAGTAAACTTATTGTGAGGCTTGTTTTTGATTACGAGTCTTATTGCAGGCACGCTGACGTGAATCGTATCGCATATAACCTCGCAGTTAAGCCCGTCAAAAAGCATTGCCGAGCCAACAACACCAACCTCTCTGTGATGGAGAGCCGTCTGAGCGTTATAGGTATGGGTTACGTTTTTAGCTCCTGCCTTAACTGCTCTTTCAACGTCCTCGTACTTAGAGCCGGTGTGTCCGATTGATGCAACCTTGCCGAGCTTTGCCAAATGCTCAACGAGCTCTAAGCCGCCCTCTTGCTCGGGGGCAAGCGTAACGATTTTTATATTTCCGCCCGATAAGCGGTCGTATTCGTCAAAAACCTCTACCGATGGCTTTGCAACGTACTCCAACGGCTGCGCGCCTATATGCTTTGGAGAAATGAACGGACCCTCTAAGTGAACGCCCAAAACCTCTGCGCCCTTATACTCGCCCTTTGCCATTTCGTCTTTGACTGCAGTAAGCGCCTTTGAGATATTTTCCGGGCTTTGAGTCATAGTCGTCACCAAAAAGCCCGTCGTGCCCTCTCTTGCAACAGTTTCGGAAATAATTTGAATATCCATTTCGGTTCCGTCCATACCGTCGCTACCGCCCGCGCCGTGAATATGCTGGTCTATAAAGCCGGGAACAACTATTCCGTCAACCTCTGCAATGCTTTCGATTTGACTGCCGTCATCACCGATATATACGATTTTACCGTCCTCGAAGCCGACGTTTGCCGTAACAACGCCTTGCTCGGGTAAATACACCTTACAATTTTTAAAGCCTTTCATTTTAACCTCTTATAAAATAAGCTTATAAAAGCGAAGCGGCAGATTCGTCTGCGATTACCACGCAGTCGGGATGAAGCTGAAGAACGCTCGCAGGGAGATTTTCGGTAACCTCGCCCTTAACCAAGCCGTAAACAGCCTTAGCCTTGTTTGCGCCGTTTGCTAAAATAAGAACCTTTTTAGCGTTCATAATATTTTTAAGACCCATAGTGAACGCCTGACGGGGAACCTCGTCTATGCTTGCGAACATTCTTGAATTGTCTTTAATAGTGCTTTCGGCAAGGTCAACGATATGAGTTACGCTGCCGAAGGGAGTTCCCGGCTCGTTAAACGCAATGTGACCGTTAGAGCCAATGCCAAGAACCTGAATATCCTGCTGCATTTCCTCTAAAAGCTTGTTGTAGCGGTCGCACTCTGCCTGTCTGTCAGTAGCCTTTCCGTTTTCGATATTGGTATTTTTAAGGTCGATATCAATATGGTCGAAAAGGTTGCTTCTCATAAAGTATACGTAGCTTTGGTCGCTTGAATAGTCAAGACCTGCGTACTCGTCAAGGTTTACCGTCTTGATATTTTTATAGCTCGTGCCGTTTTCCTTATGGTCCTTAATCATGTTTTTATAAAGACCGATTGGGGTTGAGCCCGTTGCCAAGCCAAGAACTGCGTTCGGCTTATTTTTAACGACCTCTGACATTACCTCAAACGCCTTTAAGCTCATTTCTTCATAATCTTTAACAACTATAACCTTCATATTATCACCTTTAATTATTTTTTACTTGGAGCGAGAGATGCGGCAGCGATTGACTGACCTACTCTTCTGTTGGTTTCGTCAGGCATTTCTACTCTGAACGAATACTCGGGAAATTCTTCCGCTAAAATTTGGTTTGCTCTGTCCATAACGATATTACCGCCCTCGCCGCTCGTTACTCTGCCGAGAAGAAGAATATGCTTAATATCGTAGAACATAGCGTAGAAGGGAAGGGTGTAACCGAGATAGGTACCGATATCCTCGTAAATCTGACGGGCTAAAGGATTACCCTCCTTCATAAGACCTTGAATAACCTTTAATTTTTCTGCAGGGCTTGATTTTTCGTCAAAGGTAAAGCCGCCGTACTCCGCAAGCTTGATTACGCTGTCTTGCGAGAAATACTTAACGCCACAGCCGTAGTCGCCCGACCACTCGTCAACCATCGAGCTCTCGTTATAGTCAACGGGAACGAAGGCAAGCTCCGAAAGCCATCCGTTAAGACCGCCCTTGTCGTTTATGTATCCTACCGCCTCGCTCGTACCCATTGCGATACCCAATACGCAGTTGTCGTTTAAGTCGATTGCGCCGGCAAGCGCAGTTACGTCACCGTCGTTTGCAACTTCAAGGGGGATATCCTCGCCCATTTCCCTTGCAACGTCGATATACATATTTTTAACCTTCTTTTCA
>JAZNDO010000128.1:0-3318 GCA_045588105.1 Christensenellaceae bacterium | reverse complement strand
CTGACAAAAGGTCGATTTGCGACGAGGTCGCAGGTTCAAGTCCAGTCACCAGCTCCAAACAAAAAAGTCCAACTTCTTGTTGGGCTTTTTTGTTTTCAGTTATATGTATTGACTTGAGCCTTCATTGACCTGCCGATTATCTTGCAAGGGCTCCCTAAAATAATTATGCAATAAGAATTTTTGGGAAGAGCAACGTGACGTTGCATCCTACCTCTAAAGACTCTCACTTAGGGAGAGCTGTCGCATTGCGACTGAAAGGGAAAAAGAAGGACGGCAAGTCCACCCCCTACGGTTTGTTTTAAAGACAAAAGACCGTCTACAATTAGGGCTCCCGAAAATAATTGCATAGCAAGAATTTTTGGGAAGAGGAGCAAACGACTAAAAGGTCTTGCAAATTGGTTTTAACAATTTGCTGACAAAAGGTCGATTTGCGACGAGGTCGCAGGTTCAAGTCCAGTCACCAGCTCCAAGTCTTAATAGGTTGAACCTCTTTACTGTTGGTAAGACGTTCGGCCTATTTTGTTTTATGGAAGAGTTTAATAAATTCTATACGTAGCGAAACTAAAGATTGCCTATTTTTCTATTCGTACGGGCTTACCGCCGTTTACCCTTGACTCCTCTGCCGCAAAGCACATCAAATGGCTGTCTATGGAAACGTCCAAGTAACTGATTCCCTCTGCTTTTTCTCCGTTCAAATCAAGGTACAGACTGTTCATCATAAAGAAATCTCCGCCCAAGTGACCCCCAACGTTGGTTTGCACCGCGTCTATATCAACACGCTCTACCTCACCGCCGTAATATCGCACCTCGATAAGGTTATCCTCTACCATACCTACAAGCTCAGCCTTAGTGCCGTGCACCTTTAAGTCACGGTAGACCTCTTTGCTGAACGCAGTCATGGTAAGGCAAGCGGCCTTTGCATTTTCAAATTGCATTATGGTCACCTGATGGTCAACCACGTCGTTGTCGTTTAAATATACGCATTTATCGTACTTGGAGCCCTTTAACTCGGAAAGCACGTTTTCGTCTGTAAATTCCTTGGTTGTAAAATACATCGCGAAAACCCTTCCCTTTTCGGACAAATAAATAGTTTGCGCCTTGTAAATACAGCCCTCGTGCGGACAGTCGCTGCAATATTCGGTAGCCCCCTCGGGCGCGTTTTTCTTATTGTAATAATGCAAATTTCCAAACGAGCTGACCGTCAAGCACCTTTCGCCCATCAAATAGCCAATCATATCCGTATCGTGACTGCATTTTGCCAAAATCATAGGGCTTGACTGCGCGCTGTTTCGCCAAGGTCCTCTTACAAAGCTGTGCGCGTGATGGTAATAGCCCACGTTTTCGCTCGCGTTAATATTAACGACCTCGCCAAGCTTGCCGCTATTTATAATCCTTTTTACGGTAGAATAGAAAGGCGTATAGCGAAGGACGTGACAAATAATTACCTTGCGCTTTAACCTTTTGCTAACCTCGTAAATAGCTAAGCAGTCCTCTTTGTTATTGGCTATAGGCTTTTCCAAAAGAAGGTCGTAGCCTGCCTGCATTAAAGCGATTGCATGCTCCTTGTGGTCTGCGTCCTGCGTTGCAACGGCAACTATATCCGCCGTGAGCTTATCTGCCAAAAAATCGTGATAATCGCTATATAGCCTTACGTTTGGGTATTCTTTTTTTGCAAATTCTATCTTTTCCGCGTTGTTTTCTATGATTGCTACGAGCTCGAATTTCTCGGGATAGGACTTTGCAAAATTAGCATAAACCGTTCCTCTTACGCCCAAGCCGAAAACAACTATTTTTTTAGTTTTCATTTATACTTCTCCAGTTTTTGGCTTTAACTTATCAAACCGCTTTATCCCAATAAGGTTATAAACAGCCCCTCGCCGGTTAAAAGCTCCAAATTTAATTTTCCGTTTTTAAGCTTTACTATTTCAGGCTCAACGCCCTCGCCGTATATCGCGACGTATTTGCCCTTTGAAAACTCTATTTCTATATCAGACGGCGTCTTATTGCTTGGGTCGCCGTAATTTACCACCATAAAGGCCTCGCCCTTATCCGAATTAAAGCAGCCAACGACCGTATCTTCGGTTGCAGCAACGTTATTTATTGCAGTATTTGAAAAATCAGTATCGCCAAGCATCAAAATTGCTTGATTTTCACTTTCTCCACCCTTTGGGGCAACTGCCGTTTTTTGCCAATTATAGGATAAATACGCGTCGGAAAAAGCCGAAACGCGTTTAATTTCGCTTTGAACGGCAAAGTATAAAGGAGATGGGGTTCCGTCCGCGTTCAGCATACAGTATTCGTACATAGGCGTATGAGAAGCGTTATCCCTTGGCATTTCATAGCAATAAAACCCGAACCAATCCGCGCCAAACGCCATAGCGACGTTTATCTGCATATTGATTTGCGCCTCGCCAAGCGAATTTGCGAACTCGTTTCCAACCGCCGTTTGTATATAGTAGCTTTGCATGCTTTGGGTATCTCTCGCCACGCTTGCCGTATCGTTATAGCAGGCAAGCCAAAGCGCGCTCATACCGTCTTTTCTAAACGGATAAAAATCAACCGACAAAAGTCTGTTACTGTCAAAATCCGACAACACCTCGTCCGCAAAGGTCTGAAGGTAATTTTTATAGCCCTTAGGACCCGTTGCCGTCATACCTGCGTAATTTGGGAATAGGTTTACCATATACGGCGCGTCGTAAACGCTTTTATAATCGTTTGTCAATGCGTCGTTGCCGAAATCTGCAATCTGCTCCAATTTAGGCTCGTCGGCAACGTGCATTCCCACTATAATGTCCTTATATCCGCCGTATATATCGTAATCGGAAAACGGAGTCTGACTAAACGACTCACCCTCGGCAAGCGTTTTATACCAATATCCGTAATTTAAAATGGCGTTGAGCCCTACGCTTTTGCAAAGCTCTAACGAGCGCTTCGTCGCGTTTGAGCCTAAATAATGCAGGGTGTCGCTGCTTCTTGGAAAAACCGAGTGATTTGTAAAAAGCATCGCGTTTAAGCCCGACTGCTTGTAAAGAGTGAAGCTTTCTTCGGTCAGCTCATTTGGCGACCAAAAGCCAAAAAAGACGAAATCCTGCTCCTCGTATTCTATAAGCGAAGGCTTGCCGCAGGAAAACGACGCCGTTATCAACGCGCCCGAAAACAAAACGGCTAATAGCCTTTTTAATATTCCTTTTGTTTTTTTCATATAAAAGCCCTTCGCCTTTGCTGAATTTTCAACAAAAAGCCATCTGTAGGTCGATTATCGTTAGATTTATCTTTGAACTCTGCCGCTGCCGTCACCGCCTGCAAGCTTTTCAACCT
>JAZNDO010000127.1:0-12264 GCA_045588105.1 Christensenellaceae bacterium | reverse complement strand
CCTCGCTTTTATTTTCTGATTGCGTTAGCCAAGACCTCGTCAACGGTCTCAACCGATATGAATTTCATTTCCTTTCTGATATTATCGGGAATATCCTCAAGGTCTTTAACGTTCTTTTTAGGAATAATTACAGTTCTGATTCCCAATCTGTACGCAGCCAAAGATTTTTCCTTAAGACCGCCTATCGGTAAGACCTTACCCCTAAGCGTAACCTCGCCGGTCATCGCAACATCGCCCCTTACCCTTCTTTCGGTAAATGCGGACGTAATAGCCGTAACCATAGTAATACCTGCGCTCGGTCCGTCCTTCGGCGTTGCGCCCTCGGGAATATGAATATGAACGTCGTAAGAGCTGAACTTATCCATATCCACACCAAGCTTTTCGGCGTTAATCTTAACGTATGAGTGAGCAATTTTCGCGCTCTCCTTCATTACGTCGCCAAGCTTACCGGTAAGGAAAATCTCACCCTTGCCCCTTAAAAGCGCGACCTCTATAGTGAGCGTAGTGCCGCCGACTGCCGTCCATGCAAGACCCGTACAAGCGCCGACCTCGTCCTCTCTGAGCTCGTCGGTATATGAATATTTCTCACCGCCCAAAAGCTCAGCAACCTCTTTTTCGCCAACTGTAAACCTGCGTTTTCTCTTGCCCTCGGCAAAAAGCTTTGCTGCCTTTCTGCATACGCTACCGATTTCTCTCTCAAGCGTTCTGACGCCTGCTTCACGCGTATATCCGTCTATAAGTCGATAAATCGCGTTTTCTTTAAAGTCAATCTTATCTAAAGTCAAGCCGTTTTTCTCGGTTGCCTTATTAATTAAGTATCTTTTTGCAATCTCGTATTTTTCATTTCGCGTATAGCCGTTAAGCTCGATTATTTCCATTCTGTCAAGAAGCGGAGCCGGAATAGTCGAAAGTGAGTTTGCCGTAGTTATAAACAAAACCTTAGAAAGGTCGTAAGGGATTTCCAAATATCTGTCACGGAAGGTAACGTTTTGCTCGGGGTCCAACACCTCTAAAAGCGCGCTTGCGGGGTCACCCCTTAAATCGCTTGAAAGCTTGTCTATCTCGTCAAGCAGGATAACAGGATTAACCGTGCCGGCCTCCTTCATGGCGTAAATGATTCTGCCCGGAATTGCGCCTACGTAGGTTTTTCTGTGACCTCTTATTTCAGCCTCGTCCTTAACGCCGCCAAGGCTCATTCTAACGAACTTTCTGCCAAGCGACCTTGCAACAGATTTTGCAATAGAGGTTTTACCTACGCCCGGAGGACCGTAAAGACACAGTATTGAGCCGCCTACCTTGCCCGTAAGCTTTAATACTGCAAGATATTCAACTATTCTTTGCTTAACCTTTTCTAAGCCGTAGTGGTCCTCATCTAAGATTCTGATAGCCTCGCTAAGGTCTGCTCTATCCTCGCTGACCTCTGAAAACGGTAAATCCAAAAGCCAGTCCAAATAAGTGTTTAAAACCATATAATCGGGAGATGAAGGACTCATCTTGCCCATTCTGAACAGCTCTTTTAACGCCTTTTGCTCGATTTCCTCGGGCATTTTCTTATCTTTTATGCGCTTTTCAAGCTCTTCCTTTTCATTTTCGTTATCGCCAAGCTCGGCGTGAATAGCCTTTAATTGCTCGCGAAGATAGAATTCCCTTTGGTTTTTCTCAACGCTTTGCTTTACCCTGTCCGAAATATCCTTTTGCGCCTTAGCGATTTCAAGTTCCTTCACGAGTAACTGATAGAACTTATAAAGCTTATCCTTTACTCCGGAAAGCTCTAAAATCATCTGCTTTTCAGACTCCTTAAAATGCATATTATAGGTCGCTGCGTTTACGAATTCGTGAGCCTTTTCTACAGCTAATATATTGTTAAAAACGTCCTTATTTATTTTGACGTTTTCTTGAGAAACGTATGCTCTAAGCTCGTTTTTAACAAATCTGTAATACGCCTCGGTTTCGGTTTCATCGCCGTAGTCGGGGTAAACCTCCCTTATCCCGACGCTGAAATATTTATCCTCATCGCTTGCGCCTATGACTATTTCAGCCGCATACAACGCGTCTATATTTACCCTCAAATTATCGCCGGGCATACGCGACACGTGCTTTATGCGGCAAACCGTACCGATAGCGCAAACATCCTTAGAAAGAGGATTTTCTATTCTCGCATCCTTTTGTGCGGCGACAAATATAAGCGAATCCTTATTGTCTATTGCTGCATTTACCGCATTTAAGGATTTAATTCTGCCCACGTCAAACGAGGTAAAGACGTTTGGTAAAACGACCTTACCGCGAAGCGCCACCATAGGCATTTTCTTTACGTTTTCAAGCTCGGAAAAATCTATATCCGTTATACTGGTTTTTTCAAATCCGTCCATATTTTTCACCTGAAGTTTAGTTATTTTATTATAGCTTAAAATCAAAAAAAATACAAGCGTTTTAGCCCTTTTAGAGCACACTAAACAAGAATAAGACAAAGCTGTTTTATAAAAACCGCTTCAAATTAATCCTGTTTAATATATTACTGAAAACGCCGTCGCTTGAAGCAACGGCGTTTAAAATTACATATTATACCAAAAGCATAAAAGAATCATACTGACTGCGAAAAACAAAACACCTACAACCAAAACGCAAACGTCACGGTTTTCAGCCTTTTTTACCTTAGCCTTTCTTTCTCTATACTGCTGATAATTTTCAAGACCCTTCTTAGAAAACGGTATAAGCATTTTAATCGCTCTGCCCAAGGCAAAGCCTATGCCCAAAAACGCGCCCTCGCTGCTGACGAAAAGCAAGCCGTAAAACATTATCATCAAAACGCCCGAAGCAAAAAACGCGTCAATCAGCGTTTGCATATTATCCTTTGCGTTGTCTGTAAAAAAGCCTTTTATAATCAAAACAGATAAAAACAAAAAGCTTGCAACGCAAAAGGCAATTATATACCGTATTAATATAGATGATTTTGATTCTTTTTCCACAAAAAACCTCTCTAAATACAACAAGCAAGCTAAAAACTTGCTTGTTGATATAGTTTTATGCTTTTAAAATTTCTTTATACTTAAGCTCTTCTTCGTCGTTACAGTATACGAAGTGATTTGGCGCAACCTCTCTTAATGATGGTTGATTTACAGAATAATCGTGCTCAGCGATTGGGTTGTAAACCATTCTTACTCTGCCTTTCTCGTAACGAGGGTCAGGAAGAGGAATTGCCGATAAGAGCGACTTGGTATATGGGTGAAGAGGATGAGCGAAAAGCTCATCGGACGAAGCAAGCTCAACCATTTTACCGTAGTACATAACGCCGATACGGTCAGAGAAATACTTAACAACCGAAAGGTCGTGCGCTATGAATAAAATAGTAAGACCGAGTCTTTCTCTTAAATCGTTCAAAAGGTTAATAACCTGAGCTTGAATTGATACGTCGAGAGCTGATACAGGCTCGTCGGCAATTATCATTTCGGGCTCCATAACGACTGCTCTTGCAATACCGATACGCTGACGTTGACCGCCCGAGAATTCGTGAGGATAACGGTCTGCGTGCTCTCTTACAAGACCAACGGTTTCCAGAATTTCATATACCTTATTGTCAATATACTCTTTGTCCTTGATACCGTTAATTACAAGACCTTCAGCTATAATCTCACGTACGGTCATACGTGGGTCAAGCGATGCAATCGGGTCTTGGAATATCATTTGAATACGAGTTATAAATCTACTGTGCTTTGCAACTCTTTTATCGTGACGGTATTTCTTTAAAAGCTCAGCATACTCTTCGGGAGAGCGTTCCTTTAAAGCCTCTAACTTGGGAAGATACTCGTCGTCAAGCTCTTTAACAAGCTCTTGAGCATAAATCTTATCGCCGTGCTTATGGTCGTGTAACGCCTCAGCCTTTAATACCTTTTGCTCTGCGATTATAGCATCCCTTTCATTTTTTAATTCTTCTATCTTGGAGTTAATCTCCTCAGTTTTGTTGGGATTAGCTTTAAGCTCTTCCTCTAACGCTTTGATTTGCTCTGCGCAGTGCTTTTTTGCCTTTGCGATAGCTTCCTTATAAGAAAGTGCGCCTGCGCAAATTCTTCTGCCTCTGAAATATACGTTACCGCCTGTAATATCGTAAAGCTTGATTATTGAACGGCCGGTGGTAGTTTTACCACAGCCGGACTCGCCAACAAGACCGAAAACCTCGCCCTTTTTGATTTCAAAGCTAACGTGGTCAACAGCCTTTAACTGTTGTCTGCCCATTTTGAAATATTGGCAGAGGTTCTCAACTTTAAGTAAAACGTCGTCTTGAACAGGCTTTACACCGGTTTCAGAAACGGCTTCTCTGTTTAATTCTTCCATCTTGAACCTCCTTATTTCTTCATTCTACTGATACGTTCAGATATTATCTTTGGCATTTCAACCTTAGGTGCGTCCGGATGTAAGAGCCAAGTTGCTGCGTGGTGAGTTTCGGAAACCTCAAACATAGGAGGCTGCATCTCGAAATCCAATTCAAGCGCGTACTTGTTTCTGTCTGCAAACGCGTCGCCAACGGGAGGATAAATCATGTTAGGCGGAGTGCCCGGAATTGCCTCTAATTTCTCGTTGGTGTCAAGGTCAGGCATTGAGGAAAGAAGAGCCCAAGTATACGGATGGCGCGGGTCGTAGAAAATGTCCTCCGCAGTACCGTATTCAACTATCTTACCTGCGTACATAACGGCAATTCTGTCTGCCATGTTAGCAACTACGCCAA
The DNA here is from genome assembly GCA_045588105.1 of Christensenellaceae bacterium. Taxonomy (GTDB): domain Bacteria; phylum Bacillota; class Clostridia; order Christensenellales; family Borkfalkiaceae; genus UBA10281. The sequence continues at coordinate 7,544 of JAZNDO010000127.1, read as the reverse complement.
GGTCGTGAGTAATGAATATAACCGAAAGCTCTCTTTCTTTTTTAAGTTTGTTGATAAGCTCGAGAATCTGAGCTTGAATCGTAACGTCAAGCGCCGTTGTGGGCTCGTCACAAATAAGAATATCGGGGTCTGCCGCAAGAGCAATCGCAATAACTATACGCTGTCTCATACCGCCTGAAAATTCAAACGGATATTGGTTGTAACGGATACGTGGCGCAGGAATACCTACCTCCTCCATAAGCTTAATTGCCTTTTCGCGGGCAAGCTTTCTCGTTACAACGTTTACAACGCCGGACGCCTTTTCTTTAAAATAATCAATAAGAGCAATACTCTTTGCGTCATAATCAACGTCGCTTACGGCTAAATCCTTTTCAAATTTAACCTTTAAATCCTCGATTATAGTCGCTATATTGTTAATCTGCTGCTCTAAATCAATTATAACCTTAGGTACAACCTTCCAATCAACGGTTTTACCCCTTTTGATTAAGGCTTCCTTTTTAGCAGTTTGCTTCGCAAATCTTGCTTCCTCCTTAGGATTGTTCTTAATTGCAAAGTAATATTTATCAACCTCTGCGCTAAGACTTGACTTAAAGGTGTAGATTGCGCTGTCTTTTACGGTAGCAAGCTCGTTTCTCGTTGCCTTTACAGCAGCGTAAACCTTGTTGCAGCCGTCTAAAAGAGCTTGCTTGTTAGATAAATCGCCTGATTTTACAAAGCTTAAAAGCTCTTCTAAAACAGGTATTGAGTCAGCCTTTGCCTGTGCAGACTTAACACACGCATGCTCGATTGCCTGTTTTTCCAAAACGATAAACTCATTCATAAAGTTTTCGTCAAGATAGGTAAGAGCCCTTTCGTTAAGCTCGGCGATATCCTCGCCCTCGAAGGTTACGTCAGGATTCTTATATTTATAATATCCGATTCTAAAGAAATTAGGCTTTTCTACAGCTACTATTCTTTCAAAAAGCTCCTTAACGTTAGTAAACGACGTAACGACGCTTTCGGGAAGCCCCTTGCCCTCCTCAGCACCCGCATAAAGATTTGCTTCTTCATGGAGATTTGCAACAGCTTGGTTTATCTCGTCCTCAAATCTTGAGGTAAGGAAAATATTATGCGTTTTTGCAATCTTTTTAACGAATTTCTTAATGACCGCTTTAGCGTCAACCTTTTGCTTTCTTTCATTTCTGAATAAAACGTCGGTTACGTCTGCAACGAATTCCTGCACGTGAGTGTGAGCTACGTTGTATGCGTTTTCAAGCTCTAACGCAGAGATATTGAAGGTATCGAAGGTGCTGATAAAATCTTCGATTTTTGCAGCTTGAGCAACGTCGTCTCCACACACCTCAAGCATGTTTTTCTTAAGCTTTTCAAGCATCTTGTTGAACTCTTTTTTACTGTTCTTTCTCGACGCCTTATTCTTAAGAATCATCGCCTCGGTAATTTGCTTACCTATACGCATAATCGGGTTAAGGCTTGAAAGCGGGTCTTGGAATATCATAGCGATTTTATCGCCGCGAAGCTTAACCATATCTTCTTCGGAAATACGAACTAAGTCTTTACCGTCGTAGATAATTTTACCGCTTTCAATCATACCGTTGCCGGCAAGAATACCCATAATTGCTCTGTTGGTTACGGACTTACCCGAGCCCGATTCTCCAACTATAGCCAAGGTTTCGCCCTTATAAAGGTCGAAATCTATATTTCTAACAGCTTGAACCTTACCATTTGTCGTACGGAAGGATATTTTAAGATTTTTAACTTCAAGTTTCTTTTCCATATCTTAGTCCTCCGCACCACGAAGTGACGGGTTGAACGCGTCACGAAGTCCGTTACCGAACAAGTTAAAGCTAAGCATTAATAAACAAATGAAGAGCGCGGGGAATAACATCATATAAGGATATGAGGTAAGATATTTTTGCGCGCTTGCAAGCATGTTACCTACACTCGTCATACTACCTGTCTGAAGGTTGATAATACCTAAGTAGGAAAGACTTGACTCAGAGAAAATCATACCCGGGATTGATAAAATCGAGCCCGTAACGATAGTACCCAACGAGTTGGGAAATATATGCTTGAACATTACTCTTAAGTCTCTTGCGCCAAGCGTTCTTGCCGCTAAGACGTACTCTTGGTTTTTAAATCTGTAGAACTGCATTCTTACTCTCGAAGCCATACCTATCCAACCTGTCAGGAAGAATGCTATAAACAGAATCAGCAGCTGACTCGTTCCGCCCATATGCAGCTTCAGAAGAGTTATAACTATCATAAACGGTACTGCGGACAGGATATCCGAGAAACGCTCCATAAATAAGTCGAGCTTGCCGCCGTAATAACCTTCGATTGCGCCGTAAATAGCTCCTACGAACATGTTTACAGCAGATACGCAAATCGCAAGTATAAAGGACAATCTTGCGCCGGATGCAAGACAGGTAAATATATCCTTACCTGCTTGGGTAGTACCAAAAATAAAGTGAGGCTTGGTTACATTGTCCTTTGCGATATATTGATGAGTATATATATAATACTCATAATAGTCGACTCTTACCTTGTATTGGTCACCATCCATTTTATTAGCATAGTAATAAATCTTTTCTTCGCCCTCAATAAGCATCTTACTGGTGTACATATCGTAATAGATATCACCCTCAGCAGACTGCGTTTCATCCCATGTAAGGTAGTTAGGAGTAAAGACAAGATTGCCGTCTTCGTCGTATTTTAAAGTACCGTCCTCGTTACGCTCAACCTTTGGAACAGCCTTTGGCTTCCTTTTGTTTACCGTTCCGTCCGGCTTAAGAGCGTACGTTTCCTCGACCTCATACCAAAGGTTTGCGTTCGAAACCAATTGAGGATATTTTACCTGCCAATCATCGGGAAGCTTGTTAACTGCAGGATAAACAACCTGAATATTATGCTCGTCCTGATATGCCTGCAACTTCTTAAATTCATCGGCTGAAAGCTTAACGAATATACAGCCGGTAGAATGATAGGAGTCCATACGGAAGGTGTAATATAAGCCCTTGTCAGACGTCGAGGTTTCCCACTCGTTGTTTTTTACAACCTTTTTGCCTGTTTCCTGACCAATCGCCATATATTCGATAAAGGTTTGCTCGTTTACCGTCTTTTCTGTACAGCCGTCCCAGAAATCAAGACCTAACTTAACGCAAATCTCGTTTCTCGGATAGTTATAACGGAAATATACGTCCTCGTAAGCAACGGTATACGGAGTAAGCATAGGTACGATAATTGCAAACAAAATCAATGCTGCAATAATACCGAATGCAAATACTGAACCTTTATTTTTACGGAATCTGAGCCAAGCGTCTTTAAAATAACCGATTGGCTTAGTTTCAAGTTTTTTATCGTGAATTTCATCACGGCCTTTAGCGAGAACCAATTTCTCTCTTGGAATATTCGTGTAATCCATATTATCTTGCCCCCACTCTTATTCTTGGGTCTATAAATCCGTAGCTTATGTCGATAACTATACCCGCCGCAAGACCTATAAAGGTGTAGAACGCAGAAAGTAACATAAAGAAGTCGTAGTCTAACGCATTTATAGAGTTCAAATACAATCTACCAACGCCGGGTATACCGAAAATTTGCTCTAAAATAAGCGAGCCTGAAAGCACCGAAATAAATTCACCGATAATGGATGGGAAAATAGGTACCATCGCAATACGGAGCGCGTGACGGTAAATAGATTGCTTTTTGGTTAGACCCTTTGTTCTTGCAAGTAAGAGATACTCACCCGTCAAAACCTCGGTAAGCTCGGCTCTTGTGAAACGGCAATAGCCTGCGATTGAGCCGAAGGACGCCGAAAGAACAGCGGGAAGCAATGATTTAAACATACTCCAGCTGAAATAGTCGTATCCTGCATCCATAACAAGAGGAAGAAGACCCCATCTGAAGCATAAGAAATACTGAACGAGGAAAGCAGTAACGTAAGAAGGAACCGAAATAAATACCATAACTGCGGTGCTTACGAAATGGTCTTGCCATTTATTTTTCTTAAGCGCAGCGTAAATACCAAGCATTAAACCGAGAGGAACGGAAAAAAGGCTTGAATAAACGTTCAATAAAATAGTTGGAGGAAGCTGAGATACGAAGGACTCCCAAACGGGCTTGTATCTGAAGTCCGGCATATTTATACCGATACCCCAGTCACCCTTTGTAATTATTCTTTTAACGTAATTGTAGAATTGAACGGGAATAGGGTCATAGTAGCCTCTGCCTTTTAACTGAGCCTCGATAAGCGCTCTGTCTTGACCTTGCGAAACGTGTATTACGATTGGCAAAAGCTTAATCAGGACGAATGAGATTATTAAAATGATAGAAAAGGTCATAAGCATAAGACCTAATCTCTTCATTACGTACTTAAACATATACATAGCAAGCACTCTCCTTTGGTAGTAGTGTTTTTATCGACCATATAGCCTAACGAAAGAAGAACGTAAAAAACCAGAAAAACGCTTAAGATGCTCTTATAACTGTTTAACAAGAGCAAAATCAAACAAAATTTCCTAAGTTCCCCTTTCGTTAGGCTACATATAAATGCAAATTATAGTGGGGATGTTTCACCCCACTATAACGCATATCAATTCAAATCAATCGTGAATACTCACAAAAAATTCAAATACTCTTATAACTATTATCTATAGTTAAGTTCGCCGTTTACAGCGTTTTCAGCTACGAAAGCTTCCCATTCAGTATCGTCGTAGTTGTAGGTCATATACTTAATTCCGCCGTAACCCATGAAGGTGTTGTATTCATAGGTGATGTAGTCAGTCTTAAAGGAAATAAGTGAAGCGCTGAAGCTGTACATAACAGGCACTGAATAGTAGTGGTCAAGAACAACGCCCTCTAAAGCAGCGATAAGCTCAAGACGGAATTCTTCGTTTAATATACCGGACTGCCAATCGTTGTTAAGAAGATTCCACCAAGTCATAAGGTCAAGCTCAGCAGTAAAGCTGTCGTTTGCATCGTTGGTAGCTTCACCGTTCTCGTCTACGCCGTAGATGGTGAATTCCATAATTTCAGCAGTGGTATCCCAAGCTGCAGAGTAAGCGTAGTTTTCTGCATCGAGGTAAGCCATAAGAAGGTAGCCTGGGTCCCAAGCAGCGCCGGTCCAACCGCCTTGACATACGTCGTATGCGCCTGCTCTGAAGTCGTCAGCCCACTTAGTACCGAAGGATGCGTTGAATTCTAATTCAAATCTTCCCTCTAACGGAGTGCCAACCATAAGCTCAGTCCACATAGCGCTGAGGTTGTCGTAATAACGACGGGCTGCCTCGTTATCGGTAGAAGTACCGTAGGTAAGAACAACGATATCAGTTTCGTTGATGTCGCCTGCAGCGAGAGCAGCTTCGTAAGCAGAGGTTACAAGAGCTCTTGCTTGAGCAAGGTTATAACCGGTGATTGCGTCAACAGCAGCATCTAATGAAGGATAATCTTCAGGATTTACGCCGTAAGTCTTACAAAGAACGAGCTTAGCAGCATCAGACTCTCTGTAAACCTTACCGTTAGCAACGTCATAGTAGTGCATTGAGTTGAAAAGACCGAAACCTGCTAATGAAGAGGTTGTAGTAGCCTTCGCATATTTATCTCTGTCAAGACCGAGAGATAATGCCTTTCTGAACTCAGTGTAAGAAAGAATAGTCTTGTTTACGCCTTCTTCTTCTCTCTCCGCCAAAGCCTCTTTAGAAGACTGTAATTGAAGTGAAGATACGAAATCGTCCGGAGTGAAGTATGCTTGGTCAGAGTTCTTATATTCGTCTGCAATCGAAACGTCGATACCGATACCGTTAAGACCGCCCTGCTTGAACATAAGCCATGCAGTATTCCATTCTTGGATAGTTTCACAAACAACGTGAGTGGTTTCGTATAAACCGTCGTATTTATCCATGTTCCAGCCGTACCAATATGGGTTCTTTTCTAATTTATAGATTTTACCTGCCTGGAACTCAGTGAGCTTGTATGGACCCCAGCTTGAGGTTGTAGCAGCGTCACTGTTGTAGTTAGAGGTCCAAAGAGTTGAACCCTCTTGAGGCTCTTGCTTGCAAGCTTCGTACTTAACAGGGTTTACAAGAGGTAAGCTTGCCATGTTGTAAGCTGCCTTGTAAGAAAGAGAACCGTCAGAATTTAATAATTGAAGAGGCTTAGCTAAGTGAAGCTCGATAGTGTAATCAGAGGTAGCCTTGAAGCCTACGTCTTCCCATGCAACTGCAGGATAAGTGTAATCTAAGCCGAAGAAGTGAAGCTCTTCGTTAGGATCAGTCTGCCACATAGCAATAGTAGCATCCCAAGCAGCCTTTAAGTCTGCGTCAGCTTCGATTTCAGCCCAAGTCTTGCCTTGAAGAGCAAGAACTGCATTAGGAGTCGTCTCAGCGCCTAATCCGTATACGAGCCAAGCCCAACCGGTGCCTTCACCAGCATAATCATAGTATGAAGGATAACTACTGTTTGCCCAAGCGCCGAAGTAAGTAGCGTTTGAAAGGATATCGAACTTAACAGCAGGGTCTGCCTTAGCTTCTTCCCAAGTTTCAAATTTGGTGTGTGCGCCTACGAACTTAGTAGAGCCTTGGAAAACGTAGCTTTCAGCGTTTACAAGTACGGTAGAACCGTTGTAGAAGCTGTCTGCTCTGTAGTTTAAGAAGAGAGGGTTAAGTTGCTCTTTCATAGTGTACTCAAAGTCGTATGCAGTAATGTAAGAGCCATCGTCCCATCTACCGTCTTCACGGATAGTAATTTTCCAAGCGTAACCAGAACCTACCTTATAACCATAGTCAGCAGAAACATCTTCAAGAGCAGTTGCAAAAGAGAATTCGGTTTCGAATTCACCGGGGATTATTTCTCCGTTAGAATCGAAAGCAAAGTCGAACTCGAATAAGTTGCTGGCGATGTAGCCCATGATTTGAGTGTCGTTGTTATCCTGATAAGTCAATTCGTTCCAGTTAGATGGAGAGATAGAAGTGTAAGTGTTGTAAGTATAAACACTATCATCTGGAGCCCTTACGTAGTTAGGGTCATCAGCAGGAGCTTCTACTTTTGGATTTGGAACTGATTCTACAACAGACTCAGATTCACTTTCAGATTCGCTTGCAGACTCGCTTTCTGATTCGCTTGCAGATTCGCTTGCAGACTCGCTTTCTGATTCGCTTGCAGATTCTCCTGGTTCAGACTCAGCAGGAGTGCCGGTTGAAGTACTATCGTTTTCAGAGTCGCTTGCAGAAACAGATTCACTTGCAGGAACAGACTCTTTTTCGCTTTCGCTGGTCTTTTTGTTACATGCGGTTAACGCAAATGACAAAGTCATAACCATTGCGAGTAAAAACGACAAAAGTTTGAGTTTTTTCATGTTTTACCTCCTAAAATTTCACGCACGATTTTTTCGTGAGTTTTTCTAAATTTATTCATCGGCTTTAAAGCCGCTTGAACCAATAATAAGTTTGCCACAAAACTGTGAAAATTTGATAAAACTTTAATAAATATGTGACTTATTTTATCACATTTTTCAAAATTGGTCAACTTTTAAAACGCAGTTTTGTTAT
>JAZNDO010000126.1:0-15246 GCA_045588105.1 Christensenellaceae bacterium | reverse complement strand
CCGACTTAGCCGTCAACGCGATAAACGGAAAAACACCTGAAAGCGAGCGCAAAACCGTCGTTTTTTCTCAGTTAAAGCCCCAATATCCGCAGGTTAAGCACAGATTAACAGGCGATAGCCCCATAATTCGCGCCTTGGAGGTCTTTTGTCCGTTAGGCAAGGGGCAAAGATGCTTGGTTGAGGACGTTACCGGTAAATTCGGCACGGAATTTACAAAAGCGTTGGTCAACTCATTAGAGGAAAGCGTTAAGACGTTTGTGATTTTTGTCGGAGCAAAGCCCGAAGACGTGTCTGATATAGAGATAACCGAAAACAAAGAGATAATATTTTTGCCGGCTTCAAGCGATAGCGAAGAGGTTTTAAGGATTGTGAATTTGACCTTGGAAAGAGCGAAAATACTTACTGAAAACGGAAAAGACACCGCCGTTATAATAGACAGCCTGTCCGCCGTTATCAGCTGCTATGAGGACTTTGAGTACGTTAATAAAAACGACGGAGGCTTTATAAAGACCGGTGTCAGCAAGAAAAAATACGCTCGGGACATATTCAGCGCAGGCGGATGCTACGGTAAGGGAAAAAGTCTCACGGTAGTTGCCGTACTGAATACGGCGCAGGATTCGTATATGGCAAGCGAGCTTTCGGGCATAGCAACCTCAACCGTAAGACTTGAGGGTAGCGACATTTTCAAGAGAAGGGGATTCGTCATAGATTTGGGAAATTCATACACGGATAAGGACGAGCTTCTGCTGACCGATGAGGAAATTGCTTTTGCAGACGGCGAGCGTGAAAAATTAGGCGAAAATGCAAATTACTGTCGGGAAATTTATCGCAGCCTTTCAAAATAACGGCTTGCCCGTTTTGCAAATTCTCCAAAAATGAGATTTACGGCAAAATCTCCCATCCTTTCGGGGTGAAACTGTACGGCAAGGGTGTTTCCGACCGAAAACCCTTCGACTGTTCCGTCGTATGAAAAGATTGAATTTTGAGCGTTTTTGCAAATGCGGTCAACGCATTGCTTATGATTGGAGTTTGCGTACTGTAAATTTTTAAAAAAGCCGGTTGTGGGTAAAAGCCCGTGAAATACGTCCTCGCCGAGTGGGGACTGATGCTTTTCGACGTTTTTCAGTGTCCCTCCAAGGCAGACGTTTATAAGCTGTAAGCCACGGCAAACACCTAAAACAGGTAGGTTTTTATTAAAAAAATATTCAAACAGTCTGATTTCGTTTACGTCGCGAATTACGTTTACGTCAGTACAGATTGTTTTTGACTTGTAAAAGGTGGAGAGTATATCTCCGCCGCCCGTCAGCAGCATACCCGAGAAAATATTTAGGTTGCGTGGCGAAAAATCAGCCGCGTAATCAAGCCCGACCTTGCTTAAGGCGTCCGTATAGGTTTTGGGAGGCTTGCTGACAGGTATTAAAATCAAAGGCTTCGAGGTCATATTATACCATATAAAAAACTTGAGAAAAAGGTTACTTTTGATATGAAAAAAATTGGGATGGTAGTAGCTATGCAAAGCGAGGTTGAAAGCTTTGTGTCGGCAAGAAATTTAGAGGTTGAGCACGTAAAATACGGTGGGTTTGAAATAATGATTTTCAAGCTTGGCGTAAACGAGGTGTACTGCGTGAAATCGGGCGTGGGCGAGATTTTCGCCTCCTCCGCAACGCAAATGCTTATATCCGTCTACAACGTAGACGTTATAATAAATTTCGGTGTGTGCGGCTCGCTCGTCGAGGATATCGGCGTCGGCAGGGTAGCGCTCGTCGAGGGCGTAGTTCACTACGATTTTGATACAAGCCCTATCGACGGCTGCGAGGTTGGCAGATATTTGCAATATCCCGAGGTAACTCTTCGCCCCGACAAAAATCTTTTAGAGCTTGCAAAATCTGTAAATCCCGATATGCAAACGGTAATTTGCGCTTCTGCCGACAAGTTCGTGGCAGATGAAAAAATAAAAGAGAATTTGGCAAAGACCTACGGCGCGTCGGTTTGCGAGATGGAAAGCGCAGGCGTTCTTTTAACCTGCCTTAACATGCAAATTCCCTGCCTTATCGTAAAGGCTGTTTCGGACGGAAAGGGTGGGGCAGACGAGTTTGTTAGGATGGTAAATTACGCATCTAAGCAATACGTCGAATTTATATATGAGCTGTCAAAAAAATTATAAAAATTCAATTGTTACGAATACTTTAACTTATGGAAAATAAAAGAAAACCGTTTAAAATAGGTCTTGCCTTAGGCAGCGGCGGAGCAAAGGGTATGGCGCACCTCGGAGCTTTAAAGGCGTTTGAGGAGGAGGGTATATCGTTTGACTTCGTTGCCGGCACCAGCATAGGCAGTATCGTCGGGGCTTTGTACGCCAAGGGCTATTCCTCGGACGATATGCTTGCCCTGCTTAAAGAGGTGGGCGTTGCAGACGCGCAAATGATGCTTATGTTTGCCTTGGGCATAATAGACCTGCGCGAAATTATAGATAAATTTACAGGCGGAGCGCATTTCAGCGATTTAAAAAAGCCGTTTAAGGCTGTTGCCGTCGATATGGATAGCGGAAAAGAGGTCGTTATTTCTAAGGGTGAGCTTGCAGTTGCGCTTGCCGCGTCCTCTGCAATTCCTCCGTTTCCGCCCGTGCTTGCAGATAACAGGCGGTTGATAGACGGAGCGTATTTGAATTACGTGCCCTCAGACGTCGTAAAGGATATGGGGGCAGACGTCGTTATTGCCGTAAATCTTGGAAAAGGAAAGGATACGAATCAAGGTATAAAAAGGGCTTTGGATGAAATATATCCGAATAATAACGTTCCTTTGGCAGAGAGAAGCAAGCAGTGCTACGAATACTCGGATTTTGTATTAGAGCCCGATTTGTCGGCGTTTTCCACCTCTTCGCTGAGGGGTTTAGACGAAATGTACGCAATCGGATATAATACTGCCAAAGAAAAAATGCAGCAAATAAAGGAAGCTATAGCAAATAAACTCAAGGGTTGAGTGGTATGAAAATACATTCAAAAGAAAATCTGTACGGTGAGTACACCGTACCGTCGGACAAATCAATAACGAGTAGAGCCATCGTTTTGGGCGGAATAGCAAAGGGCAAGACGTACGTGGTAAATCCTCTTATGTGCGAGGATACCCTAACCGTTGCAAATTGCATGAAAAAGCTTGGGGCAAAGGTTAAGCTTAAGGGAAGAATACTTGAAATCAAAAGCGCAAAGAAGTTCAAAAGCGGTTTAAAATTCGACTGCGGCAACAGCGGTACGGCGCTCAGATTTTTGTGCGGCGTAGCCTCGGGAGCAAACATATCCGCTATTTTAACGGGAGGCGCTGAGCTTAAGCAAAGACCTATGAGAGCGTTGCAGGAGCCTCTGCAAAAGATGGGCGCAACGGTTGCCCTTCAAAAGGGCGGACTTCCGCCAGTTTACGTGCACGGCGCAAAGCTCAGACCTATAGATTACCCCTTGCATACCGCAAGCTCGCAAATAAAATCCTCGATTTTGGTGTGCGCTCTTTTAAGCGGCGTAAAGGCGACGATTAAAGAAGAAATTGCAACCAGAAACCATATGGAAATTCTCTTGAAGGAAATGGGGGCAAAAATAGAGTGTGACGCTGAGAAAAAGACCGTTTGTCTTGATAAAAGCGAAATAAAGGGAAAGAGAATATTCGTTTGCGGAGATTTTTCGGTAGCAATGAACTTTATTGCTCTTGGACTTATGTGCGGTCAGACGACGTGCAAAAACGTAGGTATAAACCCAACGAGAACCTACGCCCTTCAAATTTTAAAGAGAATGGGCGCGAAAATAGAAATTAAAAACAGAAGAATTCTCTGCGGCGAGCCGATTGCCGATATAACTGCGTATAAGAGTAAATTGAAGGCAACTCACGTAACGGGTGACGAGGCGTTTGCAATAACTGACGAATTGCCTGTTTTGGCAGTTCTGATGGGTGTTGCAGAGGGCGAAAGTATTATGAGCGACCTCGGAGAAATTCAATACAAGGACGTAGACGTAACCAAAAACATAGAGGAAATGATTAACTCTATGGGTGGAATTTGCAAGCGCTTTGACGGCGGAGTTGCAATAAAAGGGGTTGAAAGATACGCCGGCGGAGACGTGGTAACGCACGGAGATGCAAGAATTGCTATGAGCGCGGCGATTGCTTTATCTGCGAGCGTAAACGGAGGAGAAACCGACGACGACGCTTGCGTGAACGAGGCTTTCCCCGGCTTCTTCGAGTGCTTGAAAAAGAATTCGTTCGTAAACGTAAGTGCGTGCGCGCCGAGCGAAAAAACGAATTTACATCACTCGTTCATTTTGAGTAAAATGAGGGTAAAAAATTATACCTTTTCATACTTAAACGTAGAAGAGGGCGGAATAAAGAAAAGTATAGCGGAAGCGAGAGATTTTGACGGATTTACCGTCGGTTATCCCTTCAACGGCGACGCTTTGAGAAGGCTCGCAAAGGTGGAAAAGAGAGCGAAAACCGTAAAGGGCGTAAACGTCGTTAAAAGAGGAGAGGGCTTTACAACAGACGGAACCGGGCTTTTATTTGCTTTAAAAAATAGGAGCTTTGAGCCGATGGGTAAGAGAATTTTGGTTTTAGGCTGCGGAACCGTTGCAAAAAGTATAATACTCGCTCTTGCCGAGGCAAAGGCGACGGTCAGCGTATATAACAGAAATTTGAAGGCGGCAAACGAGTTCAAGCGAAAGGTCGCCGGCATTACCGTTAAGGAATCTCTTTCGGACGATATGCAGTACGACGTTATAATCAACGCGACTCCTGTTGGGTCGGGGTATTTGGCAGGGCAGTCTCTTATTGACGGGGAGACTGTCAAGGGCTGCGGAATGATTGTGGATACGGTCACAAGTCCAATTGATACGCAGCTTGTTAAAATGGCAAGGATACACGATATTCCCGTAATAACAGGCGATGAAATAGCATTTTTCAACGCTTATTTGGCAGATTGCGTTTTTATGGAAAAAGAGGCTTTGGTAGAGGAAGCCGTCAATTTTTATTCGGAATTTAAAGAATCTTGTATTGGAGACAGGCGATGATTCAGCTTAAAGCTATAAAAAAGATATACGAAACGGACGACCGCAAGGTACACGCTTTAAAGGGCGTGACGTTGGATATGCGCAAGTCTGAATTTCTTTGCGTATTAGGTCCTTCGGGCTGCGGTAAAACGACTCTTTTGAATATTATAGGCGGTCTGGACAGATATTCCTCCGGCGACCTTATAATTGAAGGGAAGTCAACGAAAAGCTTTACCGACGTAGAGTGGGATACCTACAGAAGCCGTAAGGTAGGCTTCGTATTTCAGGGCTATAACCTCATATCTCATCAAACGGTTTTAGAAAACGTAGAAACAGCCCTCGTTATAAGCGGTATAGGCAGAGAGGAGAGAAGAAAAAGAGCTATTAAAGCCCTCGTAGACGTAGGGCTTTCCGAGCATTTGAGAAAAAAGCCCCGTCAGCTTTCGGGCGGCGAGATGCAGAGGGTTGCGATAGCAAGAGCCTTGGTCAACAACCCCAAGATGATTTTGGCGGACGAGCCTACGGGCGCTCTTGACAGCGAAAACAGCGTAAAAATAATGGAGCTGCTCAAAGAAATTTCGAAGGACAGGTTAGTCGTTATGGTTACTCATAACGCGGAGCTTGCCTCGGAATACGCAACCCGTACGATAAAGATGAAGGACGGACTCGTCGTTTTGGACGATAAGCCGTTTACCGCTAAGGATGAGGAGCGTAAGCAGGAAAAAAAGAAAAAGCATTCCTTTATGCCCTATTCATTGGCTGCAAAGCTTAGTGTTAAAAATTTAGCCGGAAAAAAAATAAGAACGATACTTACCTCTATAGCTTCGTCTATAGCAATAGTCGGTATCGCGTTGGTGCTTGCCTGCAATAACGGACTTAACGCCTTTATAGACAAGGTGCAAAAGGACACGATGTCGAGCGTTCCCATAACGGTCAGCACGAGCGAGCAAAATTATCAGATAGAAGCCATTTTGGGCTACGTAAATTCGACGTTAAACGGCGAAAATGAAAAAGCTCCGGAGGACAGCGTTTTAATCAACCGCGTTCTTAAGAATATGAAGCCTCAAAACGTTACTAACGAAATATCTTCTCACTTTATGGAGTATCTCGAGGGCTTAGACCCTCAAAGGGTAAGATACGACGCCGTTAAAAACGTAACCAAAAACATATATAAGAAGGTTTTAGTGCCGACGAGGCTTACCGCAGACGTAAAGGGCGACGTATACGTTATGGCAAGCAATACGGGCAGCTGGTCGTGTCTGCCTCCGAATAGGAGCATACTTGAAGAGCAATATCATCTCGTTGCAGGCAAATATCCCGAAAAGTATAACGAATTATTGCTCGTTGTCGATAAAAACTCTTCTATTTCGGATACCGTTTTGGCGACTTATCTTTTGGATATAGACGCGTTGGTTGACGAGAACAAAACGCATTATACCTATCAGGAAATATTGACTGACCCTTATATAAACGAGTATAATCTCATTTCAAACGCAGGATATTACAAGGAATCTAACGGCGTTTACTCTAAAAACACGACGACTCCTGCAAAGTTTATCTATAAGTATTATCACGGTGGGGTAGACGACGGAAGCGAGAAATCAAAGCTTGCGATTGAATCCATAGAAAACTCTATAAAAGAAAGCGGCTCGTTTACCGACGATATGCTTAAGAGTATAACGAGCTACGACGTCAATCCTAAAGAAGAGGATGAAAATTCTCAGGTTTTAAAAATAGTGGGTATAATCAAGCTTAACGACGATACTCAGTACGGTATGTTTACCTCGCCTATCGCCTATTTGCCCGAGCTTAACGATTACGTTATTCAAGAGGCGTATGAGTCTGCAATCGTACAGGCTCAATTGGCAAATAAAACAAAAAAGGCGCTTGGAGGCTCTGTCATTGCAGAGAACGATAAAATCGCCTTGAACAACGCTCTTTCGGAAATAGGCTACGCCGAGCTTCCGACTAAGATAAAATTCTATCCTAACACCATAGAGGATAAAGACTATTTAATTCAGTACCTTGAAGAGTACAATACGTTGAAAGACAAGGGGGATAACCCGGACATAACCTATACTGACAACGTAGGTGCGATAATCGAGGTCGTAAGAATGGTGGTAGGCAGCGTAAGCGCAATCCTTCTTGCACTCACCTCTATTTCGCTCGTCGTTTCCTCAATAATGATAGGTATTATTACTTACGTTTCGGTTATTGAAAGAACCAAAGAGATAGGCGTGCTTCGTTCGGTCGGAGCGAGAAAGAAGGACGTGGTAAGGTTATTCGTTACCGAAACGGGTGTAATCGGCTTCGTCGCAGGTCTTTGCGGAATACTTTTAACCCTTTTAGTAGTTCTGCCTTTAAACGTCATTATGGCAAACTTAACCGGAGTTACAGGGTTCGTGTTCCTGAGATGGTGGAATTACCTTTTACTGATATTCGGCTCGTCGGTGCTTACCGTGCTGTCAGGCTTTATTCCGTCCCTTCTTGCGAGTAAAAAAGACCCTGTCAAGGCTCTTCGTTCGGAGTAACGCTTATGATGAGGGAAAGCTTGTTGCAAAAGGACGAAAGCTCGTCGGGACTGTATTTTTCTCTGTTGGTCGTCTTTGTCATTGCGTTAAGCGTGTTTTTTGCGGTTTTTACCAATTCGTTGGGAGGAGCTGAAGCCGTTCAGTCAAAGGCGTGGTACGTCTTTTTATCCTTTTCTGTAAGTCCGTTGGCAATACTGTTATTCACGATTTGCTTTTCATATCTGAAGGGCGAATCGGTTTTAAAGGTCTGTAGCGCGCAAAGGGCTGACGGAAAGTATTACGTTTTAGCGCTCGTAGCCTTTGTTTCGGTCTTTTTCGGCCTTGGAAACGTAAACACTGCATTCGTTGAGTTTTTGTCGAAAAAATTCGGATACGAGGCAACTCCCATATCTCTTCCCGAATTTTCCGTCGGCAATTATCTTTTGGTTATATTGACGGTATGCGTATTGCCTGCCGTTGCGGAAGAAATTGCGATGAGAGGAATACTTTTAAGAGGAATCAAGTGCGGTACGCTGCTCAAAGCCGTGATAGGGGGGCTTATTTTCTCCCTTTACCATATGACGCCGATGCAAACTCCCTATCAGTTTGCCGTAGGCTTCGTATTCTGTCTGATAGCTATAAAGAGCGGGTCGGTAATTCCAACCGTTATAGCTCACTTTTTGAATAATTTTGCAATCGTTACCATCGAGTATTTTTGTCCCTCGCTGACCTTTGGCGGCGGTGGCTGGATGCTTGCGATTACGTTGCCTGCCGTCGCTTGCTTTTTTGGGGTAATAGCCTTGCTTTTTACGGGCGATAAAAAAGAGGAAGAGAAGGGTAGCTTAAAGGAATTCTTCTTATATTCCTCGTTTGGCATTGCAATTTGCTCCATAATGTGGCTATCAGCATTTTTAGTATAAGGTATTATGATAAAAATAAGACTTATTGCCGTAGGCAAAGTAAAGGAAAAATATTTTACCGAGGCCGTTTTGGAGTATAGTAAAAGGCTCGGCGGTTACTGTGATTTTTCACTAATCGAGGTAAAGGAAGAAAACTTTAAAAATCCGTCGCCTGCCGATATAAAGAAAATTATGGCTGCCGAGGGCGAGAGAATACGGTCCAATATAAAGGGCTACCCCATAGCGTTGGCGATAGAGGGCAAGAAATTAAGCTCCGAAGATTTAGCCAAAAAGATAAAATCCTTAACGGATAGAGGAGAGGGGGAAATAACCTTTATAATAGGCGGTAGCTACGGTATAGACGAGGGGGTAAAGGCTCTTTGTAAGGAGAAAATATCCTTTTCGGATATGACCTTTCCACATACGCTTATGAGAGTTATGACCGCAGAACAAATATATAGAGCCTTTGCTATAAACGCAGGCTCGGAGTATCACAAATAGAGTTATGAATATCAACGAAAAGTTTATGAAATCGGCGCTCAGAGAGGCAAAAAAGGCAGAAAAAGCAGAGGAAGTGCCGATAGGCTGCGTAATAGTTGCAGATGGGAAAATAATTGCAAGGGCATACAATATGCGCCAGACGAAAAGGCTTGCTACCGCTCACGCCGAGATTTTAGCCATAGAAAAGGCATGCAGAAAAATAAAGGACTGGCGACTTGACGGCATGGAAATGTACGTTACCTTAGAGCCCTGCGCGATGTGCGCCGGAGCGATAGCCAATTCGCGCATAAAAAAGGTGTGGTTTGGCGCGTACGAGCAAAAGGGCGGCGGAGTAGTCAGCAAATTCAATATATTAAGCGAAAGCGGTTTAAATCACGTTACCGATTTCGAGGGCGGACTTTTAGAGGAGGAATGCTCTAATCTTATTAAGGAATTTTTCAGGGAAAGACGAAAAAAATAAAAATTTATAATTTATATTATAAACACGCCTTTTTTTCTTGCAAAAATTTTTAATATTTATTATAATTATTTACGGTGTTAAAACAATACGATATATTACATTGGAGGACTTATGATTACACACGGAACCGAAATCAAGCTTTTTGCAGGTAATTCAAACAGAGCTTTAGCGGAGTCGATTGCAAGAGAACTCAATCTTCCTTTAAGCAACGTTGAGGTTGGGCATTTCAGCGACGGAGAAACTAGCGTTCACCTTTGTGAAACGGTTAGAGGTAGAGACGTTTTCATTATTCAATCTACTTGCGCTCCCGTAAACGAAAACCTTATGGAGCTTTTAATTATGATTGATGCTGCAAGAAGAGCGTCTGCAGGCAGAATCACTGCCGTTGTTCCATATTTCGGCTACGCAAGACAAGACAGAAAGTCAAGAGCGAGAGACCCGATTACCGCAAAGCTCGTAGCAGACATTATTACCTCAGCAGGCGCTGACAGAATTTTGACTATGGACCTTCACGCCGCTCAGATTCAAGGCTTTTTCGATATTCCGGTTGACCATCTCGTAGGCGGTCCTCTTCTTTTCAAATATTTCAAGAAAAAGGTTGACGACGGCTTTATGGTCGTTTCTCCCGATATGGGCTCTGTAACGAGAGCGAGAAACGTTGCCGCTAAGCTTAACTGCCCAATGGCAATTATCGACAAGAGAAGACCTAAGGCAAATCAGGTTGAGGTTATGAACATAATCGGCGACGTTAAGGGCAAGAGATGTCTTATGGTTGACGATATGATTGATACCGCAGGTACTATTTGTCAAGGTGCAGAGGCGTTACACGCAAACGGCGCAAGCGAAATTTACGCTTGCTGTACTCACGCGGTGCTCAGCGGTCCGGCAATCGAGAGAATTAAGAATTCTCCAATCACCAAGCTCGTTGTTTTAGACACTATTCCATTAACGGAAGAGAAGAAGCTTGATAAAATTGAGGTTTTATCGGTTGCAAAGCTTTTCGCTGTTGCTATCGAAAACATTTATTTTGACAGAAAGATGTCTGATATTTACGATAACAATAACTAATAAATCAAATTTAAGCGGGCGAGAGGGTAACCATCGCCCGTTATTTATAAGAAATATAAGGAGAGAAGTATGAAGCTCGTCGTTGGGCTTGGAAACCCCGGTCTTAAATATCTTAAAAATTTACACAACCTCGGCTTTATGGCTGTGGAATTGCTTGCTGAAAAACACGGCGTAAGCTTTAATAAAAAAGGCTTTAAGGGTATTTACGGCGAAAAGAATATCGCAGGTGAAAAGGTTATATTTTTAAAGCCTCAAACCTATATGAATTTAAGCGGAGATTGCGTTCAGGAGCTTTCTGCATTTTATAAAATACCCACGAAGGATATACTCGTTATATACGACGATTTGGATATTGCAATCGGTGCTGTAAGAATAAGGGCAAACGGCTCCGCAGGTACTCATAACGGTATGAGGAGCATCGTTCAAAGGCTTGGCTCAACCGATTTTCCGAGAGTCCGTATAGGTACTAAGCCGGAGGCTCAATACGAGATTATAGATTACGTTCTTTCCGATATACGAAAGGAGGACGAGCCTCGCTTTAAGCAGTCCGTAGGGGTTGCGGTAGAGGCGTCAGACGCGTTTATTCACGGCTTGCCGATTGAAGACGTTATGTGTAAATTTAACAAAAAGGCTTAAAATCGTGTTGCTGTAAAATGCGACCGTAAAACAGGTATGCTTAGAAATTATTTAGCTTTCGACAACTTAGGCGAAGATTTTGAAAATCTTGCAAACGACGTCCGCAGCGGGTTACCCTCTGCGGTATTTGGCGTTACCTTTGCCGAAAAATGTCACTTGGCTTCAATGCTTGGCACGCCTGTAATTTATATCGTAAAGGATATGCTTTACGGAGCAAGGGTTGCCGAGCAAATAAGAAGTATAAGCGGCAAGGAGGTCGTTTTACTTCCTCCCAAGGACGACGTATTACTGTTTAAGGCCGCTTTTAATAAGGATAGGCTTTATCAAAGGCTAAGCGCGTTATATAAAATAAAAAACGGCGCTCAATTTATAGTGGCCACGTTAGAAAGCCTTATTCAGCTTTTTCCTAAGGCTATACCTTATATAAATATAAGGAAGGGCGAGGAGTACGATTTAAGCGACCTTTTGCAAAGTCTCGTGCTAATGGGATATAAAAGACAGGAGTTTGCAGACGAAAAGGGTACGTTTGCTCTTCGTGGAGATATTTTTGAGGTTTATCCCATAAACGAAGAAAAGATATACAGAGTAGACTTTTTCGGCGACGAGGCTGAAACTGTAAAAAGATATTCCGCAGACGACAGAGAGAACAAGGAAAGCGTTGCGGAATTTACGGCGATAGTGGCGACCGACGCCCTTATTTTACCGCAAGACGTCGAAGGCTTAAAGGAAAGAGTAAAGCAATCGCTGTTTAAATTCAGCACCCTTGCGGTAAGAAGCGACGCGAGAAGGATTGCCGAAGAAATAAAGGAAAAGCTTGACAGCGGTAATTTAACGGCAGACTGTTTGCAGTTTTTAATGCCCGTTTTGCCGACGGTTACGGATAATTTTTCTCAATATATACCAAACGGAGCGACCGTAGTTTACGACGAGTGCAAGCTGCTTGCAGACGGTCTTTCCGCCGTCTTAAAGGAGCATACGGAAAGAACCTTAACCTTAGCAAGACAGGGAAAGGCGTTTGATTTTACCATAAAGCAATTTTCAGACAGTAGCGCATTGCTTTCAAGGCTCAATTCTTGCAGAAGAGTTGCTTTCCAAAATATTACGACCGCAATAAATTTCTTTAACCCATTAAAAACCTACTCGTTCAAATGCTCACCCGTAACGAGGTATTCTGCAAAGCCCACCGAGCTTTTTAAGGACGTTTCAACCTGGAAGTATAACGGATACAGAGTTTTAATTTGCTGCGGAAACACGCAGAGAGCGGAAAATCTTGCCGAGCAAATGTACGAGCACGGCGTAACCGTAATCAGGGCGGACGATACCCATCTTCCCTCAGGCGCGGCAGTCGTTACGACCTACTTTTTGCCGAGCGGCTTTATTTACCATCAGGCAAAGCTCGCGGTTATAGGTACGGGCGATATATTTATTGAAAAGGAAAAAGAGAAGAGGTTAAAAAGAAAGAGGGGCGACCTCTTTCAAGCGCCCGAAATAGGCGACTACGCCGTACACGAGGTGCACGGTATAGGTCACGTGGTCGGAGTCGAGAGAATAACTACTCAAGAGGGAAGTAAGGACTACGTAGCCGTGCGTTATTTGGGCGGCGACACCCTGTACGTCGGCGTAGACCAGATGGACAGGCTAACCAAATACGTCGGCGGTGATACTCCAAGGCTTAATAAAATAGGCGGTCACGAATTTGAAAGAATAAAGCAACGCGTTAAAGAGTCTATCTCGGCAATGGCAATAGACCTTAAAAGACTGTATAATGCAAGAAAGCAAAAGCAGGGCTTTGTTTTTTCCGAGGATAACGAGCTTAACGAGGAGTTTGAGGCTGCCTTTGAGTTTGAGGCAACCGAGGACCAGATACAGTCGGTAAAGGAAATCAAGGCGGATATGGAAAGTCCGAAGGTTATGGACAGACTTTTGTGCGGAGACGTCGGCTTCGGTAAAACGGAGGTTGCTTTCAGGTCTGCGTTCAAAGCTATTTTAGACGGAAAGCAGGTTGCTTTGGTTTGTCCTACGACCATACTTTGCGAGCAGCATTACAGGGCGGCAAAGCAAAGATTTGCCGATTTTGGTATAAGATTGGCGTCGCTTAACAGGTTCAGGACGGCGGCGCAGCAAAAGGACGTTATTTCAAGGCTTGAAAAGGGTGAGATAGATTTTGTTATCGGTACTCACAGGCTTTTCGGCAAAGACGTTGTCTTTAACGATTTAGGTCTGTTGATTTTGGACGAGGAGCAAAGATTCGGAGTAGAGCATAAGGAGCAGCTAAAGCTTTTAAAGGAAAACGTGGATACTCTTACGATGACGGCAACGCCAATACCGAGAACCCTGCATATGTCACTCTCGGGCATAAGAGATATAAGCACTATTCATACTCCGCCCAGCGTAAGAATTCCCGTTCAGACCTACGTTTTAGAGGAGAGCGAGGCTCTTATCAGAGACGCCGTAAGAAGAGAGCTTTCAAGAGAAGGACAGGCGTTAATCTTATATAACAGAGTTGAAACCATATATAAATTCGCAGACACCGTAAAGGCAATTCTTCCCGAGGCGAAAATCGTCGTTGCTCACGGTCAAATGGATAGGCGGACGCTGGAAGACAGCGTTATGAAATTCTACGACGGCGAATACGACGTTTTAATCGCAACGACAATAATTGAAAACGGCATAGATTTGCCGAGAGCGAACACGTTAATCGTTATAGACAGCGATTTCCTCGGTCTGTCAACTCTTTATCAGCTTAAGGGAAGAGTCGGCAGAAGCGACAGGCTCGCTCACGCGTATTTTACCTTTAAGCGCGATAAGGTGCTGTCAGAAACCGCGTACAAGAGATTGTCTGCGCTTATGGAATTTACCGAAATGGGCAGCGGCTATAAAATTGCTATGAGGGACTTGGAAATCAGGGGCGCCGGCAACGTTTTAGGTAAAGAGCAGCACGGACATATGGATAGAATCGGCTACGAGCTTTACAGTAAGCTTTTGAAGGAGAGCCTTGGTGAAACACACGAGGAAAGGGACGTTGAGCTTGATATAAAAATGAACGCTTATATTCCCGAAACCTATATCGGCTCGGGCTCGTCAAGGATGGACTGCTATAAGCAAATAGCCGAAATCAAGGGCGCGGAGGACAAGCTGAGAATTGTCGGCTCGCTCGTTGAAAATTACGGAAAAGTGCCCATAGAGGTTGAAAATCTTATACTTATTGCAGAATTGAAGCTCGCCGTAAAGAGTAGAGGAGGAACTAAAATCGTTCTTTCGGGAAGGAAGGCCTTCGTCGAGCTGGAGGGGCTTTCAAGCCTGAACGATTCTGCGTTTATGGACAAAATCAATAAGTACAAGCAGTTTGTTACTCTGAGCGTAGGAGCAACCCCGAGTCTTATTTTCAAAACGGAGAATTTACAGGTTGAAGAGGTTGCAAAATTAATAAAAACGGTTTTTTCGGCTTAACAGATTGCTCAAATATAAAAAAATAAAAAATTTTTGCAAATTTTACACAAAAAGCACTCAAAATGCCTTGCAATTATTTAAATAATTTATTATAATACTAAAGTATTATGTGAGATTGAATTCTCAAATTATGTCATCAGGAGAATCCTATGAAGAAATTTTTACTCAAACTTATTACTGTAATTCTTACAGTAGCAATGATTACCGGCACGATGGCAAGCTGCGGTCTTTTTACCGTTAATACGGACAGAGACGTAGAGCGTGCCGTTGCAACGGTAGATATCGACGGCGAGGCAACCGACGTTGCGCCCGAAAACATTTACAAGCGCGAAATGGTAGCAGGCTTTATGTCGTACGGATATATGTACGTACAAAGCTACGGCTATTCTCTTTCCGACACGTACAGTCTTATTTTAGACAACCTTATCAACAACAAAATCATTATCCAATACGCTAAGAAGGACCTCGTTAAAAAGTATAATTCTTACGCAAGCGTTGCAGACTCGGATAAGGTAATTACAGCTATTGCGGACTACAGTAAAACCGCGCTCGCTCTTTTTGCATCCGAGGCGGACGTTGAGAAATACGAAAGCGGCAAAAACGTTCCGGCTTTCGGTACTGCAGAATACTTGAACGGTCTTGCAGACAGCATGATAGCAACCTATAAGGGTAAAGCAGTCGGTATTAACGACGCTCTCTTC
>JAZNDO010000125.1:0-27369 GCA_045588105.1 Christensenellaceae bacterium | reverse complement strand
TCAAGAGCAATTTGCAGTAACGAAGCATAACGACGCAGATAAGCCTTTAAAAAAGAAGATTCTCAACCGTACGTGGAAACGGTATAACATCTCGTATGTTGGAAATACCCGTCAAATACATTATCATACGCTCAAAGCCTAAGCCGAAGCCTGCGTGGGTCGTTCCTCCGAATTTGCGGAGATTAATATACCAATCGTAATCCTCGGGCTTTAAGCCTAATTCTGCCATACGGGCAAGGAGAACGTCTTCCCTGTCCTCTCTTTGACTTCCGCCGATAAGCTCACCTACACCGGGAACTAAAAGGTCGGCTGCCGCAACGGTTTTTCCGTCGTCGTTTAAGCGCATGTAGAAGGCCTTAATTTCCTTTGGATAATCAGTAAGGAATACCGGCTTTTTGTAAATTTGCTCGGTAATAAACCTCTCGTGCTCGCTTTGAAGGTCACAGCCCCAGTATACGGGAAACTCAAATTTATCCTTATGAGGCTCTAAAAGCTTAATAGCCTCGGTATAGCTCAAGCGCACGAACTCGTTATCCCTGACGTTGCAAAGCCTTTCCAAAAGTCCTTTATCAACGAAATTGTTAAAGAACTCCAATTCGCTCTTGCAGGTTTCCATAACGTGTGAAATAACGTATTTTACCATATCCTCTGCAACGTCCATATCGTCGGCAAGGTCGGCAAACGCCATTTCAGGCTCAATCATCCAAAATTCAGCTGCGTGACGCGCCGTGTTCGACCTCTCTGCCCTGAAGGTAGGTCCAAAGGTATATATATTGCCGAATGCCATCGCGTATGCCTCGCCCGAAAGCTGACCCGAAACGGTAAGGCTTGCAGGCTTACCGAAGAAGTCGTTTTTATAATCGACCTTTCCGTCCTCAGTCTTTGGAACGTTATCGAGAGGAAGCGTAGTTACCTGGAACATTGCGCCTGCGCCCTCACAATCGCTACCCGTGATGAGTGGCGTGTGAACGTATACGAAGCCCCTTTCGTTGAAGAATTTATGTATTGCAAAGGCTGCTTCGCTTCTTACGCGGAAAACTGCGCTGAAGGTGTTCGTTCTTGGACGAAGATAAGCGATTTCCCTCAAATACTCAAAGGAGTGACGCTTTTTTTGCAAAGGATAATCGGGAGTAGACGCGCCCTCCACCTCTACGGATTCAGCCTTTATTTCAAACGGCTGCTTTGCTTCGGGAGTAAGAACTAAGGTTCCCTCAACGATAAGCGAGCATCCAACGTTTTGATGGGCAATTTCGTCGTAATTAGCAATTTTATCTCTCTCAAAAACGACCTGCACGTTTTTAAAGCAGCTTCCGTCGTTAAGCTCTATAAAGCCAAAGGCTTTTGAATCTCTTATAGTTTTAGCCCAACCCATTACGGTAATTTTACTGCCCGATAAGCTGTCTGCCGATTTGTAAACGTCTTTTAAAAGAATGCGATTTTTCATAGTCTGTCACCTACAAATAAATATGATATTAATAATAATATCATAAAAAGCAAAAAAAAACAACAAAAAAACAAAGCTCTTCGCCACTTTTTTACGCCGAAGAGCCATATTTTTACATTTTTGTTGTCAACGCGCGCGCTTTACGCGCTGTACCGAGCGAAACCGCTTCAAAGCCGATAATTTCGTTTGGCGTTAATCTTCCTCTTTCTCTTTTGGTCTGATAGGCTTTATAGGCCTTTCATCCTTTAACGCCATTATATAGTTTGCATAGTCCTGCTCCGTCATTTTCATAACGGGATGTTTTTTCTTTTTACTCATAAACAAACCCTCCGATAAGATTTTGCCACTATCGGAGGGTTTTTATTCAGTTAAGCTTATTTTTTGGACAAGCCTTTATACAAATTCCGCAAACCGCGCCGCGGCCTACGTCTTTATACGTCTTCATATGCGAGGAGCATTTTTCAGCCGAGAAGAATTCGTCGCGCGCCATACCCTCTTGATAATTCAGTCCCGATATCGCGCCTGCCGGACACGCCTTTTTGCATACCTCGCAATCGCCGCATCCGCCGACTATAATTTCGCGCTGTCTTTCAAGCGGCATATCGGTTAGAACCGTAGCAAGCCTTACCTTGCTTCCAAACTCCTTGGTGTATAATAATGCGTTCTTGCCAATGTACCCGATACCCGAAAGGCACGCGCCAGTTTTATGGGCAAAAACCCCTCTATAAGCCGATTTATCGTCATTTGTAGACTGAGAAGCGGCTATTGGAAAGGCGTTATAGCCTTGATTTTCAACAAATCTTACGGCGTCTAAGCAAAGGCTGTCAAGCCTGGCGTTTACCGCCCTGTAATGCTGAAAATACGAGATACTGGGTCTGCCGTCAATAGTCTTTAAAACAGAGTCCGAAAGCTTATAAACGAGAGTGATTGCGTATACCAATTCTGGCTGACCGATAATCGGACTTTCGGTAAGCCTTGAAAAGCCCACCAAGGACGCGCCGCCGTCTGTCAAAAGATTAGTCAACTTATCTTCAAACATTTTACACCTCGTAAATTATGGTAACCGGACCTTGATTTTTTTGCTCAATCGTCATATCTGCGCCAAAGACTCCAAGCTTGACCTCTAAGCCCTGTTCTCTTAATTTTTCAGCGCAATAAAGATATATTTCGTTTGCTCCCTCCGGGCGCATTGCCGATGAAAAGCTCGGTCTGTTTCCCTTTAAAACGTCTGCGATTAAAGTAAATTGAGAAACGAACAATATACTGCCTCCCACGTCCTTTAAGGCTAAATTCATCTTGCCGTTTTCATCCTCGAAAACTCTTAGTCCTCCGATTTTCTTGGCAAGAAAGTCGGCTTTATCCCTTCCGTCGCCCTCGGCAACGCCAAAATACACGACGAAGCCCAAGCCGATTTGAGAAATCAATTCTCCGCTTACGCTAAGCTTTGCCTCAGTCACCCT
Organism: Christensenellaceae bacterium; assembly: GCA_045588105.1. GTDB lineage: Bacteria > Bacillota > Clostridia > Christensenellales > Borkfalkiaceae > UBA10281. Next base: position 24,465 of record JAZNDO010000125.1, on the reverse strand, counting down.
CTGCACTACAGCCTTCATATTACCTATCTCCGTCCGTTTCTATACCTCTGTTTAAGTTCCAATCGGTACGAATACCGGAAAAATCTTTTTTAATAAAAATCATTACTATAATAACGCCCAAAACGACTGAAGCAGCAGCCGTCCAGATTATATTTTCGACCGACCAAAGCACCCCTGTCGCAAGCCCCTCTCCGACCAAAAAGCCACCGAAATCAAATACTGCGTGGAATAAAATCGGCAGATAAATATTTCCGCTTACGATAAGAGCAAAGCCACACACCAACCCTATTAAAAACGAATACCCTACCTGCAAAAATACGGCAGGGGAAAATCCGCCCAAAAGGTTAAACAAATGCACAGCGCCAAAAACAGCCGAGCTTATAACCACAGCCCAAAACAAGCCCTTTTTATCATTGGAGCATTTGAAAGCGCATAGAGGAAGCACGCAGCCTCTGAACACCGTCTCCTCTAAAATACCTATTGAAAGACATAAAAGCGAATAGGTTAAAAACTGTAAAAAAGTGCCGTTAATCGACATATCGCCCAACATTAAGGGAATAAACGGAAAATTGTTTACCATTACCAAAAGGGCGGGCAGAGTCAAAAGACAGGTCTTAAACGCCTTGGTTTTTACCTTTAAAAGGTTGGAAAACCCAAATTGAATTATAAGATATACCGGCAATATTGAGCACGCTGTTTTTACGACAAAACCAAAAAACCACTCAAGCTCCTTTGCTCCGCCCAATAAGTCCGACAGCCAGACGTAGGGCACGGACGCGGCTCCGATTCCGTATAAAAGCACGGTAATTATCATACTGACCGTTTCTTTTTTTGCGCTTTTTTCTAAATTCGTCATTTTTTTATACCGTTTTTATACCAAAGGAGAGCCACGAGCGTTTTCGCGTCGGGTATCTCCCCCTCGTCAACCATTTTATAAACCTCGTCAATGTCAACCCACTCGGAGGTCAAATCCTCGGTATCGTCAAAATGCAGCCTGCCCTCTTCAAACCGGTCTGCATAAAACAAGCCGATTACCTCGTCCGTATAACCGGGAGTCGGATAAATTTCAGTTATTTTTTGCAAATTGAGGGGAATAAGCCCCGTTTCCTCTTCAAGCTCGCGCTTAGCCGTTACCTCAAAGTCCTCACCCTTATCGCGCTTACCTGCAGGAAGCTCGTAAATTTCCTTTCCGTAAGCATAGCGAAACTGCTTTTCAAGCAATATTTTACCGTCCTTTACCGCAAGCACGCAAGCCCCACCCGAGTGTGAAACAATTTCCCTGTAGGTTTCCACTCCGCGGGCTGTAATTATCTTATCCCTTCTAAGCTTTACAACTACTCCGTCGTAAATTTTCTCGGAGGAAATCATCTTTTCACTCATACGGCAGCCTCGGCAATAATTTGCGCTATTTTATCGCAATCTACTTTTATTTTTTTTACGCTTTGCTTTATATGCTTTATCGCGGTAAACGCAAGGGTTGTTCCCCTTAAGTTTTTAGCAATGAGATATTTCTCCATCTCCTCTAAGGCAAAGCTTAATTCGTCGTAAGGCTCTCGTCCCCTTTTAAGCGTTGAAGCAATCTCCTCACATTCGCGCTGCAATTCCTTTAGGTAAGAAAGGTCCAAGGCCGAAAGCTCCTTCTTTTCTGTATCCTTTTCAGCTTCTTTTACAGCTTCCGCGCAATCCTCTTTTTCTTCCGTTTCCTCACTATCCTCGCTCTCAATAACCGAATTTGCGATTTTAAGAGCCGTTTGCTGGAAGGGAATCAACAGCTGCGTTGCAAAGAGAGAGTAGCTTCTCTGCTTGCCCTCCTGAGAGGGGAAAAACTCGGAGCAAAGATTTAAAACGTCTGTTTTTCCGCTGTCGATATCCATCAAAACGGAAAAGCCCAGAGCAAGCACGTCGGCGTCGGTTTTGGGCAGCTTGAAATAACCGTTGCCCTGCCCGTCGTAAGAAAAGCAAACGCTTTTAAAGGTTGCATAATCAAAGCCCTCGGTTACGTGCTGAAAAAGCTCAAATAAAAGAACTGAATCCGAAATGCTAATCAGTACCTCGGAAATCTTTTTTTCCGCAACTATAAACTTTGCGTTTACAAGGTCGGACATCCTATCGTTAAAATTTTGAACAGACTGTTTGCGAGTAACCATATTAACCCCATTAAATAAGCTTTTCGTTTGTGCAAACAGTATAACATATTTTAAACTTTAGCACAATAATATTTTTAACAAAACTATTGATTTTTTTATTTTTATTATGTATAATATAATAAAAGTGTAACTTTGCAGTTATAAAAAGCTTAGGAGGATTAAAAATGAAAATTGTACAAATCTCACTTCAAATGGCAAAAGACGTAAAGACCTTTGTTTCTATCGTGCAGAAATATTCGTACGATATCGACCTTCGCAGCGACAGGTACGTGGTTGACGCCAAGTCTATTCTAGGCATTTTCAGCCTTGACCTTTCAAAGCCCATAAACGTAGAAATACATTCTTCAGACTGCGACGACCTTTTAAAGGACCTTAAGCAGTTTGAAATCTGACTGCTTTAGCTGTTAAGCAAAATTGCCGTTTTGCCAATTATTTGCCTAAACCAGTTAATTTTAACTGGTTTAAATTTTGTTTAAAATTATTTTTGAGGGTACCCCATGCAACTTAAAGGCGACACCTTTATCAACAAATTAATATTATTGTTCGTCTTTGACAAAATGGAGGTTCCTCTTTCGGAAAACACTATTCTTGACATGTGCAGCTCCTCCAATTCCTGGATAAACTATATGGACTGCAAGCCTCTTTTGAACACTCTTCTCAGCCACTCGTTTATATACAACGTGTCGACGCAGGGCGAGCCGCTATACAGCATTACTCCGGACGGAAGAATTTGCCTCGCTGATTTTTACGTTCAAATTCCATCTTCACTCCGTGAAGAAATTTCCATTTTCGTCAAGAAAAACAGAAACAAATACCGCAAACGCCAAGAACGCGTCGCCGACTACTTTATGAATAAGGACGGCACCTATACCGTATATCTTAAAATCGTAGAGCCTTCGCAGCCTATTCTTGAATTAAAGCTCGTCGTTGCGGACAGAGCAACCGCCAAAAGCATTTATAAAAAATGGGAAGAAAAGGCGGACAACGTTTACGCAACCGTTTACGACGTATTAGTAGATTAAAACATCTTTAAAGGAGATATTATGTTAACTTATATTACCAAAGGAACCTGTAGCAGACAAATCTTATACAACGTTACCCCAGACGATAAGGTCGTAGACGTAAAGTTTATCGGCGGCTGTAGCGGTAATCTTCAAGGCATTTCAAAGCTCGTTCAAGGCAGACCCGTTGACGAGGTAATCGCTTTACTTTCGGGTATTAAGTGCAGAGCTAACACCTCTTGCCCTGACCAGCTTGCAACCGCACTTGCCGAATATAAAGCTAAAAAAGCTGAATAATCAATTTAAAATTTAGGCGTTACGGCGAAGTTTTTAACTTCGCCGTTAACTTTAAACCCATCTATAAGTCGATTATCACTAAAATGGCTACTTTATTACTGATTGTAATTTTTTCGGGTTATATAGGGCTTGGCATACCCGACTCTCTTCTTGGCTCGGCTTGGCCTGCCATTTGCGAGGAGCTGGGCGTAAGCCAATCAATAGCGTGGACCATAACGACGCCCATTTCCTGCTTTACCCTCCTTTCAAGCATTTTCAGCGCGAGAATTCTTGAGAAATTCGGAGTTAAAACGGTCGCTTTTATATCAACCCTTCTAACCGCCTTAGCCCTGCTCGGCATGTCCTTTGCAAACGCAACCTGGATGCTTACCCTTCTCGGCTTCCCTCTTGGAATCGGCGCAGGAGCAATAGACAGCGGGCTAAACAATTACGTCGCCCTTCACTACAAGGCCTCTCATATGAATTTCTTACACTGCTTTTACGGTGTGGGTGTTGCACTAAGTCCTTACCTTATGTCTTTATCTCTTTCTTATATGACTTGGAGGACGGGTTATAGATACGCGGCTATTATTCAAGGCGTTATCGCCTTAATTCTACTGCTATCCTTCCCTCTATGGAAAATCCACGAGGGCGAGGCTAAAGAGGACTCTCCGCAAGCAATAAGCTACGGCTCTTATAAGGAAGTGCTTACAAACCCAATTTGCATCCCCGTTTGCCTCGTCTTTTTAGCCTGCTGCGCAATAGAGCTAACAGCAGGTCTTTGGGCAACCACCTATCTCGTAGACGTAAAGGGAGCGACTAAAAGCGACGGAGCTTTTTACCTCGTTTTGTACTACGTCGGTCTTGCCTTAGGAAGGGTTTTATCCGGCGTGCTATCGGGCAAGCTTTCTCTCAATCGCGTTAACGTATTGGGTCTTATTTCTATCGTTATCGGTGTTATAGGCCTATTTTTGCCTATAAATGCAATATCCGCATCCGTCGCCTCCCTGTTTTTAATAGGACTTGGCGTTGCGCCGTTTTATCCTAATTTCAGTTTTTTAACACCCGAGCATTTTGGCGAGAAAAACTCGCAGAAGGCAATGGGAGTGCAGATGGGTGCAGCGTTTGTGGGAATCGTAGTATTTCCTTCTCTTATGGGAATTATATCGTCCTTCCTCGGCATGAAAATACTGTCTGCTTACCTGGCAGTATTACTCGTAATTTTAATACTTGCATACTTATTTTATCTAAAATTATCAAAAAAGAAGAATTGATATGGAACGATTTTCAAGAACCGCCCTTTTAATTGGAAAAGAGGGTGTTGAAAAGCTTAATAATGCAAAGGTTATCGTTTTTGGCGTCGGAGGCGTCGGCGGATATACGGTCGAAGCCCTTGCAAGAAGCGGAGTTGGCAGTATCGACGTAGTAGACAGCGACACAGTCTCGCTTTCTAACCTTAACCGTCAGATAATCGCCACCGTAGACACGATAGGAAAAGCCAAGGTTGAGGTTATTAAGGATAGAATTTTTTCTATCAATCCCAACGCAAGAGTAAAGGCTCACGACGTTTTCTACACACCTGAAACGGCCGACAGCTTTAACCTTGCCGACTACGACTACGTGGTAGACGCCATCGATTCCGTAACGGGCAAAATCGAGCTTTGCGTTCAGGCTGAAAAAGCAGGCGTGCCTATCATAAGCTCGATGGGCGCAGGCAACAAGCTCGACCCCACGGCGTTTGAGGTTACGGATATTTACAAAACCTCGGTATGCCCCTTGGCTAAGGTTATGCGCAGAGAGCTAAAGGCAAGAGGAATAAAAAAATTAAAGGTTGTTTACTCTAAAGAAGAACCGATAAAAATTACCGATACGCAAGGAATTGAAATTCCGGAAGGCAAAAGGCAAATTCCGGGAAGCGTAGCCTTCGTGCCGTCCGTTGTCGGTCTTATAATTGCAGGAGAAGTCATAAAAGACCTGATAAGGTGATAAAAAACCGAAATTTTAAGATAAGTATTGACAATTTCAACAAAAAAGGTTAAAATATTAATAGAAAAACAGTAAAGGAGATTAGCCATGAAAGTTATACTTTTACAAGACGTTAAAGGCACCGGCAAAAAGGATGAAATTATAGAGGTAAGCGACGGCTACGCAAGAAACTGCTTATTTAAAAAGAAATTGGCCGTTGAGGCAACCTCAACTGAAATAAACGCTATAAACAACAAAAAGAAGGCTGAAAGCTATCACAAGCAAGAAGAAATCAAGGCTTGTATGGAAATAGCGGCTAAGCTTAGGAATAAAGAGGTTACCTGCAAGGTTAAGTGCGGCGAAAACGGCAAGGTTTTCGGCAGCATAAATTCAAAGGAAATTTCCGATGAATTAAAGGCTCTCGGCTATGATATTGACAAGAAGAAAATTCTTTTAAAGGAGCCCTTGAAGAGCTTAGGCTTATACGACGTTGAAATAAAATTCTTACCTGAGGTTACTACTAAAATAAAGGTTAAGGTAGAAGGACTTTAATACCGTAGGTTAAGTTAAAAGAGCTTCAATATTCTACCCATTAATTACGCCCCGTGGCAGATTGCCACGGGGCGTTTTACTGTAATAATTTTTTTACATATTAATACCTATAAACAAGTGTTAATCGACTTATAGAGCTACTCTCCATATAAAATCTCACCTTGAAGAGGCGAATATTTATCCTCGCTGAGCAGTATTTTATCTTGCAATTTGCCGTTTTTGTAAACCTCTAAAAAGCCCTTGCTTATAAGACCTTCCTTTTCGTAAACGGCAATCCTCTCCTCTCCCCTTTCAAGCTCGCCCGAGGGCTGTCTTAGATATTCGGGCGGCGATATTTTTTCAACCACCTCAGACACTCTTTTATAGCTTTGCCGTTGCTTTTCGCCGTAGACCGTTACCGTAACCAAATCACCCTCAGCCCTTGCGCTCAAAAAAACGATTCCTCCGGTACAGTTTTCAATCTTTAAATCTGCGTAGCCCATACTGACCATAGCGTCAAACGACGGCTCTACGTACGAAACCGCCATGCTGTGCGAGTGCCTTTCTCTGACCCTAAGCCCTGCCAACAATGCGGCGTTATAAACGGTGGACGAAACCTGGCAAACTCCACCGCCTATGCCGTCTGTAAATTTACCCTTTTCAATAATTCTCGCATTTTTAAAGCCTCTTTCCTCCGTTCTTTCTCCTACCGTTTCGTTAAATGAAAATAATTGCCCTGCATCAAGCCTTGCAAAGCCGATTAGCTTAGAGCAAAGCTGAATATTTTCCTTGCGCTCACTGCTGGAATACATATAGCTTGTTGTAAAATAAGCCCGTCTATAAGTCGATTTTCTTAGCTTTTCAACCGTTATTGAGGGCTTTAAGACAATTTCGCTCGCAATGATTTCAGTCTTGTTTTTTTGCAGTGCTCTTTCTATTTTTAAAAGCAGGTCCTCTTTATTTATCCCCCTTCCGTACTGCTCTTTTACAAAATCAAAGGGATATTCCTCATCGGGCAAAAACTTGACGTCGGCATCAATCGGCCGAATAACGGTATCCAAAAAAATCCCGTCTACAACCTCTTCTGCATTTTTCAAATAAGGTATGCCCTTATAAAAATCAATTTCGGGATAGCAGTAAACGTACTTCTTCCCCATTGCAACGACTGTTAAAGACAAGTCGTGCTTAGCAAGCGGAAAAGCGTACGCAAAATAAGTGTGCGTTCCCCCCAAAACACAGCTTACCGTAATTACGGCAAGCAAAATTTTTAACCTTTTACAAGCTTTACCCAACATACAAGCAAGTATGCTTTATTGACCGTTTTTTATTCGGTAACAATAAAAAACGGCGTCGGACAAACACCTTAAAGGTCTTTCCAAACACCGTCTTATATACAACAAAAATTTAATTTAAATCTCCGTTAGGCTTTACAGGCTGAACGTCCTGCACCATGTTTGATTGGTTTATATACGGAAGCACGTAAGCAGGAATATTGCAGTTTGCCGTAATGCTTGCAATTGCCGCTCTTAAAAACGGATATAAAACCTCCATTGCCTCTTGCGCGTAAGCGCTTTGCTCAACCTCGTTCTGAACGGCAAACGTCGCAAACATTGCGGCGTAAAGATTGAAAGGCACGGGCGAAGACAAATCGTCGTTTACCTTTGCCGAAAGATTTACGAATAAGGTCTTATCCTTTCTGCCCACCTTACACTCGATTTTAGGGTTGATATTAAATTTAGTACCGGGCTTTACACCCTCGTTAAACTTAAATTCAAGCTGATTGATTCTGTACGACGCAAGTTGAATATTCTTTTCCATTTTACTCCTTTTTGCTTATAGTTTAATAATAAGTATGCCTATAAGCCGTTTATTTAGTCTTTATTTATAATTTCAAATAAGTTTTCCTTATATCTTAAAAGCGATTGCTGAATAATTTTTATAGCATCCTCTCTACCCTGAACGGTATGAACAGCAGTATTTTTACCCTCTAACTGCTTGTAAACGCTAAAAAAGTGCTGCATTTCGTCAAAGACGTGCTTAGGCAAATCCGCTAAGCTTTTGTATGCGTTGTAGTTAGGGTCGGTAAACGGAATTGCAATAATTTTTTCATCAGCATAGCCGTTGTCCTCCATAGTAATAACACCTATCGGATACACGTTTACAAGGCTTAAAGGAAGCAAGCTCTCAGAGCAAAGCACCAAAACGTCGAGAGGGTCGCCGTCCGACGCTAAGGTGTGAGGGATAAAACCGTAGTTTGCAGGATAATGGGTAGAGGTATACAAAATTCTATCCAAAATAAGCAAACCCGTCTTTTTATCAAGCTCATACTTTTGTTTACTGCCCTTTTGAATTTCTATTACAGCAATAAAGCTTTCGGGAGTAATTCTGTTTGCTTGTATGTCGTGCCAAATATTCATAAAACCCCTCTCATTTTACGTTTTTATTGTAATGTATTTACCCGTATTCTGTCAAGAAAAAGGCTAAGGGCTGAGCAAAAAAGCCATTTTTTATTTGTTTTTAACAAATTCTTAACCTTTTGATTGCTTTAGGTCATTTATTCCCCGTATTTTTTGCAAGCCTGCTTTAAGTTATTATCAATCAATTGAAGAGAACGGTACATTATCTGTCTATCCTCTTCGCCAAGCCCCTCGCCTGCAAGCCTTAAAGCCTCGTTGATTTTAGAGTCCAACTGAACGGCGACATCTTTACCCTTTTCGGTCAAGACGATGGGTGTTTTATATTTTTTACCCTCTACCGTATCAGTTTTTACCAAGCCCTTCCTTTCAAGATGCTCAAGCGAACGCGAAATTGCCCCTTTATCCTCACCGCAAGCCTCGCAAAGCTCCTTTGCCGTTATTTTGTCTGCCTTATAAACGTAATAAAGACAGGAAACGTGAGGGCTTTTTAAATCGTATTCCAAAACCTCGGCTGTTTTTATCTTTCGTATACTTCTGTTTAAGCTTGCAATCAGATAAGTAAACGCGCTAAATCTCCCTTCCATAATTCACCCCTATACGTTATGTATTTATTATATATTGCAGGCTGAAAAAAGTCAATCGAAAATAAAATTTTGCCAAACGTATAATAATTTTTAGACAAATATTTTTAATCTCGCTACCCAAGGTAAGATTCCTAACGGAATACGCTCAAAATTTGCAAAGCAAATTTTGTAACGATTCCTCAAAGTCTCCACCAATACAACACCCCTTGGCTTTTTAACGCGCTCTTTGGAGGCGGTAGGATTTTACCGTATCCGTAGGCTGAGCCTACAGTCTTATATTTGTCGACCTACACGAAAAACATAACAAAAAAAACGCCCGTAGCGTCACGCTACCCTCGGTAAGATTCCTGTCGGAATACGCTCAAAATTTGCAAAGCAAATTTTGTAACGATTCCTCAAAGTCTCCACCAATACAATACCCCTTGGCTTTCTGCCAAGGGGTATTGTATTGGTGGAGGCGGTAGGACTCGAACCTATGACCTCTTCCATGTCAAGGAAGCGCTCTAACCAGCTGAGCTACGTCTCCGAAAAGGGTAACAATATAATAACAAAAATTTTTTGATTTGTAAAGAATTTTACACAACTTTTTATTGACTTTTATATAATAAAGGTATATACTCCTATTCGGCAAAATAAAGTTGAGGTAAAAATCAAATTACAGTTATGCAAAAAGTCGTTTTAAAAACACAAAAAACCTTAAATAATCAACATATAGGCGAGCTTTTACATAAAACAGTCGGCTTTTGCAAAAAGAATGTGGTTATGTTTATCGCTTTTTTCGCAGCGCTCGTAACGGCTTTTATAGTTCACCCTGACAAAGAGTATTTAAACTATTTCGATTTTAAAACGCTAACCTGTCTGTTTTGCGTTTTGGCTGTAGTCTGCGCCTTAAAAAACGTCAGATTTTTCTATATGCTTGCTCACAATATCGTAAAGCTCTTCAAAAATTCAAGAGCAAGTATTTTAGCCCTCGTTTACGTAACCTTTATTGGCTCAATGCTGATTGCAAACGATATGGCGCTGCTCACCTTTCTGCCACTTGGCTATATAGTATTATCGACTACCGGCAAGCAAAAATATATGGCTTTTACCTTTATAATGCAAAACGTTGCAGCAAACTTAGGCGGAATGCTAACCCCGTTTGGCAACCCTCAAAACCTCTATCTTTACACAAAATTTAGTATTCCAACCTTAGAGTTTATGTGTATTATGTCGATTCCCTTCGCCGTATCCGTCGCCTTAATTACTCTTTGCTGTTTAATCTTCGTAAAGCCAGAGCCCTTGGAAATTGCGCACGAAAAATTTTCTCTTCCGCCTGTAAAAACAGCAATATATATTGCGCTTTTTACGCTTTCTATCGTAATCGTTTTCAGAGCTATCCCTTACGTCGTGGGACTTATAGCGGTGCCTCTCGTTTTACTGTTTTTGGACAGAAAAGCCTTACTAAAAGTCGATTATCCGCTACTTTTAACCTTTGTATTCTTTTTTATCTTTGCGGGAAACATGGCAAGAATTGAGCCTGTAAAAGAGCTTTTTAGTACACTTATGCAAAGAAACACTCTTTTGTTTAGCGCGCTCTCATGCCAGGTAATAAGCAACGTTCCTTCAAGCATACTCCTATCACAATTTACAACAAACTACAAGGAGCTTTTGCTCGGTGTAAATATCGGCGGAGTAGGAACGCTTATTTCGTCGCTTGCAAGCTTAATCACCTTAAGGGAATACCTTAAACGGGAGCCTAAAAAGGCTTTAAAATACATAGGCTTATTTTCATTAATAAATTTTGCATTTTTTGGGGTGTTGCTCACGGTATGCTCGTTTGTTTAAATTTTGTCAATTTTAGCAAATAATGGCTACCCCACCCCCGAAAATCGTTGTTTTGTCAATAAAATTTACTAGGTTTTTTAAATTTTTTATGTTTTATTTAAAAAACTGACTTTATTTAGTTGCAATATTAAAATTTTAGTTATATAATGATATACATAATTTTCCACTGCTTATTGTATAAATACAATATTAGTGGTTTTTTAATTGAGAACGATTTTACACAAATCCATACTTAAAGGAGAAATAATTATGGAAGAGAAAAAAATTTATGAGGTACCCACCGCTTCGGTTTTTGCGGTTGACGACTTTTTGTCAACGGCAGACGGCTCGACTGAAATCGGTGGCGGATACCCCGACGCATGGGAATAGGAGGTAAAAAAGAATGAAATCATTTATGAGCAAATTCAAACTACTTCTTATATCCTGTTTGGCAACCGTTGCAATAGCGTTTGGCGCTCTTGCTTTTATCGTAAACGACAAGGTAACGGCAGACGCTGCAGGCGTTAGTCTTTCTAACGGCGAATACTCAACAGACGGCTCGTCTATTCGTATTTTCAAAACAGCTGATGACGTTGAGGCTACGGAAAGAACAGGTCTTCGTTTCCACGTTGAAATGGGTGACGGCTACCTGTATAACGGCAATCCGGTCATAAACACAAGCGAGACCAATGCTGATAACGGCTCTTACAAAATCAACGACGGTTTTGTAACGTATACGCTTATCATTCCCACCCGTTTGTTAGACGGTGAGCTTTCCGTTGACACACCAAACGTTTTAAAGTTAAACACCTCAAACTTCTGGTATCACGATAAAGACAACAATCTTGAATCTGTAGCTTACATCTATAACATACCCGATCACAGATATACGGATATGTTCTCTTTCAGAGGTGTAATTTGCGATTCAAACGGCAACCTTCTTGCTCAAACATCGGTTGTTGAAAGATGTGTGGCTGAAATTGCAAGAAAATCTTACGATGCAACAAACGCCGGTACTGAGGATTGGGGAAGCCCCGAACGTACTCAAGCAGCTATCGACACGCTTTTAGGCTTTATTCCCGTTTTCGACGTAATTTATCAAGACGCCAACGGTAACGAAATTGCAACCGAGCGCGTTATGTGGGGCGATGCTCCTACAAACGCACCTAAGGGCGACTCGTTCAACTCTTGGTACGACACGGAAAACAGCACTGAGGTAGACACCTCCAAGGCTATGCACTACCCTAACGGCGAAGTAATTCTTACTGCTACAAAGGCTGAGGAGTTTAATCTTACCGGCGTTGCGGCAGAGGCTGACTTCACGGTTGATTCTAAAGATTATCACGGCGTAAAGGTTTTTGCAACGTTACACAGAGAGGCGTTTACAAACAAAACACAAATGGATACGCACGCTGTTAATATGGAGCATAAGCGCGGTGACGAGATATTATGCGACGGCATTGAGCTTCAAGGTGTTTGGACGCTGGAAGAACAAAACGAGTTAGGCGAATGGCAAATGCGTTTATTCTTTGGTCTTGACACCAGCACTCTTGAAAATGGCGATAAGGTTATAATAAAGGGCGACTCCGTTTTCTATGCAAACGGCGTTATGTATAAGCTTACCGAAGACTATACAATCGATTACACCAAAGTAAACGACGTAGAAGACTACGGCATGTTCTTGGGCTACTTATACAACTCCGACGTATTAACCATTACTAACTGTGCGGAAGATAATACGGGTAACAATGGCGAGCCAAATGAATTCACAGTGCGTGTAGAATTCTATGAGGACGTAATGATAAACGGCTCGTTCACATTTGAATTCGGCGCCGAGGTAAACACCGAAGAATACCCATACCCCGTATTTATCAAATGCGGTGAAGACAAGACCAAGCTTATTCCTATCTACGGCGGCAGATATTACTGGAACGAAGGTAACCATAAAATCTTAGAATTGATTGGCGCAGGCGACTATGAAAACAAGGTATTCGGCTGGCATAACGGCGACGAATTAATTGCAGCCCCCGGCACAATCATCAAGCAAAACGGCGGTTACTATATCTTTGAAGATGAAATGTACGGCTACTTCTTAACAAGCGGAGTTGACACGTGGGGCTACGCGCTAGGCGACTGGCTTGTAGGTGAAGAATTAGATCAATATTCGGCAAGTGAGTTTGCTACTGAAGGCTCGGTTACTGAAATCACTGACTATGGAACGCTTGCAGATGAAATCCGTATCAATACAACGAATCACTGGTTTGGTCAATCAAAGGTAAACTTGCTTACCGTAGAGAAGATGTCAGGTAGCGCGCCTTACGCAGTATACGTTACGTCAAAAGACGGTACGGTTACTGAAATTGATAGGATAAGATATCACGGTCAAGAAAAACCTGAAGGTGGAAACTACCAAATTCTCGGTCTTTGTGGTGAAGGTAAATTAACAGTAGGTGACGTCGTAACTATTGCTGCAGGAACACGTTTCTGGTTAGCTACGGAATATTATACAGTTACCGAAGAGCTTAATTATTACTATACTGGCAGCTTCTTTGTACAAAGTTACGACGAAAGCACTATGGGCACGTTATCGTCCGCAAGCTTTGACAACCGTGCACACAACGAAGGCCCAACCGAAATGCGTATGTACTTCACTGCTCCGCTTGCAGGATACACCACCAACGACCAGGGAGCATTCGACGAGTTGAGAATCGGTACGGGTAGCATCAGGTTTAACGGCAACCCTGTTACTTACCTTAGATATCAGCGTTGGGATGCTAGTTCAACTTGGCTTTCATTTGGCGGTTATTCAGGATCGGTTGCATTTGGCGACAAGTTAGTAATTGAAGCAGGTACTACGATTTGGGGACCAAACAAAGTAGCTTATAGGTTTACTGAAAAAGTAGAATGGATTTATTCTGCTAACCCGGCAGAAGCAAACAAAACCTGGTCACGCGTTATCGGCGGAGTAACTATAGATGCAACTGACGTAAGCAACGCAACCGTTAGTGGCGCAGGTACACTTGCCGTAGGCGAAACGTATACCTTAAACGTAGCACCGGTAGGCGATTACGTTGTAAGCGAGGTTATTATTAACGGTAATTCTAAACCTATTTCCGCAAACGGAACGTATACGTTTACAGTTCAATCTGCAAATACAGTCGTTGTAAGAACAGTAGTAGGTCACAAGATAACCTTTAACATTCCTGAGGGCGCAGTTGTTAACGGTGGCGACGTTATAAACGAAGGAACGATAGCAGTAATTCCTAACGGTTCAATAACGTTTAGCGTTGATTCAACCGAAGGATACAAAATTTCTTCAGTATCCGGTGCAACGGATAACGGCAACGGCACTTACACTGTAAGCAACGTAACCTCTAATATAACTGTTTCGATAAGCGTAGAAAAATTATACAGAGTAACGTATTCCGGCTCAAACGCAACGGTTACTGCAAACGTTGCTAACGGTACTTACGTAGAAAACGGCACACAAATTAACGTTACCGCAAAAGCAAATGACGGTTACACCGTTATAGGCGCAACAAATGCAACAAAGGTAACTAAAACGACTTATACCGCAACGGTAAACGGTGCAGACCTTAACATCAACGTATTAACGATGGAAACAGGCTCGTTTGTAAAAGCTACGAGTATAATCGGCATCGAAGACAGAACTTCTTGGGCATCGGGCGGTCACGCAGATATCGTTACCTTCGGTCTTATGGACTTTTCTATTACAGAGGGTAATCAATATTTTAAATCAAGCGTTTCAGATTGTTGGTATAAGGGCAATGAAGGCGTTATAGCTGTAAATAACGAAATAGATATACTTGAATACGTTTATTTAAACGGTGTAAGCGCAAGAGAGTTGCTTAATGCAAACACCGCAGGTAATTCGACTGCAAATACAGCCACTTGGCTTTCTAACCCTGCCGCATGGCCTATTGCATTTGAAACAGGCACAGACTGCTGGATTAGAATTGATAAGACCAAGTTTGACGGTGGTAACTTTACCTTTACTCTTAAAGCGGGCTTTAGCCTTATAAGAAATGACGGTGCAGTTTGCGTCGTAACAAACGATATCCATTACACTTATGAAAACGGAACTCTCTCTGGTAAGACGGTTGACGCCCCTGAATACACAGTAAACTTTGACAATGCCGATAAAGTAACGGTTAGTGTAAATAGTGGCGCTATCTCTAACGGCGCAAAGGTTGCAGAAGATACAGAAATAACTATTTCGTCTAGTAATCCTCTATATAAAGTATATGCTGTTACGGTAAACGGCACTGCGGTTGCAGTAAATAACGGAATTTGCACGTTTACTTTAGAAGACAACGTAACGATTGCGATAACCGTATTAAACGTTAATACCGTAGATATTACGGATAGAATTCAAATTGAAGACCGTTCTTGGGGCGCTCATGACGGCGAGGTTTACGTAGGCATGTTGGATACAGGTATTACACACGAAAACGGAACTCAGTATTTCAACACTTCTGTAAACGGCGCATGGTACGTTGGTAACGACGCTATAATCGAGGAAAACGGTGGCTTAGATATAATGGAATATATCTATATTAACGACACTTCTGCAAGAGACCTTATTACCGCAAATGCAAACGGAGACAGACTTGGCAATTCTTGTGGATGTTGGCTTTCTAACCCTGCGGCATACCCTGTTTACGTAGAAACTACCAACGGTAGCGGTTTAATGATGAGATTTGCAACTGCTACGTTCGGAACAGAGTTTACTATCACCATTAAAGCAGGCTTTAGAATTACCGACGCAAACGGAAATGTCGTTATAGTAACTAAAGACATTGTTTTTACTTATAAGAACGGAACAATTACAAAAACCGTAACACAATAAGCTTATAACTCAAACTTTACTAAAACACAAAACCGAGTGGAAATTTCCACTCGGTTTTCTTTTTGCTTTATAAATTTGCAATTTTAGATGAGCTTGCAGGTCCTAACGTACATACAATTTTTGTCTTTTTCATTTTTACCTTATTTAATTTTATTTGTTTTTGGCTATTGAACAGCGTATGACTGATTAAATTTAAATATCAGTCACGAAATGGGATATAGCCCTATTTTTTAATACTAAAGTCTACAAACGCATACCTCTCCCTATAATCCGGGCACGTGTAATCATCTCCCCACGCGCCTGTAAAGGCAAACGAATACGGAGAAACGCTTATAGGCTCGGCAAGGAATAAATGGTGAGGTCCGTAAATATTTCTGTTGCTTGCGTAAACGATAAGCTTTACCGTATGAGCCTTACCGTCGGCAACACCCGAAAGGTCTGCAAAATCGTCAAACATAAGCATCTTTGCAAATTTGCCGTCAACGTAAACCTCAACGAGCGCATGTCTTCCGCCAACCTTGAGCATGCTTGCTCCCTTTTCTATCACGATATCCTTTTCTATCTCAAGCTTACCGGCAAAGAATAAATAGCCTTGCTTTATGAAGTTTTCGGGAAGCACAGTCTTTTGAGCTTTAGCAATATAATGCTCGCCCTCGCTAACGTATGCTACGCCATCTTCGTGCTTGAGGTTATCGTCGTATACGCCAAAGTCACCTCTTAAATAAACGCTTTCAAGCTCGGTATCGTAAGACAAGCAGTTTCTGAGCGATTCCTTTTCGAGAGTATAGTCGGAAAGAACAAAATAAACGTGCTCTCTTTGATAGAAATCTATCTCGTAAATTATTTCGTTTACACCCTCTTTTACAAGTCCGTTAAGGTCTGCAGTTATAAAGCTCTTATCTAAAGTGCCCGTACCCGTAAACTCTATCTTTTTGCCGTTTACCGAGCAGGAAATTATGCTCATCTGCTCGCTTTCAAGATAAATTCTCTCGGGAATTTCCTTAACGTTAAAGGTGTATTTAAGATAAATTTTACCAAGATGACGCTTATTGATAAGGTCGTTGAAGATTGCCAATACGTAGGCGTTTCTGCTGTAATTTACACCGTCCAACGACACTTGAGCCTTATCAATCGTGAGCGAGTTATCGGTTGAAGATAAAACCCTCCACTCGCCCGAAAGGTCAACGTGGCTTTCTTCGTTTTTGCTTGCCGACTCATAAGGCTCGTCACTTTCAAATATGATTGCAGAGCCTGCAAAATCAAGGTGAAGGTCTATCTTGCCGTCCTTTAAAACGAGAGGCTTTGCTTCAAGCGTTTCAAGGTCGTATAAAACGGGGTATTTAGATTTCAATTTAATCTTTACGTCAACAGCCTTTTCGTCGATATTTACAACGTAGAGGAAGGTACCGAATTCACCCGTGCGGTACGCGCTTCTTACAAACGCGCTGTCGGTTTCTACCGTGTATTCAAGGTCGTTGATTATATCCTGCATAGTAGCAGTTGCGTTCAAATCGTCAAACGAGCAAGGCTCACCCTCTAAGTATTCGGGCTTACCGTGCTCCATAACGAGCTTTCCGCCCTGAGCGACAAAGTCCTTTAAAAGAGCGTAGGTCGTTTTGTCTATCGTTTTAATCCACGGCATAACTACGTATTTATAAGAGCATTTACCCACTCTCATAACTCCGTTTTCAACGCTTGCATGCCTTGACATAATGTTTTCGTCGCCGTAGTGGTGAGGAATATTCCTTCTGCCGTAATCCTCTATTAACGCCGTCAGGCTTTCGTCGAGGTCTTTTACAGACTCCCCATCCGTTCTTCTGTCATAGGTCAAATACGCAGTCTTTATGGGGTGAATAATAAGGGTATTTACTCTGTTTTCACTCTCTGCAAGCATGTATCCGAGATATGCGAAATAGTCGTTAAAATGTCTGAATCTTTCATGCCATGAGTTATGCTCGGAGTAATGAAGAGGGTAATCCCTCTTTCTTTGACCTCTTATAGAATAAGGCGAAAGGTGGGTACACATAAGGTTTACGCCGTTTACGTACTGCCATTGCGCTATTCTTTTAAGCTCTGCAGGCGTAACGTCCCATCCGCAGCATGCAAAGGTCTCGGTCATAACGTGCTTTTTGCCAAGCTGCTCGCTTGCAGAGCCAACCTGCTTTGGCATAAGCTCCGAAAAGCATCTTCTTCCAAGCCAGTCTATACCGGGAATATGCTCGTACTCGTAAAAATCCATAATACCTGCGCAGCACCACATCTGAGGAGCGATTGAAGACTCCTCTACGCCGTGTCCCGTAAGCTGACAGCCGTGCTCGTCGCACCAATCGTAAATTTGCTTTGCAAAGCTTTCAATAAAGAATTTATGTAAGGCATTCCAATATTTATAACGGAAGGAATACGCGCCGTCACAGTCAACGAAAAGCTTACCAAGCTCGTTCCAAAGATCAATACCGTAGGTTTCCTTAAAATACGGAATAAGCACCTTTGAGTATGGGGTATCCCATCTGTAAAATTGAGGCTCGTCTGTAAAAAAGCCCTTCATAAACGTACCGAAATCCGTTCCGCACTCCTTTAAATATCTCTCGTGAGTGAGGTCGATAAACTTTCTTACGATATCTTTGTCAAGAATATCTACTACCGACGGATTGGTCATAATCGTAACGTTTACGTAAGTACCCTCGCCGCAAGGCTCGTAAACTCTCTTGAGTGCCGAGCCGTCAAGGAAATAAACGGCGTCCGCCTTGTCGTCGAATTGAGAGCAAACCTCTCTTCCGAGATAATTTTCGTGATTTGCAGGGTCTTCCAACAATTTCATACCTGCAAAGCCGCTTGGCCAACCGTTTTCGTCGTAGCTCCAAGCGTTCATATCTACCTTTTTACTTTCTTCTATGCAAGCCTTTATGCACTCAAACCACTTGTCGCCAAGATATTCGGTCCCTAAGCCGCCTCTTGCGTGCATAAAAAATCCGCCTATGCCCTTATCCTTCATGTCGCGGATTTGACGGCAAAGCTCGTCAGGCTGTAAATCGTCGTTCCAGCTCCAGAACGGAACGGGTCTGTAATCTCTTAAATTGCCTTTTAAAGTTTCAGTAAGCTTTTTCATACTTGCTCCTTTTGCCCATGTTGTTTGTCGGCCATAAAAATATGCGAAGAAGCCAATCTCCTTCGCATACATTATAGCACAAGCTAATTTTATTATTCAATAAAATTATAAAATTACTCAAGCAAAATTTAACAATTTTCAAGCATTTTTACTCTTACGCCAACGCTTATCAAAAAAAGACAGCACGAGCCGCTTTTCGCCCTTGCGCTTTTAACGGCGCTCGGCTCGTTTTTAAAGGCGTTAAAGGGGAAAGCTATTACAGTTTCCGATTTATCGTACAAGGCTATTATAAACTCGCCGTCGCTAAGTCTCTCCTCACCTAAAAAGCCGTTTTTATCCTGCAAGGTAACGAAATCAACTTTTCCGCCCTCGTAATAAATACCGCTCGGCGATATACGGAATATTTTATCAAATTCAATTCTTAACATTTTTCTCCAAGCTCCGTTTATAATAAAATACGTATTGCTGTACGTAGCCCGAATATTCCTTAAATTCATTTACGAGCCACTCGGAAACACTTTTTCTATCCGTAAGCTCACCCTTGAAATCTTCTCTATAAAGCTTTTCTATCCAAGTATCCACGGGAAAGCTGTCTACCCTATGATAGCCGAAAAGGGCTATGCAATCTGCCACCTTTTCGCCAACGCCTTTAAGCGATACGAGGGCTTTTTTAAGCTCCTTGGTTGAAAGCTCGCCTATTTGTTTTAAGTCGATTTTACCGCTTACGATTGCGTTTGCAACCTCGACCATATATTTAGCGCGGTAGCCGTAGCCGAGAGCTTTGTAAAACTCTTCGCTTTTCGCTGCAAGAATTTCAGCCGACGGAAAGGCATAGTAATCTTCGCCCATAAAGCTCCTCTTTTCACCCAAAGCCGCCGCCGTGCGCTCTATTATCGCTTTTATTCTCGGTATCATATTGTTTTGCGATATGATAAAGGAAAAGAGCATCTCTTCCCTTTGCTGATTTAAAATTCGCACTCCCCTTGCAAGCCTTGCCGAGCGAGAAACGATTTCGTGAGGGCTTGAAAGGGCAAATTCGTAAATTGGCGTATAATCCCTTGCCAAATCAAAAAAGTCCTTAAAATACTCCTCGTCCTCGCACTCGATAAGGCACTTGTCCCCTTCCTCGCGCAAGTAGCACGCCTTATCGCCCGAAATCACCAAAAAACCGTCGTTAAACGGCTTATAGCGAAAGATTTGCCCCGAGTCGAGAGTGTCCTTTATATTAAAATATTCATTGTCAAAACAAATTTTGCTCATAATTTCTTTGCCAAAATTTATATAGCGGAAATTAAAAATGCGGTGATATAATACCACCGCAATTTCAGTTGATTATTCAGCTGCGTAAACGCTGACTTGTCTTTTATCTCTGCCAAGTCTTTCAAATTTTACAACGCCGTCGATAAGAGCGTATAAAGTATCGTCACTACCGATACCAACGTTCTTTCCGGGATGGAACTTAGTTCCTCTTTGTCTTACGAGAATGTTTCCTGCAAGAACAGCTTGACCGTCAGCGCGCTTAGGTCCAAGACGCTTAGCTTCGCTATCACGACCGTTTCTGGTGCTACCTACACCCTTCTTATGTGCAAACAATCTGATGAATAACATTATTTCTTGTCCTCCTTCCGATTATTTCTGAGCAATCTCAACAATCTTTACCTCGGTAAAGGGTTGTCTGTGACCTTGCTTCTTTCTCTCTTGTTTCTTTGCTTTATACTTGAACACGATAATCTTCTTATCCTTATCCTGCTTAAGCACCTCTGCAACTGCCTTGAAGCCTGCTGCTTCTTCTTTTACCTTAATGCCGTTTTCGTCAGAAACGAGAACAACGTTGAGCTCAACCTTAGCGCCAACCTCAGCGTCAAGCTTCTCAAGTCTTACTACGTCGCCAACAACAACCTTGTACTGCTTGTTTCCATTGTCAATAATAGCGTACATTGAAAAATAGACCTCCTGTCTAATCTCGCCGGAACTTGTATTTTTGGGGCGGTGGCAAGCCACGTCTTAATTACCCCTTCCGAGCGGTTCTTATCTATTATATAGCTTTTACTCCTCACTGTCAAACGTTTTAAGGCCATTATTTTTATTTTTTTACATATTTTATGGCTTTTTTCTCATACTTAAGGCGTAAGGAGATTTTATATGAATAACTATCAAAATATTGACCACGAGGTCTTAACCTCTATTTACAAAAATGCGCACATTGCTCTTCAGTCTATTTCTAACGTAATAGGCGAATCTGACCATCCCGACCTAAAAAAAGAATTAAACGAGGAATACGACGGATATGAAAAATTTATAGGCGAGCTTTCCTGCTATATGAAGGAGATAGGCTTAGAGCCAAAGGACATCGGCGTTATGAAAAAGGCGTTTATGTTTACAGCTATAAAGATGAACACTATGACCAACGATTCTAAAAGCCATATCGCAGAGCTTATGATAAAGGGTACGGTTATGGGGATAACGGAGCTTACCGAAATTAAAAACGGACACGGAAACGAGCTTGGCGAAAAAACCAAGTGCTTTTTGAATAAGCTGCTCTCTTTAGAGGAAGAATACGAACAGCGACTTAAACAGCTTTTATAAAAAAGTAGGGCTATATGGCGTTTATTTAACAAAATTTTTGAATATACCTTATACAAGTACAAAGAACTTAGAGCTTTTTCTAAGTTCTTTTTTATAAATTAAAATTTAACTTTTACAATTCCTTAACATTTTGCAAACAATTTGTTATAATACATTCGATATAATAAGTAAAAAGGAGAGTGCGTATGATAAAGATATTTGTTGTTGAAGACGATTTAGACTTAAACCGTTTTGTTTCGTCAAGTTTACGAAACGTGGGCTATGACGTAATCTCATGCTTTGACGGATTAGAGGCTCTTGAAAAAATGGACGTTGAAAAATGCGATTTGCTTTTAACCGATATTATGATGCCCAAAATGAACGGCTTTGAGCTTGCTGAAAGCGTACGCTCTACCGACAAGGCTATGCCTATTATATTTATGACTGCAAAGGACGACAAACCCTCTAAAATGCTTGGCTACAATATAGGTATAGACGAATACGTAACTAAGCCATTTGATATAGATATATTATTAATGACTATAAAAGCAATACTAAGACGTGCTAAAATAGAAAGCGAAAAAGAAATTTCGATAGGCAATTTTTCTATGAATACCGAAGAGCGCACGGCGACCTTAAACGGCGAAGAAATTGCCCTTACCGTAAGGGAATTTGACATTTTATTTAAAATGCTTTCCTACCCCAAAAAAACCTTTACGCGCTCTGCTTTAATGAACGAATTTTGGGATTTTGATTCTTCAACGACAAGCAGAACGGTTGACGTGTATATGGCAAAGCTTCGTGAAAAGACCGCTAAATGCGACGGCTTTGAAATAGCAACCGTACACGGACTTGGATATAAGGTGGTTTTAAAATGAAAAAGAAAAAAATAACAGCCGTCGGTTTTACCTGGACGGGCGCGATATCGTTTTTCGTCTTAATTGCAATAGTAATGCAAATGGCGATTTTGGTATATGATTTTATTATTCAAAAAACCGATAACATTTCTTTAATTGCCCTATTAATTTTAATCGAAGTATTTATTCTTTCTTCCTTTTGCACGATTTTTGATTACGTAAGAAGAAAGTTTATGGTAGACCGACCTACTAAAAAGATTTTAAACGCTACCGAAAAAATCGCCGAGGGAGATTTTTCGACAAGACTTGAAATAAAGCACGAATACGGCAAGTACAACGAATACGACCTCATTATGGAAAACTTGAATAAAATGGCGACCGAGCTTGAAAAAAACGAGGTTTTAAAAACCGATTTTATTTCTAACGTTTCCCACGAGATTAAAACCCCACTTGCAATTATTCAAAATTACGCCACTATGCTCCAAGACGAGAGATTAGATAGCAAAACTAGAACGAGCTATGCAAAAACGCTAGTAGGCGCGTCAAAAAGAATATCCGACCTCATAACGAACATATTAAAACTAAACAAGCTTGAAAACCAAGAAATTCAAGAAAAACCCGAGAAATTTAATCTTACGGACGCCATTTCCGACAGCGTAGTTGAGTTTGAAACCTTGATTGAAAAGAAAAATTTAGAACTTGACTGCGACTTTGATGACGTAACTATTTTTTCTTCAAGAAGTCTACTTGAAATCGTTTGGAACAATTTAATATCAAACGCTATCAAGTTTACAAGCGACGGTGGAAAAATAAATGTATCGTTAAAGAAAATTAATAAAAACGTAGAGATAAAAGTAAGTGACACGGGGTGCGGAATGTCTAGCGAAGTGGGAGCTAAAATTTTTGAAAAATTCTATCAAGGCGACACCTCGCATTCAACTCAAGGCAACGGACTAGGTCTTGCTCTCGTTAAAAAGGTAATAGATATTTTAGGTGGAGAAATATCCGTACAAAGTCAATTAAACAAAGGAAGTACGTTTACTATTTTATTAAAGGACGTTGTATATGAATATTGATTTTCGCGCAATATGGAAAAAGATATTAAACCCACCCGCGTGGGCAAAAATTTTAACCTTTATTGTATCGTTTCTTAGCGTTATAGGCGCACTTTTGATACTTTTAGTAGACTATGAAAAAAGTGCCCTTGCAATACTTGCCTACTCTCTTTTCGGAGTTGCCGGAATATCGCTTACGTATAGCGTATATTTGATTATTCCTCTTATCCCCAAAATGAAAAGAAAGATAGTAAAGCTAATGGAAAGCAACAAATTCACCTATTTGGTTTTGCGAAATTTTGGATTTAGAACCTTAATTTTTGCAATAGGCTCGTTTACCATGAGCTTATTGTTTAGCGCGTTTAACGCCTATATGGGCATAGCAAACAGATCTATTTGGTACGGTGCTTTGGCAGCCTTTTATATATCGCTCGCCTTGTTAAGAGGCGGAGTGCTAACCTACCACAAAAGTAGGCTTAGCAGAAAAGAGAAAATCAAAAACGAAGAGTATTTAAAGGCAAAAGTATATAGAAACAGCGGTATAGTAACTTTAATTTTAAACGTGGCTTTATCTGCCGCAATAGCGCAAATGATTTTTTCTAAAGCTCATTTTACCTATATAGGTTGGACGATTTTCGCTTTTGCCGCGTACGCGTTTTACAAAATAACAATGTCTATCATTGCACTTGTAAAGGCGCACAAGCAAACGGATTTGACGGTAACGGCTATTAGAAATATCAATTTGGTAGATGCATTAGTATCTATATTAGCTTTACAAACTGCTCTACTTAATATGTTTGGCGACGGAACGTTAGATATTTCGCTAATGAACACAATGACGGGCTTAGTTGTCAGCGTAGCCTCGGTAACGATAGGAATTTATATGATAATATCGGCAAACAAAAAAATAAAAAATTTACGAAAGGAACAATACACTAATGAGCGATCAATTTAACTATAAATACACTGCTCCTACTGCAGAAGAGAGAAAAGAAATAGACAGTATACGAAGACAATACAGCCCTAAAGAGCAAAAAGAAACAAAGCTTGAAAGACTTAGACGTTTAGACTCTCTCGTAAAAAACACAGCCGTTATCTGGTCGCTTGTTTTTGGCGTTATAGGAACTTTAATTTTTGGGCTTGGTCTTACCATGATTTTAGAGTGGAATATTTTTATTTGGGGAATTATATTTATGGTTGTAGGTAGCGCGCCTATTGCTATCGCATATCCATTATATAGCTTTTTATTAAACAAGTATAAAAACCGTTACGGAGCAGAAATTTT
>JAZNDO010000124.1:0-19624 GCA_045588105.1 Christensenellaceae bacterium | reverse complement strand
ATTAACGTAATTCAAATATATTTTAGCAAAAAAATGGAGCGAAAAAGCCTAGTCCCTACAAGGGATTCGGCAACTAAATAAATCCGTGAACGGATTTGTGATATTTGTCTAACGACAAGTGATATTGCTACGCAGTTATATTCGCCTTGCGGCGAGTTATGGATTTATTTAATATAACTGTGACTGCAAGTCGCAATCTAACGCAAAACTTGTTTTGCATATCACTTTTAGCCACAAGGCTAAAAATATAACTCATATATGTTTAATCTTTTGTGGATATAAAAAGCACACTACGTTTCACTTTTAGTGAAGTATAGTGTGCTATACTTTTATTTTGGATAAAAATTCCCTAATAGGAACTCCATAAAGTCAATCTTTTTTTTGTATTAAGAAAATCACGGACAGTCTTAGGTTTTGTTTATATGAAAAAAGGTATGAACGCTAAGTTCATACCTTTGGCAGGGGAGACGCGATTCGAACACGCAACCTACGGTTTTGGAGACCGCTACTCTACCGTTGAGCCACTCCCCTATATTTTCAACGCTCATCATTTTACACCATATTTAAATTTAAGTCAATGATTTTTACTACCTTTTACAAATTATTTTATTTTTGCCTTAAAAAATTCTTGGTTATAAGCTGTTCTTTTGTCTAAGGGGTATTTTTTTAAACAAACTTTGTGATATTTTAAAGCGTTTTCAATATCCCCCACCTTATAAAACGCATATACAAGCCTAAGCAAGGGCAACAAATAATAATATTCGTTTTTTATAAAATAAAGGCTATCCTTCGGTTTTTCGCAATCTATTGCAAACTTATAAAAATCAATGGCTTTTTCCATTTCGCAAACACCTAAAAAATAATCTCCGATTAAACATAAAAGCTCGCTTGTTACGGGGCATTTTTTCATACAGTCGAAAAGAATATCTACTCTTTCGCTTGCCAAATTTTTATAGCACAAATAAAGCGTTATATACGCATCGTAAACGTTGGGCAAAAAGTCCCCCTCATTCAAAAATTGCTTAAGCCTTACGATTGCCGTTTTATAATATCCGTTATAAAAATATTCCTTGGCGCAGTAGTACTTATCTCTTTTTGACAGACTTTTAAAATCGTGCCTTCTGTAGATGTTGAGATTTCTTTTTGAATTGGAATTTTTTATCCTTCTGTGCTCAATTTCTATATCAGTATAAAAGATTTTACCAAACGGACAAATCGCCTCGTGTATAAATCCGTTAAATCGGCAGGCATTGCAATTTTTCAGCAACCTTTCTCTGTAAAAGGTAAAGTACGGTTCTTTGCTACCCTTTTCGTAGCACGAATATTTAAACATATAGGTATCGTTAGTGGAATTTGAATTCTTTAATTTTAATATTTTTTGAACGTTTTCGTCCGTAATATAATCGTCAGCGTCAAGCCACATAAGATAATCGCACGAGGCCTTTGAAAAAGCAAAATTTCTCGCTTTTGAAAAATCGTCAACCCATTTAAAATGATAGATTTTATCGGTAAAACGCCTTGCAATTTCGACTGTTTTATCATTACTGCCCGTATCTACCACAACTATTTCATCGGCAAATAAAATTATACGGCTTAACGCCCTTTCTATAACCTCTTCTTCATTTTTCACAATTAAGCAAGCTGAAATTTTCATAACGGTTCTCCACTGTCATTTTATTTCACGCGATAAAAAACTGTTAAACAAAATCATTGAAAATTCATATGATATCATAGCGCACCAAACGGAGAAATTTATGAGAGATTATCATAGTGATTTAAGATTTTTTTGCAACAACAGAAAAAACTGCTTCAGAAGATGCCCCAATTGCGGAGGCTTCAGGTCGGAAGGCTTTGGGATGCGTGGACCGACCGGTCCAACGGGACCTATGGGACCGAGAGGCGCAACCGGGCCTCAAGGCCCTACGGGACCGCAAGGACCTCAAGGACCACAGGGCACTAACGGCCAAACAATAGTTGGTCCAACCGGCGCAACGGGGGCAACCGGCGCAACGGGCGCCCAAGGTCCACAAGGTATTCAAGGTGTAACGGGTCCTGTCGGTCCTCAAGGTATTCAAGGTGTAACCGGACCTACCGGTCCAACAGGTGCTACCGGCGCACAAGGAATCCAAGGTGTACAGGGAGCAACGGGACCAACCGGTCCTACCGGACCTCAAGGTCTGCAGGGTGTTCAAGGAGAAACAGGAGCTACCGGTCCAACAGGTCCAACGGGTGCAACAGGCGAAACTACGTTAGCTACTACTGCTCTTGTAACGTCTTCGGGTACTGCAGGAGGGGGTGATTTAATTCCTTTAACCGAAGGCTTGAATACAACGGACGGTGACGTCGTAATAGATTCTACGACCAATCAAATAACCTTAGCTCCCGGCGTTTACGTTATAAATTATTCGGGTATCGTTACGGGTACTACCGGCACGGTAACTCTTGCATTATATCAAGACGGAGCTATCATAACGTCATCAACCTCCTCTGCGTCTTTATTAAATTCGGAGGATTTAACAACTCTTTCGGGAAATACTGCGTTAAGCATTGGCTCAACGGCGACGATAGACGTAAGAAACGCCGGCGATACTGATTTTACAATTGAAAATTTAGCTATTTCTATAAATAAAATTGCATAAAAGTAGCGCCGTGACAGCTGTCACGGCGCTCTAACGTTATTTCAAATATTTATCTATTGATAAGGCAGCTCTTTTGCCTGCGCTCATTGCAAGTATTACCGTAGCTGCGCCTGTAACAGCATCTCCGCCTGCAAACACGCCATCTTTGGTCGTTTTACAGTTATCGTCTGCAATTATACATTTTTTACTGTTAACCTCTAAGCCCTTCGTCGTGTTAAAAATCAAGGGGTTCGGCTTAGTTCCGAGCGACATAATAACGACGTCGCAATCAAGGGTATATTCCGAGCCGTCTATAGGTACGGGTCTGCACCTGCCGCTTGAATCAGGCTCGCATAACGTCATTTTAATAAGCCTTATGCCCGAGACCTCGCTATTTTCGTTTCCAATGATTTCAATGGGGTTTGTCAACAGGTCGAAAATAATTCCCTCTTCTTTAGCGTGCAAAACCTCTTCTTGCCTTGCAGGAAGCTCATTTTCGCCCCTTCTGTACGAGATATGCACCTCTGCGCCGAGCCTTAATGCGGTTCTTGCCGCGTCCATTGCGACGTTTCCACCGCCTACGACAACCACCCTTTTACCTGCCATAATAGGCGTAAAGCTATCCTTTTCAAAGGCGCGCATAAGATTGCTTCTCGTTAAAAACTCGTTTGCCGAAAAAACGCCGTTAAGCCCCTCTCCCTTTATGTTCATAAAGATGGGAAGTCCTGCGCCCGTAGCGACGAAAACTGCCGAATATCCCTCTTCAAAAAGCTCGTCTACCGTAATTGACTTGCCAATTACCACGTTTTTTTTAAATTGAACGCCCATATATTTTAGGGATTCAATTTCTTTTTCGACTATTTTTTTGGGAAGTCTGAATTCGGGAATTCCATAAACGAGCACTCCTCCGAATTTATGCAACGCCTCGAATACGGTTACCTCATAGCCAAGCTTTGCCAAATCGCCCGCGCAGGAAAGTCCCGAGGGGCCCGAGCCGATAACAGCAACTTTTTTGCCGTTTTTAGCAATTTTTTCTGTAACGATGTCACTATTTAAGGCATAATCAGAACAAAATCTTTCCAATTTGCCAATATTTATCGGTTCGCCCTTTATTCCTCTTATACACTTGCTTTCACATTGAGTTTCCTGTGGGCAAACCCTACCGCAAATTGCAGGTAAAGAAGAATTTTGTTTGATAATTTTGTACGCTTCAATATAATTTCCCTCTTTGATTTGTTTTATAAACGAGGGAATATCCACGCATACCGGGCAGCCCTTGACGCATTGAGGATTTTTACACTCCAAGCACCTCAACGCTTCCTTTTTAGCGTCCTCTTCACTATATCCAAGGCACGCCTCTTCAAAATTTGTCGCTCTGACTTTTGCGTCCTGCTCTTTTGGGGGAACTCTTTTTAAAATATCACTCATTTTCCCCTCCGCAAAAGCCGCATCCACCGTGATGGGTGTTACCCTCTTTTTCCTTTAAATAGGCTCTGCCCTCAAAGGTTTTATAAAGCGACTGTCTTTTCATAGCTTCGTCAAAATCGACCTTATGTCCGTCAAATTCGGGGCCGTCTACGCAAGCAAATTTAACCTCGCCGCCTACCGTAACGCGACATGCTCCACACATACCCGTGCCGTCGACCATTATGGGGTTCATGCTTACAATCGTAGGTATTTCAAGCAATTTTGTGAGTTGACTTACAAATTTCATCATAATTACGGGACCGATTGCAACGCAAAGGTCGTATTTTTTACCACCGTCTACGAGAGATTTAAGCATATCGGTAACTCTTCCGTTAAAGCCAAGGCTTCCGTCGTCGGTCGTTATATAAAGGTCTTTGCAAACGGATTTAATTTCTTCGGTTAAAATCAATAAATGCTTATTTCTTGCGCCGATTATAACGTCTGATTTCAGTCCGTTTTCGCTAAGCCATTTTACTTGAGGATAAACCGGCGCAGTGCCGACTCCACCGGCTATAAAAATTATATTTTTATTCTTAAATTCATCAAAATTCTCAATAATTTCAGAAGGGTTTCCCAACGGTCCTACGAAATCGAAAACACAGTCTTCCTCTTTTAATTTACTGAGCCTTAACGTAGATGCGCCGACTATTTGAAAAACGATACTTACGCTACCTGAATTTCTGTCGTAGTCGCTAATTGTCAAAGGTATTCTTTCCCCCTCGCCGTCAACCCTCAGTATTACGAATTGCCCGGGCAAGCACTTTTTAGCAACCCACGGAGCGTGAATTTGCATTTCGTAAATGCCTTCCGCCAAATTTTTAACCCTTAAAATCTTGTACATTTTCGTCTTTTCCAACACATATATTATTTCCATTATACTTTATATAATAATAATTTGTCAATTATGAATTGACTTTATATTATCAAAATGTTAAAATTTATTTATTATGATTGCTATAGTTGCTGAAAAACCAAGCTTAGCGCGAAATATCGTTGCAGGCATAGGAGAAATGAAAAAGAAAAACGGATACTTTGAAAATGACGAATATATCGTCACGTGGGCATTCGGTCACCTATTTTCGCTTTGCGATATAGAGGACTACGATGGCTACGCCGTTGAGGATAAAAAATGGACTCTTTCTAATCTCCCCTGCTTCCCGGGCGAATTTAAGTTCAAGCTTAAAAACGCCGATAACGGAAAGCCCGACGAGGGTGTCGTTAAGCAGTTTAACACAATTAAATATCTTTTAAACCGTAGCGACGTTGATAAAATAGTAAACGCGGGCGACTCTGACAGAGAGGGTGAAATTATCATAAGGCTTTGCGTTGAAAACGCTTTAAGGTCTGAAAAGCCGTTTTACAGACTGTGGCTGCCCGACCAAACGCCAAAAACCGTAAAAAAGGCTCTTACCGAAATGAAGGAAGAAAGCCACTATCAAAATTTGGCAAACGAAGGATTTTCAAGGACTTATATCGACTGGCTTTACGGAGTAAATTTAACGAGATACGCAACGCTGAAAACCGGTAAACTGCTTAGAGTCGGGCGTGTTATCGTGCCGATAGTAAAGGCGATTTACGACAGAGATTTAGAAATAGAGAGCTTTAAGCCCGAAACCTTTTACGCTCTCGTTTCAAAGGCGAAAACAGACGGAGAGGAAATAGAGCTCGTTTCTAAATATAAATTTAATGAAAACGAGAAGAGAAAAGCCGAAATCTGCTGCGAAAGGATGAATCTTTTAGAAGCAGTAGTTACAGATAAAAAGGCAAAAAAAGAGATTTTGAATCCCGGCAAGCTATACTCCTTAACCAAGCTTCAAAACGTTCTTGGTAAAAAGCACAAGATGTCTATGGAAAAAAGCCTTTCAATAGCGCAAAAGCTTTATGAAAACGGCTATATCAGCTACCCAAGAACAAACTCCGAGTATTTGGCAACGAACGAAAAGGGGAAAATCAAAGAGATTATCTCTAACGTAAAAAGTCTTGGATATCCTATAATTTTTAAGGATAAAAAGACTATTTTCGACGATAGCAAGATTGAATCTCACTCTGCCCTTACCCCAACGTATAAGATACCGCAAAAGGGAGTCTTAAACGAAGAAGAGCATTTGGTTTATTCGACTATTTTACGCCGTTTCGTTGCTGTTTTTTGCGAAGAGGACTGTTTAATTGAAAAGTCGGAAATCACCGTTTCGCTCGGTGGAAAGGAAGATTATTCGCTTAAAGGCTCAATGATACTTCAGCAGGGCTGGACGAAATTTGACGGAGCTGATAAAAAGGACAAGATGCTCCCAAATTTAAAGGTTGGAGACAGAATTAACGTTAATTTCCACCCCGAGGAAAAGCAAACGCAGCCGCCCAAGCACTACACTATTGAAACGCTTAACAATTACCTTAAAAATCCCTTTAAGGAAGATAAGGCAAATGCCGACGAAAGCGACGAAGAGGACTACAAGGCGATTTTCAAGGGCTTGGAATTAGGTACCGAGGCAACGCGTACGGGAATTATAGATAACGCTAAAAAAAGCGGTTACATTTCACTTAAAAAGGACGTTTACCGCATTGAAAACGGTGGGAGATACTTAATTGAACAGCTCGTTGATATGAACATATCAATGGATAAATACAAGACGAGCCAATTGGGTCAAGCATTAAAAAAGGTTTACCGCGGTGAAATGACGATAAACGAAAGCGTTATGATGGCTCAAAACGAGATTGCGGAGGTCTTTAAAAACGACCCCGGTGACGGCTCGGGCTTTTACGGAGAGAAAATCGGAGAGTGTCCTCTATGCGGACAGGACGTTGTCAGAGGCGTATACGGCTACAATTGCTCCGCATATCAAAAAGGCTGTAAATTTAAGATTAATTTTAAAATTTTGGGCACGTCAATGACTAAAAGACAAGCTGAAAAGCTACTTGCAACGGGTTTAACCGAAAAAATGAAATTCGTATCTAAAAACGGTAAGGAATTTGAAAGCAAATTAAAGCTTGAGGTAGGCGGACAGGTAGTTTTTGACTTTGATAAAAAATAAACGCTTATAAAACCTATATAATATAAAAGCGGCTTGCCGAAGCAAGCCGCTTTTACTATGCGTTTTTCTTATAATTTTTAATTTCGTCTTTATATTCTTCAATTGCGTAAGCGTCCATCATAAGCAAATCGTTATACTCGTCGAACTCGTAATCAAATATCAAATCGCCTTCGGCAGTAACCGTAAGCGTAACCGTGCCTTGAAGGTCGGTGCGGTATATTTCGGAGCCTATTGCAATTAAATTATTCAGCGACTGCGCTCTTGGGTGCATGTACGTTCCGTGACAAACACCTGTAGATATTACCGAATATTCGGGTTTAATTAGATTTAAAAAATCTAAGGTAGACGACGTTGCGCTGCCGTGATGGGCAACCTTTAAAACGTCACAGTCAAGATAGGTCTTTTCGCTTGGGTTTTGCTCGTAATACTCAACGAATTTCCGCTCTGCCTCAGCCTCCATATCTCCCGTTAAAACAATCTTTCTGCCTGCGAATTCTATCATAATTACCGATGAAAAATCATTTGAATCGGTAAAGCCGCTAAAGCCGTCTAAGGTCTTTGCGTAAGGCATAGTAAAATCTACCGAATAATCAATTTTTTTATCGCCTGCCGTAACGGAAACCGTAAAATCGCTGCCGTCTGTAAAATAACTGTACGGCGTACCCTCGTTTGCAACTGACGTAAGATAGTCCGAGTAGGTTTTTGTTGCTTTGGGTAAATATCCCTCATTGGTAAACCCTTCGGGGAAGGTCGTCGAGCCTGTATATTTTACTGCAGGTCTATACGAATAGCCAACCTCGTAGTTTTCATACACGTAGCTCATCGAGCCGATATGGTCGCTGTCCGTGTGCGTGGCAACCACGTAGTCCAATTTTATCTTTTTGCCGTTTACGGTAAGATATTCGTCCAGTTCATCCTTCGCGCTGCTTTCTCCTGCGTCGATAAGCATATTTCTTCCGTCGGGGAAATTAATTAATATCGCGTCGCCTTGACCGACGTCTATAAAAGTAATTTTAAGGTCTTGAATTTCATCTACGCTTATATCCGAATGAGATTCCTGCTCCCCGGACTCGCTTTCTTGTAAGATTGTAGACCAATTTACAATACCAAATCTGAATTTATAGTCTAAAAACGCAACCGTTAAAACTATTATAAGTACTATTGCGACAAAAGCGTAATAATACTTTTTACTATTCTTTTTCTTTCTTTTAGACATATTTTCCTCAATCAATTCTTAAAATTGCAACCTTTAAGTATAAGCACTCGTCGTAGCTTATTGAATTTGCATGGTCTTTTGCCTGAATTCTGAGCTCAACGAGTCTTGCGTTTACGCCGCATTCCTTAGTTGCCTCTCTAAGCATTTGCGTAAATAAATTTATAGACATATGCTGCGAGCAGCTGCAGGTAACCAAAAAGCCACCCCTTTTAACGAGCCTTAACGCCTTTTTGTTTACGTCCTTATACCCTCTGTAGCCTTCTTTTACCGTATCGACGGTCTTCGTAAAGGCAGGTGGGTCTAAAACGATTACGTCGAATTCCTCGTCTCTTTCACGGCAATCGCTCAAATACTTAAAAACGTCGTCACATACGCAATTTAAATTAAAGCCGTTTAACTTAGCGTTTTGCTCTACGAGGTCTATCGCGCGCTGACTTATATCAACCGCAGTCACATCTTTTGCGCCGTGCTTTTTTGCGTTTAAGGCAAAGCCGCCCTCGTTACAAAACAGGTCTAACACCCTTTTATCCTTAACGTAGTGCTTTAAATTATTGCGGTTTTCCTTTTGGTCGAGGAAGTATCCCGTCTTTTGTCCGTTTTCAAGGTCAACGAGCATTTTTATGCCGTTTTCGACTATTTCCACTACGGTATTGCCTTCGCCGTACAAAACGCCCTTTTTAGGCTCTAAGCCCTCTTTTTTACGAATTGAAACGTCGCTGCGCTCGTAAATAAGCGTAGGGTTGAACAATTCCACTAAAATATCGGTTATAAGCTTCTTCCTTATCTCCATGCCAAGGCACAAAAACTGGACTGAAAGAGCCTTGCCGTATTTATCGACTATAAGCCCCGGAAGTCCGTCGGACTCAGAAAATACTACTCTGTAATTATCCTCGTATCCAAGCTCTTTTCTGTAGTTATTCGCATTGATTATTCTGCTTTTGAAGAAAGCGTCGTCAACAGTCTCAGATTTTAAGGTCAGCATTCTTACAATCAGCTTTGACTGATGGTTTATAAAGCCGTAGCCTATAAATCTTCCGTCAGATGACCTTACCTCGCAAACGCTGCCCTGCTTGTCCTTACCCTCGATTTTTTGCACCTCGTTTGCGTAAAGCCAAGGAAAGCCGCCCAAAACACTTTTTTCTTCGTTTTTCTTTAAAAATACGGTATACATATTAAATTACGCCCTTTTCCTTAAGCGCGTTAAAAAGAATTTCAGCCGAATTCGCAACGATATCGTAGCAAGGTCTTTTGTGCTTATAAGCAGGCGTTCTTTCAGAAGGATTTTCAGACGAAAGCCTTTCGGTTTCGCCAAGAAGCTCTCTGCATACGACGGAACCTCCGTTTCTTGCTTTAAATTCCTCTGCAAGCCGGCGTATCAAAGCGTAATGCTCTGCCTTTTTATCGCCCGAATCCTCGTCGTAGCCGCAAAGCGCGCCAAGAACGATACTTATACCGCTGAAGGCGCCGCAAACCTCGCGAAGCCTGCCAAAGCCTCCGCCAAACGAGGAAGCTATTTTTGCAAGCGCTTGCTTTTCTATGCCTATTTCTTCTTGAAACGCAAGCACTACCGCCTGACAGCAATTATATCCGCTGTCAAAATAATTTCTTGCCAATTCTGCCTTAGTCATAAATCACCCTTAATTAAAGTAAGACTGCAAAAAATGCAGTCTTAAATTATCCTTGCTAACGGTTATTACTCTACTGATTCAGATGCCTTAGCCCTGATTTGAGCGTCAATTTCAGACATTACGCTTGGATTTGCAATAAGGTAATCCTTTGCCTTATCTCTGCCCTGCGCAATCTTATCGCCCTTATAAGAGAACCAAGAGCCGCTCTTTTCCAAAATGCCGTATTCTACGCCAAGGTCAACGAGACATCCTGCCTGAGAAACGCCCTCGCCGTAAATTATATCAAATTCGGCAGTCTTGAAAGGAGGAGCAAGCTTGTTTTTAACAACCTTAGCCTTAGTTCTGTTACCTATCATACCGTTGCTGTCCTTTAAGGTATCGGTCTTTCTTACGTCAATACGGATGCTTGAATAGAATTTAAGAGCCTTACCGCCAGGAGTAACCTCAGGGTTGCCGAACATAACGCCAACCTTTTCGCGAAGCTGGTTAATGAACAACACACAGGTTTTGGACTTGTTGGTTATACCTGTGAGCTTACGAAGAGCCTGTGACATAAGTCTTGCCTGCAAGCCTACGTGACTGTCGCCCATATCACCCTCGATTTCAGCCTTTGGAGTAAGCGCCGCAACTGAGTCGACAACTATAAGGTCAACCGCGCCGCTTCTTACCAAGCTGTCGGTAATATCAAGCGCTTGCTCGCCGGTATCGGGCTGAGAAACGTAAAGATTTTCAAGGTCAACGCCAAGCTTTGACGCATAAACAGGGTCTAATGCGTGCTCTGCGTCGATAAAAGCGGCAATACCGCCCATTTTTTGGGTTTCTGCAATCACGTGAAGCGCTACGGTTGTTTTACCCGAGGACTCGGGTCCGTAAATCTCAATTATTCTTCCTCTCGGCACACCGCCGATTCCGAGCGCTAAGTCAAGCGTTAAGCAACCGGTAGGTATAACGTCGATGTGAACGTCTGCCGCGCCCTGACCCAATTTCATTATTGCGCCCTTGCCGTACTGTTTTTCAATTTCCTTTAAAACTAAATCCAACGC
Organism: Christensenellaceae bacterium; assembly: GCA_045588105.1. GTDB lineage: Bacteria > Bacillota > Clostridia > Christensenellales > Borkfalkiaceae > UBA10281. The sequence goes on along the minus strand of JAZNDO010000124.1, from coordinate 8,623 downwards.
TTTTTGTTTTTCTTCAACCATATCTGTATCCTCTATATATTTTTTAACGTGTTTATTGCCAACTGCAACGCAAGAGAGGTTCCCTTAGTTACAATTTGCTGTCTGTTTCCGTCTAAATTGAATTTATAAACGGTTATTTTCCCTTTAAAATTTATCCCTATAAAGCAAAGCCCAATGGGAAAACCCGACTCGTCGGAATTTGGACCTGCAATACCAGTAGTCGATATGCCAAGCTGACAGTTGCCCCCACGCAATAGCCCTTGCGCCATTTCGCTTGCAACCTCGTATGACACCGGCTTGAATTTTTCAATGGTTTGCTTGCTTACGCCTAACCTTTCGGCTTTTGCGTTTTCGTTATAAGCAACTATCCCCTCGTAAAACACCGAGCTTGAGCCCGAAACCGACGTAATCGCCGACGCTATATTTCCGCCCGTAAAGGATTCGGCTGTAGAAACGACAACACCCTTTCCCTTTAAAAGCTCAACTAAAACGGTTTGCGGTTTTTCTTCAACTGTAGGCGTATAATTTTCAATAAAATCTGCTTTCATTTGATTTACAACTTAATTTTACAGCATTAATTATGACAAATATATGTCACAATTTAAAATTATTCCTTAAAAACCTCTTTATTTTTTACAAGGTAAGAAACTCCGGAATATACGGTTAAAGCAACTGAAATTCCAAAGAGAACGAGACCTATTAAATCGACGAGCTTGCCGAAATCCGGATTCCAAATGAGAAAATCGCCTGCAAAAAGCATAATTACGATAGCAAGGTCTGTAAATAACGTTTTGATTTTGCCCGATTTATCCGCTGCAAGCACGGTGCCGTTTTTAGCCGCGAGCATTCTAAGCGACGATACTGCCATTTCTCTTGCAATTATAACCGAAACTCCGATGCCGCCAAAAATCAAGCCCCAATTACCGAAAACCCTAAACAAATTTGTAACCTTAGGGTCGGCAAGCATTACTGCAAAAGCAACCAAAACCAAAACCTTATCCGCAATAGGGTCTAAAAATTTGCCAAGGTCGGTAACTAAATTGCGCTTTCTTGCGATATGTCCGTCCAAAAAGTCAGTAAACGCCGCTACGCCGAAAAGGGCAAGCGAAACCAAATAATGACCTTTAAAATCAAGATAGAACGCCAATGCAAAAAACGGTATTAAAATAAGTCTTCCAAGAGTTAATTTATTCGGTAAGTTCATCCTCTACTCCTCCGTATAAGTCGTATGCGTCAGCCTTTTGTATTTTCACGAGATATCTTTCGCCTTGATTCACCTCGCTGGTTGACGTAAAGTATACCTTTCCGTCAATATCCGGGGCTGAAAAATAACATCTGCCCTCAAAGGCTTGCTTTTCGTAATTTATTCCGTCGGCTAATACCTCAACAGTCTTACCGACGTATTCGTTTAAAATTTGTTTAGAAATTCTCTTTTGAGTTGAATAGAGCTTTTTAACTCTTTCTGCCTTTACACTCTCTTCAACCTGACCTTGGAATTTATAGGACGGCGTGCCCTCTTCCCTTGAATACGCAAAGAAGCCTGCGTTGGTAAGCCTTGCTTTTTTTATAAATCCCAAAAGGCTTGCAAAATGCTCTTCCTTTTCACCGGGGAAGCCTGCAATAAAGGTCGACCTGATTGCTATCTGCGGTATTTTTTCTCTAAGCCTTTCAATTAGCGACAGATATTGCTGAGCCGTGCCCTTTCGGTTCATTCTCTTTAAAATATAATCGTCCGCGTGCTGAAGGGGCATATCAACGTATTTTATAACCTTACCGTTTGAAGCGATTTCATCAATCAACTCGTCGGTAAGCATATCGGGATAGCAATAAAGCAAGCGTATGCTTTGAATATTGTCAAGCTCCGATAAACGCTTAATGAGAGTGACTATTTCGGGCTTGCCGTATAAATCAACGCCGTATCTCGTTACGTCCTGAGCGACCAAAATAAGCTCCGCAACCTCGCCTAAGCCCTCAGCCTCGCTGATTAAGGCTTCTATCCTTTCAGAGCGGTATCTGCCTCTTATGGAAGGAATTAAGCAGTAGGTGCAAAAATTATTGCATCCGTCAGCTATCTTTAAGTATGCGTAATGAAGAGGTGTCGTAACAATTCTCTCGGTTTTTTCAATCCAATCCCTTTTACCAACCGAATTTACCCTCTCGCCACTATAAATTCGCTCGATTACCTGAGGCAAAAGCTCGTAATCGGCAATACCCAAGAAGGCGTCCACCTCAGTAAGCTCGTCATAAAGCTCGTCGATAAACCCTTGAGGAAGACATCCCGTCAGTATTAATTTTTCAAGCTTGCCGTTTTCCCTGTAGCCGTCACACTCAAATATAGTTTCCAACGCCTCTTTTCTCGCGCTTTCTAAAAACGCGCAGCTGTTTACTATCAGTATTTCAGCATCTTGAGGGTCGCTCGTGATATTTTCAGCGCCTAAGATTGCAAGCATCTTTTCGGTATCCACTCGGTTTTTATCGCAGCCGAGTGAAATTACGCCGATTTTCTTTCGTTTAAATATCATAATGTCCAAATTCTTCTTCAAATTCCTCAAGTGATAAGACCACTTGCTTTTGCTTACCCGTCTGTGAGTTTAGCACGTATTTATTCTCAATCATCCAATCAAAAATCTTAGCCGCCTTCGGGAAGCCGTAGCCGAGTCTTCTCTGAATAAGCGAAATAGATATCGTTTTTGATTCAACAGCAAATCTCAACGCCTTGATATAGTCGGGAGAGACTCTGCCGTCCTCGCCTGCGTTTTTGCCGTTTATGCTCTCAATCTGAGGCTCGTCCTCGTGGTTAATCTTTTTGTGGGCAAGCTCGTTATAGTATGGCACGTTGTTGTCTTTAATATAGGCCATTACCTTTTTGATTTCTTCCATCGTTACAAGCGCGCCCTGCGCTCTTTCAACGCTCGGCATAGTGCTCGTGCGGTATAAAAGGTCGCCCTTACCCAAAAGCTTTTCCGCGCCTGCCTCGCTTAAAATCGTTTGCGAGTCGATTGCGTTTGACACCTTAAATGCAATACGTGACGTAAAGTTTGCCTTTATCGAGCCCTCCATAATATTTACAGACGGTCTCTGAGTTGCCAATATGAGATATATACCTGCGGCTCTTGCCTTTTGGGCAATTCTCGCAATCTTTTCCTCAATCTGCTTTTTATTCTTGCTCATAAGGTCGGCAAACTCGTCGATAATTATAAGGATACGGTACATTTTTTGATGGTTTCTTATATCAAGCTGCGCGTTGTAATCGTCAATACCCTGAACGAGAGCCTTTCTGAAAAGCATATATCTCGCATCCATTTCTTCAACCGCCCAATCAAGCATCGAAATAGCCTTTTCAGAGGTAAACAATATCTCGTTGAAAAGCATGTGAGGAGAATTTTCAAATACGGCAAATTCAACCATTTTTGGGTCGACTATTATAAATCTTAAATCGGCAGGGCTGTATTTCATCATAAGGCTTACGAGCATTGAGTTCAAGCCTACGCTCTTACCGGTACCGGTTGCGCCAGCAACCAAAAGGTGAGGCATTTTGCAAATATCGGTAACGACGGGATTACCTACCAAATCCTTTCCTATTGCAAAGGTAAGCGAATTTGGCTTTGCCGATATAAACGGCTCGCTTTCAACGATTTCGCGAAGTCCTACAATCTTTTTAACCTTATTCGGTATTTCAATACCGATAAAAGGAGTGCCCTTTACAGGGGCTATTCTTATTTCTTCCTCGGTTGCTAAACGTAATTTTAAGTCTTCGGCGTATTTTAATACCGATTTAACCGTTACGTTTTCGGGAATAGCAATATCAAATCGCGTTACCGTTGGACCGTCTACTATTTTAACGACCTTAACCTCTATTCCGCCTAAAATCTTAAGGACGTTCATTATCTTTTCGGACTTATCCAGCTTAAAGGCCTCAATTTGACCGTAATCGTTGGCCGAATCGTAAACGTTAAGCAAGGATGACGGCGGCGCGTTGTATTTGTAGTTAAACGGCATCGCGTCTATAGGATTGACGTCGTCCTCAGCCTTATCCTCCATAGGTTGAGTATTAAATCTTAACTGCTCGGGCTTTTCCTTTCTCTCGGGGCGAAATGAAGAAATAGGTCTTATAACCTCCGTCTTTCTCGGTTGAACAGGTGGCTTTTCGACCGGAGTAAAGGTATCGATATCGTCCTCTTTCGAATCAAAATCAAAGGGTTGCTCGCCAATTTGAGAAATATCGACCAAATTATCGTCCGACGCGGAGCTGACCTGCTCCTCAACGATTTCTCTCAGCTCCTTCGCCTCCTTTTCGTAAACGTCCTGCCCTACCGAATCCTTGTAGTTTTCGGGAATATACAAATCCTTGAATTCACGGGGAGTATCGTAATCGGTAAAGGTCTGAGGCTCTTCCTCTTCAATTTCAGGCTGATAACTGCTGCTGTATTTGGGCTTAGGCGACTCAGTATTGATTTTTTTGGTATTTTTTATATAATCACTGCCGTGAGTTACGCTTGAGCTGTACGAATCGCTGTAATAGGTTTGATTTTGATAATCGGTGCTATTCTTCTCATAAGGAAGGTCGGGGCTCTTAATATTCATTTTGGGTACATACTCTTCCCTCGGATAATAATCCTCGTCGTTTTTCAGCTCAAACGACGAATTGCCTACGACAAGACTCCTCTTCTCTCTCTTAACGCTTTTATTTGGGTTAGCCGGCGGAGCGCCGTAGTAAACGTTGATAGGCTGAGGAGCAGGCTGTTGATTTTGCGGCTCAACCTTATCGCCGACACCGTCAGTATTATCCTCAGAATTGATTTTGACCTGTTTTTTAGCCTTATCGCCCTTTGCGGGCTTACCCTTAAACATAAAATCCTTAACGAAGAATAAGGTCATTATAACGATTAAGGCGATATACAGCACGTAAGTGCCGAAATATGAAAGAGCTTTAACACAGCCGTAGACGAGCATTGAATAGAATGCTCCGCCAAAATATGAGCTTAAGACTCCGTTTTTCGGAGCGTTAAAGGCAGACCTTACGTAATCCTTAAAGCCGTTTTCGCCAATTGGATATAAAATCAAGTGAACCAAGCAGAAAACTGCAAAGATAATAAGAATAAGCTTAATCGCGGCAACCTTAGTCGCACTGTTTGAAGCGTCCTTGCCGACTATAAGCATAAGCGAGCTGAGAGCGATAAATATAAAGCAGGGATAGGAAAAATATCCAAATACTCCAAGCAAGAAAAATTGCACCTTTTCACCAAACGGATAAAACAGCTGACCGCCGGTAAAAAGACAGCACAGAACGAAAGCGGAAAACAACAATAAGACCATACCGCTGAATTCTTTATTAACAAATTTTGAAACGCCGTTTGCGTTTTTATTTTCCGCCATAATTTACTCCAAAAATTTAATACTTTTTTATTATAGCATATCCGTTTGATTTTTTCAAGTTTATAACAATCTTTTGATAAATATATTTTATCAAAATAGTGCGATATTTATCACACTTAGGTTTTTTTGCTTGTAACGAAAGCTTAATCCCGATAAATATAGTTGTGGCGTAGCGACAATTACTATCGCTACGCCACAAAAAGCCTGATTTTATGAAATTATTTAGAAATAAGCTCTACGATATCTCCAACCGTTTTAAGATTGGTAGCGTCATCCTCAGAAACGACTATGCCGAAATTGTCTTCCATTTCCATAAGAAGCTGAACGACGTCCAAAGAGTCGGCACCAAGGTCCTTAACAACGTCACTCTCGAGAGTGATTGAGCTTGCGTCAATTCCAAGATGAGAAGCTAAGAGCTCTGCAACTTTAGTAAAAGTATCCATTTTATTCTCCTTAAATTATGTGTAAAATCGGTTCTCCGTGACTATATACTATCACATAAAACGCAATATGTCAATGCTTTTATCAAATTTTAGCCGATTTGGGTTATTTTTTTGGTTGACTGCGCATGGTAAGACCTATTCTGTTCTTTTTTACGTCAACCGAAATAACTCTGACCTTAACGATTTGCCCAACCTTTAAAACGTCCGACGGATGCTTTACGTAATTATCCGAAATTTCAGAAATATGCACGAGTCCGTCCTGATGCACGCCGATATCTATGAACGCGCCGAAGTCTATTACGTTTCTGACCTTGCCCGTAATTTCCATACCTACGACCAAGTCGTTGATGTCCATAATGTCGGAGCGAAGCTCAACCTTTTCTTCAACCTCTCTTACGTCTCTGCCCGGCTTTAAAAGCTCGATAACGATATCGTTCATAGTAGGAACGCCCAATCCGCACTCCTCTGCTACCTTAACCTCGCCGTAAGCCTTAATCTGGTTGGGAAGCTCGGTAAGATTTCTGCCTTCGACGTCCTTATCGCTATATCCGAAAAGCTTCAAAAGCTTTTCAGTTGCAGAATACGATTCGGGGTGAACCGCCGTATTGTCTAAAATATTTTTACCGTCTCTAATACGGAGGAAGCCTGCGCATTGCTCAAAAGCCTTTGCTCCGAGCTTAGGAACCTTCAAAAGCTCTTTTCTCGTCTTGAATTTGCCGTTTTCTTCTCTATAAGCTATGATGTTATTTGCAATACCGCTGTTTAAGCCTGCAACCTTAGAAAGAAGGGACGGACTTGCCGTATTTAAATCTACGCCAACGCTGTTTACACAGTCTTCCAAAACGCCGTTTAAAACCTCGTCAAGCCTTGCAGGAGGCATATCGTGCTGATACTGACCTACGCCGATTGCCTTGGGGTCAATTTTTATAAGCTCGGCAAGTGGGTCTTGAAGCCTTCTTGCGATTGAAATTGCAGAACGGAGCGTCAAGTCGTATTGTGGGAATTCCTTTGCGGCAAGCGGAGAGCCCGAATAAACCGAAGCGCCTGCCTCGTTTACAACCTCGTATCCGACCTTTCCACCGTATGCCTTGAGCATATCTGCAACGAATATCTCAGATTCCTTTGAAGCCGTTCCGTTTCCTATTGAAATTACGTCGATTTTATGCTTTTCGATAAGGGAGCCAAGCACCTTTTTAGCCTCTTCAACCTTATTTTGAGGAGGAGTAGGATAAACTACCGTGGTGTCTAAAACCTTACCTGTACCGTCTACAACCGCAATTTTACAGCCTGTTCTGTACGCCGGGTCAAAGCCCATCGTAACCTTATCCTTAACGGGCGCCTGCATTAAAAGCGGCCTTAAGTTTACGTCGAACATCTTAATAGCCTGCTCCTGCGCGCTTTCGGTTAAAACGTTTCTGATTTCTCTTTCTATTGAAGGATGAATCAATCTCTTATAAGCGTCTGCTACGGCAAATTTTACGCATGGAGTGGTAATACTTCCCTCTTTTACAAAGCCTACCTCACAAACTCTTACGGCAAAGTCCTCGTCGATTGCAACCTTTACCTTTAAATAGCCCTCGTCCTCACCTCTGTTTAAGGCGAGCACTCTGTGCGACTTAATTTCCGAAACGGGCTCTTGATAATCGGCGTACATCTCGTACGTTTTAGCGCCTTCCTCTTCGGTTTTAGTAATTTTAGAGGATATTTCCGCGTTTTTAAGATAAATTCTGCGAAGCTTCTTTCTAAGCTCAGCCTCGTCGGAAACTCTTTCTGCAATTATATCCTGCGCGCCTGCTATCGCTTCCTTTACGCTCTTTACGCCCAATTCTTCATTTATAAACGGCGCTGCTATATCGTCGAGTGAGCCCTCGGTTATATTTTGAGCAAATAAAAGGTCTGCAAGAGGCTCAAGCCCTTTTGCAACAGCTATCGTTGCTCTCGTCTTTTTCTTTTGCTTATACGGCCTGTAAATATCTTCTACTTCGGTAAGGGTTACAGCAAGCTCCAAAGCCTTTGCAATTTCCTCTGTCATCTTACCCTGCTCGGTAATTGACGCCGTTACCTCTGCTTTACGCTTTTCGATGTTTCTAAGGTAATTGAGTCTATCGGCAAAATCTCTTAACACCTGATCGTCGATATGACCTGTCATTTCCTTTCTGTAACGCGCGATAAACGGAATAGTGTTTCCCTCGTCCAAAAGCTGAATAATGTTTTGCGCGTGCTCGTCTCTAAGCTTAAACTCTTCGGTAATCTGTCTTAAAATGTCCATCTTAAATTAATTCTTCCTTATAAAATTTTGTAGGAGGATTTTATCCTCACGTGATACCCTGAACGAGTCCTTTATTTTTGAAATTGACTTGTTCAAAGTAAAGCTTGAAAGTTTACTGTTCTTTCTAAAATCAAGGGTTTTATCCTTATGCTTTACGTACGCGACGGATATGAGCCAGGCAATCGCCATATCAACGTAGTAGCCTTGTCCGTCAGCCCTTTGGCAAACGTCGAAGGCGTAATCTAAGTTTTCACTATCCAGGTAGTAAGTCATAAGACAAACGATACAAAAGCGCAAGACGAAATCTTTTGCCGTTTGCACGCCCGATTTGATTAAGCTCAAAAACTCAGAGCGGTTTTTCTTAACGCTTTTCAGTGACGCCACGAAGCTGTCTATATGCGCCCAGCTGTCAACGTGTGAAAGATATACGGGTAAATAATGTAAAAGCTCTTCGTAGCTAAGGCTTGCAATTATTAAGCCGTAAATCATAGTATCCTCAAAGTATTCAAATCTGCAACAAGCCAAATAACCTTCA
>JAZNDO010000123.1:0-1814 GCA_045588105.1 Christensenellaceae bacterium | reverse complement strand
GATATAAATTCCTCGCGGGATTTGCGATATTCCCTTCGGGATCGATATTTGCCTCCGGCAAGCGATATGTTTTAACATACTCGCCATAGGCGAGATATGATAAAACGAGGGATTTATATCATATCGCAACAAGCATAGCGAGGCATATCGCCTAACATAAAAAAGAGGAAGCATTTCGGCCATGAAACCGATTTGTTTCCTCTTTCTGTCGTTATAAGGGTTTGACTGCTCAAATGCCATGTATGTATTTTAAGTAATATGCAAATTCTTGGCTGAGAATACCACGCATTGTGTTTCCCGCTTGTAGTAATAGATATTGGCTCTTTGTCAATAGTTGGGGTAAAAAAAGATTTAAATAAAATCGAATAAAGTTCCAATGAGGGACAAAGAAGCAGCAAGAGGACGAAACGGAGCGTAGCGAAGTGGAGTCCTCTTGCTGCTTCTACGCGGCATTTTGGTGGGAGAAAATATGTAAAATGCGGTTACGGAAACGGTCAAAACGTCGGTAGCCGTAGGCATTGCGTTTAAGAACCTTAATTTTGTTGTTGCAGCCCTCGGTAAAGCCGTTTGTAAAAGGAGTTTCTAAAGAGTTAAATATACCTTTTCTCCAATTAAAATACGTATTTACGCATTTTTTGAAAGGTTTTAAATCCGAAGTGTCTACAGAATTTAGCCAAGTTAAAAAGTCTTTTTTCATTGTAGATAAATCTTCAGTATCTAATATCTTAAAGAACCATTCTTTAATAGAATGAGCTTCACACATTTCATCAGAATACCATAGCATAGTATTTACTGCTTGCTTTTGTTCCGGCTCTAAAGAGTCGTATCGTTTAATTAGTAAAGATCTTGAACGCTTAAAATATTTGCGAACATCGGCTCTTAAATGCTTTTGAGCTTCTTTTCTAACAGATTCAAATGCCCATATAGCTTGTCTTACCCAATGGTATTTATCTACGAGAAAAGTAGCATTTTTAAAGAAGTTAGCTGCAATTTCACGGTATGTAGTCCACATATCGCTGACGAAATACTTAACACTGCTACGGTCTGTTTTCTTAAAGTAGTTAATTAAGAACCCTTCTTTACGCTCGGGTAATATATCTAAAACTCTTTTGCTTTTTGGATCGCAAAGAATAACGTTGAATTTTTCTCCGCCTGTATTGCCCTTAAATTCATCAATAGAAAGAACGGTGGGGCAGGTTTTTAATGCCGGGTATTTAATGTGGTCAAAAATACGGATAACGGTAGATACAGAAAGACCGGTTTCTCTGGCGACAGAGGTGTAAGAGCGTTCATCTGAGAGTTTTTCAATAACGTAGGTAACAAGGCGTGAGGTCATACGATGGTATTTGGGTACAAAAGCATTGGGTTCTGCAAATCTTTTTCCGCAATGTGTACAAACGTATCTTCTTTTTTTAAGTACAAGTTCTATCTTTTTTCCAAAGGCTTCGCAATCTTTAACTATTTGCGTACGGTAATCGTGAATTTTAGATGTTTCGGTTTCGCAGCAGGGGCAATTAACCACTTTTCGTCCAAGCTTTATGTGAATTCTTTGAGCTTTTTCAAAATTTTCAACTTTTTCTACCCGGGCATCTTGCAAATTGAGTATTTCTTGTGTATAATTTAAAGCGAGCATAATGATTAGCCTCCGTTAGTTTTGGGTGTGGTAACTTTATTCTAACAGATTTTTAATCGTTATGCTCGTCTTTTTTTATTTTTGTTGAGCACTTACCCCAACATTTATTATAGAACCTTTAAAACGAGCATAATGATTAGCCTCCGTTAGTTTTGGGTGTGGTAACTTTATTCTAACAGAT
>JAZNDO010000122.1:0-14766 GCA_045588105.1 Christensenellaceae bacterium | reverse complement strand
GGGCTTATTGATATGATAAACAGCGAGAGCGTTGGTGAGGTTAAGGCAGGCTATTATCTTTACAGAGAAAAGCTCACGTCTAAGATTATAGAAATGCAGAATAAGCTTACCTATGCTTTAGCGTACATAAATGCAGGTATTGACTATCCCGAGGAGGGGGTTACCGAGGATAATTACGACGAAATCGTAACCGCCTTAAAAGAGGTGAAGGCTGAGGTTGACTCTATAATTTCCCGTTACGGTAAGGGCAGAAAAATCAAGCACGGAGTAAAGGTTGCCTTGCTTGGTAAGCCAAACACAGGCAAAAGCTCGGTTTTAAACAGTATTTTAGATTATGACAAAGCTATCGTGTCTTCTGTTGCAGGCACTACGAGAGACGTGGTAGAGGGCGAAATAGACGTTGACGGCGTTACTTTTAATCTTTACGATACTGCGGGAATCAGAGAAAGCTCCGACGAAATTGAAAGCGTAGGCATCAAACGCTCCGAAACGATTTTAAAAGAGTGTGACGTCTGTGTAGTCGTTTTAGACGGCAGCAGACCCTTAGAAGAAGACGATTTAAAGGTTTTAAAGCAAACCGAGGGTAAAGAAAGAATAATTATAGTCAACAAAAACGACTTAAATGAGAATCCCGAAATCAAAGGCGATTTATACGTTTCGGCAAAGACGGGCTTTAATATAGACTTATTGAAGGTTGAGCTTTCAAAAAAGGCGTTTGGCGGAAAAATTGATTTAAACGCAGACTTTTTGACTGAGGAAAGGCATTATTTTGCGCTACAAAGAGCAAGAGACGCTCTTTGCGACGCTGTCAATGCGTTCAGCGAGACAACAGCCGATTTGTGCTCGATTGACGTAGCCGCTGCATGGAGCGCGCTCGGCGAGGTTAGCGGCGAGACTGCAAACGAAGCGATTATCGACGAAATTTTCAGTAAATTTTGCGTTGGTAAGTAGGAGGAAAAATGATAAACTTAGATTTATACAGAGTGTTTTATACCGTAGCAAAGTGCGGAAGCTTAACAAAGGCGTCCGAAGAATTATATATTTCACAGCCTGCAGTTTCACAGGCAATTAAAAACTTGGAAACTCAGCTTGGAGGTAAGCTTTTTAACCGTGTAAGCCGAGGTATGGAGCTTACCGAAACGGGAGGAAGGCAAATTTTTGAAATCGTTGAAAGAGCAATCAAGCTTTTAGATTCTGCGGAATCAAAGTTTAAAGAAAGCAAGAATATTGCAACCGGCGTTTTAAGAATTTCGGCAGGAGATATCTACGTTAAGCATTTCCTTATGAGATATATTAAAAAATTCCACGAGCTTTATCCTAACGTCGTTATTACCTTTAAGGATTGTACAACAAAGGAGACCTTAGAGCGTATAAAAACGGGTAAGGCGGATATTGGTATGGTAAGCTTGCCAATCAGTGACGACGACGTTCTTTTAACGGGACAAACGGGTGTAATCGAGGATATTTTCGTTGCTACCAATAAATTTTCAGAGCTTTTCGATTCTATTATAGATTTGAGAGATTTGCCCGATTATCCTATTATAATGTTGGATAACAGCACCTCGTCCACTAAGGAAATTACTTCCTTTTTAGCAAAGCACGGAATAACCTTAACCCCTGAATTTGAAGCCGGAAGTGTTGAGCTTATAATTGAAATGGCTAAAAACGGAATGGGAATTGCGTGTGTACCTCGCCGTTACGTTTTAGAGGAGCTTGCAAGAAAGGAGTTGTATGAAGTTAAGGTTAGCCCAAATCTTCCCACGAGGGCAACGGGCGTCGTTTTAAACAAAGACGTGTCGACGCACAGCTTCGCTTTAAAAGAGTTTGTAAAAGTTTTAGACGTTGACCAGTATAATCAAGGCAAATAATAAGTAAAACATAGTGAAAGAGCCCATTTCAGATTCGAAATGGGCCCTTTCCTTTGAAAAACGTCGTGCGTGGAATTATTTTCTTTTGCGTCTTAAATCTTCGCCTTTTATTTTGATAAAAACGCCGTGGCGTTTGTCGTTAAGTCTTGAAAGCGTTCTGTCGCCGTAGCGGTCGAGAAGCTGCTCTTGCTCTAAGTTTGTTGTTATTATAAAGGGGTTACCCTTAGTCATACGCTCCGTTATTATCATAAGCAGATATTCTTCGGTGACGTTTTTATAAATCGGCTCGCTTCCCAAGTCGTCAATAACAAGCAGGTCGCATTCTGTTAAAAGGTCTAAATAAACGCCTTTTTCATCAATAGGGGCAGTGTGGTACTTCAAAAGTATTGAATTCAGCTCGCAAGCCGAAATGAAAATTACGTTGTAGTCCTTTGAAACAAGCTCGTTTGCTATACATTTTGCCAGATAGCTTTTTCCGGTGCCAACGCTGCCGGCAATTACAATGTTTTTGTCGGTATCGGGGAACTTTTCGCAGTATGATTGCATTTTTGCATAGATTTTTTCAAGGTCGTTTAAGTCCTTGTGCCCCGCCCTTTTAAAGGAGTGCAGTTTTTTCTTCTCTAAGCCCAATTCCTCTAAGGTCAATTTGTGTAATAGCTTTTTATAGCATTTACACCTTGAGCCGCTTTCCAATCTGCCGGTATCGGAGCATATATTGCAATCGTATTTTACGGCAAAGTCCTTATCGGTAAAGCCAAGCTTTACGGTAAGGTTGTCCAATTGCTCGCGTTCGGTTTTTAGCTGTGATTTAAGCTTGGAAACGGCGTTTGTGTCACCCAAAAACTTAACCTTGCTAAGGTCAAATCTCGTTGAATTGTATTTGTTAAACGCCTTTAAATAATCCTCGTTTTTTAAAAGCGCTTCGGTTGCTCTTTCGCTCGCTTCATGAGCGGTTTTGCGCTTATAGGAATAAATTTTTTCTATTTCTTGCGTAAGCTTATTGCTGTATGCCATATTTCACCTAAAATTCTACGTCGTCAATATTGTCGATAAGAGAATCAAGCTCCTCTTTCGTGTATGATTGCGACTTAAACGCAGAGGTCTGCTTCGTCGCTTGTTTAGTCGGAATTTTGTCAATAGAGTATATTTCCTGAGTTTTCCACTCGGAAAGTATTGCGTTTACGTAAGCAAAAGGATTTGTCTTTCCTGCGGAAAGGCGTACAGCCTCTTCAATCATCTCGTCAGAAAATCTCCAGCCTCTCCAGGTTTGAACGTTTATTCTGTCAAAATCAGTAGGTCTTCTCGATATGCCAACTGTGCTGAGAAGCTTTTTAATAAATTCGTCGTCCTGGGTGGTTGATTTGATAAATTCGGCAATTGAATTGACTGTAATCAAGCCGTTTTTATAAAGCTTGTCAATAACCTCGTTCATACCCTCAAGGGTGCGTCTGTTCTTCTTGAAGCAGTAGTTTGCAACGAAAATTAAGGAGTTTTCGTCATAGCCCTTGTTAATCCATGGGATTACGTAGCCGTCGACGACGGGGTCGATAACCTCGGTGAATACAGAAAGAGCCTTGTTGACGCTATACGCGATTTCGGTAATTTTCTTTTTTTCCTTATAGTATCCGTCAATCTCCTCCGGGGAGAATTTTTTTGCAGAGTAAAGATTAGAAAGCTCCTTATCAAGCCTTGCGGTTGTCTTAACCTTGCTTTTTACACACGCTGTGAGTATTGCGTTTTTTGAAAATTTCATATCCGCAGTCCACTTTTTGTATAGGTTCAAATCCTCGATTTCAGGCTTTGCATTTGGATTTAAAACGTTAAAAATCTCGTATAAGTCAGCGGATTTTATAGTATAGTCAGAAAGCTCCCTTTCAATTTTGCTTTCCGAAGTAATGCCCCTTGAGGCAAAGTCGTTAGCAACCTTTAATATGTATCTGAAGCTGATTCCCTTACCCTTTAAATCTACGCAATACTTGATAATCATAAGCATTGCCTCCGGCTTTATGGAATGCTCCTCCATAATCGAAAAATAAGCTGAAAATTCGTTTGTCGTAATCATTCTGTCGGGGATTAAAACCTGTAAAGCCTTGTTAAAGCCGGTATATTTTTCAGGGTTAAACTTCTTTGGCTTGTGAGCTTCAACAGGAAGATATTTAACGGTAAATGGGTTTTCGGATATTACGTTCAAAAGCCCGAATTCCTCCCAGAATTTAAAGCAGTTTCTTACCTCTTCAACGCTCAGGTTAATAGATTGAGCAAATTTATCGACGGTAATATCCTCGTTTACACCGCACGCGTAAAGACCGTAGAGGTAAACCTTTACGGCGTCGCCCGTGGCTATTGGCAGATACATATCTATAAATTTGTTATCTATTGAAGTAATCGAGCTTACGTTAAATTCCTTTGAAAAACTGCAAAACGACATAATTCCTCTATTTGACTTGATTTTGTTGTTAAAATATATTATTATATTATTACAAAAAAATCAAGATATTTTAATCTAAAATTTTTGAAACACAACATTTAGTGGTCAATCGGTAAAAGGGGAACAATTGCTTTTATGAGATTTTTGCATACGTCAGACCTTCATCTCGGTAAAAAATTAGACGGAATAACCCGTATAGACGAGCAAAGAGAGGTTTTAAACGAAATAATTTCCATAGCAAACAGCTATAACGTGTCGGTTGTTTTAATTGCCGGCGACGTTTTTGATACGTTTATTCCGTCTGCAGAGGCGGAAAATTTGTTTTTTGACTTCGTTGACGCCCTTTCACAAAGCGGAAGGACTGTCGTTTGTATAAGCGGCAATCACGATGATGACGACAGGCTTACGGCATCTAAGACGCTCGCGAGCAAGAGAGGGGTTTACCTTTGCGGCGACAACCAAGATTTTTGCTTTGCTGAGTTTAACGGAATTTCCCTGACTGATAAGGGTAAAAGCCATCTCGTTTTAAGCGACGGGAGCGAAAAATGCTTTATTGCAACTGTTCCTTATTTTGGTGAAGCTCCGGTTGGGGCAGAGGTCGATAAAGAGGAGTCCTTTGGCGATAGGGTAAGCAGAATTTTGAGCGAGGTATTTAGTAATAAACGCGAGGATGAAAGCGGAATACTGTTGACCCATTTATTTATGCTTGGCGGAGATAAAAGCGAGGGAGAAAGAGATATCGATTTAGGCGGCGTTAAGGTCGTTTCTCCAAGCGCAATACCCGACAGCTGTATTTATACGGCCCTTGGACATCTTCATAAGAGACAGGTAATTTCAAGGGAGCGAAACGCTATTTACTCAGGCTCGCCCTTGCAATACGCATACGACGAGGTCGGCAGTAAAAAATCGGTAACAGTTTTTGATATACTTAGTAATAAAGTTGAGAATTTATGCGAGATTGAGCTTGAAAGCGGTAAAAGGCTTGCTAAGGTCAGTTGCTTAGGTATAGAAGACGCAGATGAAATATTGAGCGAAAATTCAGATTGCTACGTCGATTTGACGGTAGTTTCCGACAGACCCTTATTGCTTGAGGAAACTGCGTCTCTCAAGAGTAAACATCCCAATATCACGAAGATAAGACTTGAATTAAGCGGCAATGCCGATACAAGCTCTGTTATTGGAAGAAAAAATATGAACGATAAAGAGCTGTTCGTAGAATTTTACAAGGGTAAATACGGCTCTGAGCCCGATAATGAACTGTTGAGCGCGTATCTCGAAGTTATGATGGAGGAGAAAATTTGAAACCTTTAAAGCTTGTAATACAAGGAATAAGAAGCTTTACCGATAAAGTTGAAATAGATTTTGAAGGAGTGTCAAAAAACGGACTGTTTGGTATTTTTGGCTCCACGGGCAGTGGTAAAAGCACGATTTTAGAGTCTGTAATAATTGCTTTATACGGTGAAATCAGCGGTCAGAAAATGGCTGAAATTATAAATTTAAGGTGTAAAAGCGCTTACGTTAATTTAAGCTTTGAGCTGTTGCACGGTGGAGTTAGACGCAGATATCTCGTCGAAAGAGCCTTCAAGCTTAAAAGGGACGGCGCGTACGGAGGGGCAGTTGCTTCTCTATATGAAACCACCGGCGGAGTAAACGTCGTTTTAGCCTCGCAGACAAACGAGGTTAACAGGCAAATTGAAGATATTTTGGGACTTGGATTAAATGAATTTACCAAATGTATAATTTTGCCGCAGGGCGAATTTTCTCAGTTTGTAAGGGCAGCCAAAGCAGATAGAATCAAAATTATTGAAAAGCTGTTCTCGTTAGAGCGGTTTGGCGACGGCTTAAACCTTAGGGTTAAAAGTATTTTAAGCGAGCTGAATATGCAAATTGCGCTTAAAACCGAGGACTTAAAGCATTATGAGGACGCAACCGATGATGCTCTCAAAAAAGCGCAGGCTGACCTCGCATTTTTACAAAACGAAAGCAATTCTTTTAACGTAAAACTTTTAAAAATCAAAGAATATATCGAAAATAATCAATATTATTACAATTTGGATAAACAACTGAAAGCAGATTCGGATAAGCTTGCTGCGCTGACTGAAAGGTCAGGTGAAATTGAGGAGAAAACGGTTAAGGCAAGGCTTTACGAGAGGGCTTGCTCGATAAAGCGCGAAAGCGCAGGCTTAGAAGCGCTTGCATCCGAAATGGAAAGGCTTGAAAAGGATTTGACTGAAAAGCAAACCCTTTTTAAAAGGTCGGAGGTTGAGTGTCAAAAATGCTTTGAAGAATATCGGAGGATAGGCGAGCTTTCAAAGGAAAGGGAGGAGCTGACGGTAAAGCGCGACGCTCTTTTAGAGTCGAGAGGCGATTTTAACCTATACGGCGAGCTGAAGAGAAAAATAGCTTACGGCAGGGCAATGCTCGAAGGGTTAAATGAAAAACTGCAGTCAAATCTCAAAAAGCTTAACGAATTAAGCATTTTAGAAGATAAAACTCAAGGCAAATTAACGGAAATTGAAGAAAGAATTAAGCTTTCGCAAGTTTTTTCTTCTATAAGCAGGGCTTCGCTTAAGGAGGAGTATTCAGAGCAGATTGCGTATTATAAATCGTATAACGACAAATTACAATCCTTTAATATAAGAGATGCTCTTTATAATTTCGCCTATGAAGAAAGCTGTGCAAGGCTTGAAGCCTATAACGGCAAGCTGCTTAATTTGCAAAACGCCGGCGAAGAAAAGCCTGAGGATGCGATTGAAAGTTACAAGCAGGCAATGCAGTTAAAGCGTTTGATTGAAGATGAGTTAAATGCGTTGAGAATTGAAATGGCTCGCTTGGAAGAGTCTGTAAAAAATATTCATAGGGATATTGATTTGCAGACGAAAGAGGTTGAAAACAACGAAAACAACCTAAACTCATTAAACGTAAAACTTTTAAAAATTACAGATAATATCGACGGTTTTGAAGAAAGTCTCACAGCGGTGACCGCAATGTGCAAGAAGGTCGCGACGGATATTGAGAGAATAAACGAAAGCTATCAAAACGCAAGGCAAAATCTTGATAAGGCAACGGTTGAGGTCAAAGCGGCTGCCGTTGAAAGGGACTCTGCGACTAAAGCCTTTGACAATCTAAGTCAAGTCGTTGTCGCTATGCTCAGCGAGGAGATTTCAACACTTGACGTTGCAAACGAGATACTTTCTTCAGTTGAAAACTTAGAGGCTTTAACTAACGAGATAGAGCAGTTTGACAAGGATTTTGAATTCTATTCCAAGTCGGTAGAAAGGATGCGGAGAGAAATTGACTCTTCGGGCTTTTCGAGCGTTGAATATCTGAAAAAGATTGAAGAAAGAGGCGAAATCGAAGAGGTTTTAGAAAATTTAAAAGAAAATTTAATAAATTGTAAAAATTTTACTGAAAAATTGTCGCAAAATTTGAATAAAAGGTGTATAATAGAGAAAGATATAAAAAACTTGCGCGCTCGCGCGAGCGTTTTTGAACGCTTAGAGCAGGCAATTTCGCGAAGGGCTTTCGCAGAGTTTGTTTCAGCAGAGTTTTTGTCGGACGTTGCAAGGTCTGCAAGGCGTACGCTATTGGAGCTTACGGGCGGTAAATACGACGTCGTTTACAAAGACTCTATTGAAGCTGGCAAGGATGGTTTTTATATTCTCGACAATATGAACGGCGGTGCTGAAAGAACGATTGCTTCCTTATCGGGGGGTGAAACCTTCCTCGTTTCTCTTTCTTTAGCGCTTGCGCTTTCGGCAAGCATTTACGCAGGGTCGAGCAGGCCTATGGAATTTTTCTTCTTGGACGAGGGCTTTGGTACCTTGGATGAGGATTTGGTGGATACTGTTTTAAGCAGCTTGGAAAAATTAAGGAATAAGAACTTTTCTATCGGTTTGATTTCTCATTTGGCAGAAATGAAGAGTAGGATAGATTGTAAAATAACAGTTTTGCCTGCAACGGAAACGCAGGGCTCAAGAGTAATTCATTCCGGAATCGTATAAATTTGGTGGTAAATGGATAAAGCGAACGCTTCTTTGCAACTTAATACGTTTTTAACCAAAAAATCATTGTGGGCTGACTTTGACGAAAATAAGTCGTTGCAGCCGAGTAAGATTAACGAGGTTAGATACGACGGCATTACTTATGCGGAATATTTCTTCTCCGGCAGGGACGTAAAGGGGGAAAGAGTCCGTATTTTTGGCATGTTTGCAACTCCTGACGACGTTAAGTCTTACAATGCGATACTGTATTTGCCCGACGTGTCCGAAAGCCCGAGCTTCGATATGATAATGGAATATGCGAAAATGGGCTACGCTGTTTTTGCGGTTGACCTTTGCGGTAAAACCGAGGATGAAAAAAATTGTACGAGCTATCCCGAATCCGTCGCTTACGCAAATTATCACAGGCGCGGAAACAGGATGGATTTCGTAGAGGAAACAGCCTTCGAAACGTCTTGGTACGAATGGGTCAGCGTAGGCAGATACGCAATATCCTTTTTAGCATCGCAGCCCAAGGTTAAAAATATAGGCGTTATCGGCGTAAAGCACGGCTCAAACGTTGCGTGGCAGCTGTCTGCAACGGATGAAAGAATAAAGTGCTCGGTAATGATGTTTGGCGCAGGCTGGTATGCATACAAGGGCTTTTTTAAGTTTGACGACCAAAGCCAAGGCTTTGTTATAGACGACGAGAGGAGGAGATTTATTGCGGCGTTAGAGGCGCACGCATACGCGCAAGATTCTAAATGTCCTATCCTGTACGTGTCGTCAACCAATAACGACTCTTTTGATTTTGACAGAAGCTTTGATACCTTACTCAGAATTCCGGACAGTACGGAGCGTTATTTTAACTATGCTCCGGGTTATAACGAATATTTGGATAACCATTGCAAAAAAGACGTAGAGCTGTTTTTGAAGAAATATTTAAACGGCAAGGAGGTTTATTTCCCCGAGCCGCCTACTCTTAAAGTAGAGCAGGACGGCAAATACGTCTCGGTAAAAGTAACCCCCGACGATGAAGAGTCCGCTATAGAAACAAAGGTGTTCATAAACGAAGGCGTAGTTGACCCAGCTTTAAGAAATTGGATGCCTTGCGATAAATCTCAGCTTGATAAAGACGTATACGAATACGTGCTTAGCGGTGAGTCGACTAAGGTTTTCGTGTTTGCCACGGTTAAGTACAGGTCGGGCTTTACCGTGTCTTCAAAGCTCGTGTATATTAAAGCGGTCCCAACTCATGCAAAAAGGTCGGGTATCGTATACAGCAGTAAGGACGGGCTTGACGGTATAGCCTTTTACGATAAAAATGCGACGAGAGAGAGTATCTTTGCCGGAAACGACCAATTTATAAAGCTCGTTAAGGGCGCGGGGGATATATACGGAGCGTACTCCGAGTGTGGGCTTATCAGCTATAAATTCGGCGAGCCCGGATGTAGGGTTGACGCTAACTCAATAATAAAGCTTGACGTTTATACGCGTGAATTTTGTGTGCTTAGGCTTATATTTATGCAAAAGTCACCCGACGGAGTCGTTGAATACGGCTATTCAACAGAATTTAAGGCAAGCGTCGGTTGGAAGAATTTAACTGTAAAGATGCCCGATTTTAAAACTGCGGACGGCAGAGGTATAAAGAGCTTTGACGGTCTTTACGCCTTGAGAATCGAGGGCGACGGCAAGTTTGCCGTAAACAATATATTGCTTATTTAACGGTTGCCTTGGAGGGTGAAATGACCGATTTTGAATTCTCACGCGAGAGATTGCTCGGTGAAGAAAAAAAAGAGAGATTTGGATTAATAGATATCCTTCTCATATTTTTGCTCGTCTTTATGATTGCAAATTTATTAGTGCAAAATTTTATTTTGTCACCCGTTATGGTAGACGGTAATTCAATGAATTTGACTCTCAACAACGAGGATTGGCTATATATGAGCAAGATTAAAGAGCCGGAGAGAGGAGACGTCGTAGTTTTTGAAAAGTCCGAAGGTGTTAATTACATTAAAAGAATAATAGCCTTAGAGGGCGATGAGCTTTACGGTGACAGCGAAGGCATACATCTTAAGAAAAACGGCGAAACGGAGTGGCAGATAATTGAAGATGAACACGCTTATTATTATCAAGACCCCGATTTGCCGAAAGCAAATCCAACCTTTACCTATATACCTTTGACAGTCGTCGGTAAGGGTGAAATGTTTGTTCTTGGCGACAACAGAAACGACAGCACCGACAGCAGAAGGATAGGGCTTGTGAAAACGGGCTCAATACTCGGAATAGTTCCGGAGTGGGCGATAGAGCATAAGGATAAGTATTCCGGATATTTAAGATTCGTTGACAGAATAAACGAGTTTATGAAAAAGTTAAAAAACGGTTAATCCGTAGATAATATGAAATATGACAAAAAGCGATTTTCGCAATAGGAGATTTTATGGAAAAAATTAAATTTACATCTGATAGCACTTGTGACCTTTCTCAAGAGTTAATAGCAAAGCACGATATAGGCATTTGTCCGATAGCAATACTTCTCGGCTTAGACGAGTATCACGATACTGTTGACGTTGACGCGTATAAGGTATTGGATTACGTTAAGCAATCGGGAACGCTTCCGAAGACTGCCGCAACCTCAATCGACGCGTATAAGGAATTTTTCGCTCAGTACACAAACGAGGGCTATACGGTAATTCACTTTAACATTTCTTCTAAGTCTTCGTCATGCAACAACAATGCGACGATGTCTGCTAAGGAAATGAATAACGTGTACGTTATAGACAGTCTTTCTCTTTCTACCGGTCAAGGTATACAAATATTGAAGGCGGTCAGCCTTGCCGAGGAAGGAAAGAGCGCAAAGGAAATAGTCGATATTATCAACGAAATGAGAGACAAGGTTCAAATTTCCTTCGTTGTAGATAAGCTTGATTTCCTTGCAAAGGGCGGAAGATGTACTGCTGCAAAGGCATTGGCTGCAAGCGTTTTAAAGATTCATCCGTCAATCGTTATGAAGGACGGTAGCTTGGGTCAGGGCAAAAAATATATGGGCAATTTGGCAAGAGGCTGTACTCAGTACGTTAAGGATATTGCAAGCGAATACAGAAATTACGACGAATCGCTTTGCTTTATTACTCACAGCCCAACCGACCAGGCAATAATCGATATCGTTACGGAAAAGGTTAAAGAGCATTTCAAATTTGATACGATCGTTGAAACTACTGCAGGCAGTACTGTAACGAGCCACTGCGGGCCAAACACAATCGGTATAATTTTCTATTCGAAGTAAGCTATGATTAACGTATACGAACAAAAAGATTACGACAACGCGTATAAGCTTAAGAAAAAGCTTTTGACCCTTTACTTTGTTGTGCTTAGCGTTTTTATCGTTGCAGTTGCGGTAATATTTATTTTGTATACCAGATTGCCGTATGCTTCGACAAAGGAAATTGAAAGAAAGGGTAATCTTTATATGGCGCTTAACAGCGTTATTACGGCAATTGCAGTAATTTTATCTTTCGTTTATCTTGGTATTCCTTACAAAAGGGCAAAGGCGTATTTTAAGCTTTTGGATAATATCAGAATCGGGCAGAAATTAAAAAACGTAAGCACGTTTTTGCAAAACGACCTCACTGTATCCGAGGTCAATCAGGTTGACTTTCACACCATGGTCGTTTTAGAGTGGTCCGACAAAACGCAGGAGTTTATGAGAAGGCACGTGCTTGTCGATAAAGAAAAGCCGATGCCGAATTTAAAAAGCGGCGATATAATCGTCTATACAACCCATTCAAACGTGTTGCTTTCTTACGGGCTTAAAAGTCAGGAGGACGTGTTTGATGAATTAAATGAAAAGGAGAATAATAATGGCAAAAATCAGAAGTGAAGTAAGTGAAAATTTAAAATGGAGACTTACGGATATATTCAGCAGCGACGAAGAGTTTAAGGCTCTGTTGAAGGACGTAGAGGGCAGATTGGATTTTGCAAAGTACGAGGGCAAGCTCTCTGATGAAGCAACGCTTTTAAAGTGTCTTAAAGAGCTTGATAAGGTTGATTACGATATAGAAAAGCTTGCGGTATACGCGCATATGAAAAAGGACCTTGACACGAGGGATTCCGAGGCTAACGCGTTAAACTCGATGGTTAGCAATCTTTTCGTTAAATACGCGTCGGGTCTTTCGTTTATGACTCCCGAGCTTACCGCCCTTTCAGACGAAAAGCTCAACGCGATAATCGCAAACCCCGATTTTGCCGATTACGATTATCAGCTTAAGGGTATATTGAAAACAAAGCCACACGTACTCTCTAAAGAAAGTGAAACAATCCTCGCTATGGGCGGACAAGTATTCGGTGGATTTAGCGATATCTTTACGATGATTGACAACGCAGATATGCCGTATCCCGAAATTGATATCGACGGTAAAAAGGTAAAGGTAACTCACGGAGCTTACGGTCTTTTACTTCAGTCTGACAGAAGAGAAGTGAGAGAGAAGGCGTTCAAGGCTTATTACAATGCGTATATTTCATTAATCAATACGATTGCCGCAACCTATATCGGCAACGTAAATAAAGACGTTTTCATGGCAAGAGCAAGAAAGTACGACAGCTGTCTTGCAAAAGCTCTTTCGGGCGAGGACGTCGCTCCCGAGGTTTATGAAAACCTTTTAGAGAGCATCAACGAGGCGCTCCCACTCGTACATAGATACGTAAAGGACAGAAAGACAATATTAGGCGTCGACGAGCTTCATATGTACGACATCTACACGCCGCTCGTTGAAAACGCAGACATCAAGCTTGACTACGAGGATGCGTTCAAGCTTGTTAAAGAAGGACTTGCTCCTCTTGGCGAGGATTACGGCAAGCTTTTGCAGGAGGCTCACGACAACGGCTGGATAGACGTTGAGGAAACCGAGGGTAAGAGAAGCGGCGCGTACAGTACGAGCGTAAAGGCTCTTCCTCATCCATACGTTCTCTTGAACTATCAGCCTACAACTCACGACGTGTTTACCCTTGCGCACGAGCTTGGTCACGCAATGCACTCTTATAAATCTGAAAGAGCGCAATGTCAGGCAAAGGCAAGCTATAAGATTTTCGTTGCCGAGGTTGCTTCAACCGTAAACGAGGTTCTTCTTTTAAAGCATCTCCTTAAAAAGACGGAGGATAAGAAGCTTAAAAAGTATCTTCTTTCCTACTATATGGATATGATTAGAACTACTGCTTTCCGTCAGACTATGTTTGCCGAATTTGAATATATTGCTCATAACGCTGCCGAAAAGGGCGTTCCTCTTACTAAAGATTGGCTCAGCGAGCAATATCTCAACCTCAACAAAAAGTATTACGGAAAGGATATAGTTTCCGATGATGAAATCGCATACGAATGGGCAAGAATACCTCATTTCTACAGAGCGTTCTACGTTTACAAGTACGCTACGGGAATAATCAGCGCAATTTCCATTGCTGAAAGAATATATAACGAGGGTGAAAAGGCTGTTGAAGACTATTTCAAATTCTTGTCTTCGGGCGGTAGCGACAGCCCCGTTGAGCTTTTAAAGCTTGCAGGCGTTGACCTTACTAAAAAGGATGCGTTCAAGTCTGCAATGAAGTCCTTTGAAGACGCTTTGGAAGAGTTTGAAAAATTATAATAAAGTAAGATTTTAACACGTAAATTTCTATAAAAAGAATTTAAAGGGTGTATTATGCAACAAACAAAAACAAACGCTATGCCTTACAATCTTGAGGCTGAGCAATCGGTTCTCGGCTCCGTATTGATTGATATGGAGTATCAGTACGAGATTATGTCAAGGCTTAAAGAAAGAGATTTTTATCTTGAGTCGCACAAGCTTATTTTCGACGCAATGTATTCAATCATAAGCTCGAATAAGCCAATCGACCTCGTAACTCTTTCGGATAGGATGGAAAAATCTGCAACGCTTGAAAAGGCTGGCGGTATAGAATATCTTACCGACCTTGCAAGAATTACGCCATCCGCCGCCAATTACGAATATTACCTTGATATTGTAAAGCGTGACAGCACTCTCCGCCGTCTTATAAGAAGCGCGGAAGAAATAATCAAAGACTGTAAAAGCTCTACGGACTATAACAGGTCTGTATCGTTTGCTGAAAAGAATATTTACGATATCTCTGAAGAGCTTGACACCTCAACCTTAACCAACATAAACGTTTCCTTCAACGGAATTTTGGATAAGTTTGAAAATATACAAAAGGACAAGAATTATCTTCAGGGCTTAAAAACAGGCTTTACCGGATTAGACGCTCTTACTAACGGCTTTAAGCCGGGTAACCTCGTGATTTTGGCTGCGCGTCCCTCTATCGGTAAATCAACGCTTGCAATGAATATAGTTGAAAACGTTGCGCTGAGGGAAAATGCAGTCTGCGCCGTTTTCGCGCTCGAAATGACGAACACAGAGCTCGCTCAAAGAGTGCTTTGCTCGGTATCAAGCGTTTCTAACCAAGAGGCGTTGAAGGGTAAGCTGCA
>JAZNDO010000121.1:0-6203 GCA_045588105.1 Christensenellaceae bacterium | reverse complement strand
AAGATTTTAACATTTATTATTTTTTTTGTCAATAAAATAAACGGCAAATAATAAACGATTTTATATAAAATATATAAAAATACGTTTTGATACGGCTTTAACCGCAGCCGCTGCAATTTTTGCAGTCTCCGCTGCACTTTTTTGTCGGCTTTCCGGTTTGAGTGAGAATTTGTCCGCTGTAGCATCTTTCCGCCTTGCAGCCGCAATCAGGGCAAAAGACCTCGTCGTCGTATTTTTTTACCAGCTCGTCAAATATTTTTCCGCAAGCCGGACATTTGTAATCTAATATAGGCATATAAAATTTCCCTTTATTTTTCCTTGTTAATATTTTAGCACAGCTCAGCAATAAAAAAAAGCGTTTTCAGTCAAAAAACGCTTTTTTTAACAAATTTTCAGATTTCCGCAACGAATTTTAAATCAGTACGTTTCCAAAAACGAAGGAATTAAAATGCTCGCCGTAGCCAAGGGCGCTTATAAGACCTTGCAGGGTCAAATCCTTAAAGGAATACTCCTTATACAGGCTTGAAAGCGCTTTGACCGCTTTGTCCTCTCCGACCGCCTTGCCGTATTCGTAAAACATCAAAAGAGCCTTGTTATAGGCAAGGTTTGCATATTCATACTCGCTTTTAAATGATGAAAGCTGTCTTTCCATAGACGTGTCTGCCTTGCCCGATATTGTTTCTTCAACGTTAAAAAACGACTTATAGGCCAACTTTGCAGAGCTTACGTATTCATTTGCAAGGCTTTCGTCAGTGCTTAGCATATATAAATAAGTTGAATATTCGGCAAGTCCCTCGTCTAAATACGCGCTTTGATTTTGGTCGTTTCCGACTGCGCAGTGCCACCATTCGTGAGCGACCTCGTGCGCTATCACCTGCATTTTATCCTCCTTCGGTAAATCGTAGTTGATAAAGCAAAGACCGGAGTATTCCATTCCCCCAAAGACAAAATCGCATTCTGCAAGCGAAAGGCTTTTATAGGGATACTCGCCAAAAGCCTCGGAGTAATACTTTACGCAGTCAATCATTTGGTTTAAAAGCTGTTCTCCGTCATCTGAAAAACCGTAGTAGGTAAAGGTAACGTCATTTTGCGTTTTGCAAAAAACCCTATAATTTTTTGATAGCGCAAGGGCAAAATCTCTGCCTTTTGAAAGCTCGTAGGAGTAGGTTGTGCACACTCCGTCCACAACCGTGAGGGTGGGAAATCCCGAAGAAGCGACAGAGTATTCCGAGGGGACCGTAACGTCCACCTTATAATCGTGAGGGTCAGAGCAATAAGGGTCGCCTATTGCGGAGTAGTTTATTTCTTTAAACTTGCCTTCCTCTATTTTGCACGCCGTCGGAAAAAAATCGGCAAGATTTACTCCCACGGGGGTTTTGCCCAACCTCAAGGTGCTGTCTGGTAAAACGGTGGTAAAATTGATAACTACGTTTGCCGTGCCGTTGCTTTTTACCTCGCCAATCGGAATTTTTAAAAACTGACAGTCCTCGCCGTAAATTTCATAGTCCGCGGCTTCATTTTCTACAAGCACTTCGTTTACTGTGATATTTCCGTAGCTTATTCCGTTTGGGTATGCGCGAGCTTCCGTGGTGCTGCTTACGGGGCGGTGAACGGCATCCTGCTTATAGGCGTTTGCGTGCAGGTTGAAAACCAATCGGTCAAAGGTGGTATCGTATGAATTAACGAACCTATAGCTTAGTTTTCCCTCAATTACGCCTTCGCTGTATTCGATTGAAAGGTCGTACAGCGAGCGCTCCGAATCCTTCTTGCACGACGTAAAACAGCATAGAGTAACGCTTACGAGAAATAATAAAATAAAAGCTTTTTGAATAAGGCGCATAAAAATCCTCCCGTATATAATACGAGAGGCTTTTAGCTATTATTCTAAAATTATTTTTCAGCCATCATCAGATAGTCGTCCGGGTCAACCCATTCTCCGTTAAGGGTAACCTCAAAGTGAAGGTGCGGGCCGTCCTTATATTCTTGCATATTGTTGTCCGAAACGTAGCCGATTACCTCTCCTGCGGCAACCGATTGACCTTCGCTCAAGCCTTCCGCTGCGTCAATTGAGTTGTAGTGGCTTTTAAGACCGTTTCCGTGGTCTATTATGACGGTCGTACCCTTTAGATAAGAGGATGTGATGCTTTCGACCTTTCCTCCGTAAGCTGCAACGACGCTTGCGCCGGCGTCCGCGCCGAAGTCAATGCCCATGTGTCCGGTATAAACGCCGAGAGTTTGATTGTATACGACTGTAGAAGAGGTGTAGCTTTTGATTATGCTTGAATTTGCAACCGGCAGAGTAAAGATTATCTGAGTGTTTACCGGCTTGTCGTCAACACTTTCGTTTGTGTTTGGCTCAGATTGACCGGGCTTACTTTCTTGCACGCTTTCAGACAAGCTTTCCGATGAGCTTTCCCTTGCGCTGCTTTGCGTGCTTTCACGATTGCTGTCGCTTTGTGTGGATTCGTTGCTTCCCTGAATCGTACCGCTGTTGTCCGTTGCTAAAATAATAGCGATTACCGTCGCAATGATGATAAGGGAAGCCCCGATGAGTAGGTAATAAAAGTTTCTCCTGATAAAATTAAGTACAGGTGTGGTTTTCTTTTCCGACATAAGATATATATCCTCCATTTTTTATGGCGACGTCGTATCGCCTTCGTGACAGAATTATTGACTGCAAATTTTGATTTTATACTGAGAAAAGAAAAATTTTTAAAAGCTTCCAAAAATTATTGGCGAGCCTAAACAGAACAGTCCGTCGTTGCAAGACAAATGAAGGTTTACCCTTTTGCCGTTTAGTATTATATAGTCTTTGATTTGCTCGGAGTAATAGTATTCGCAATAAAAGTCAGCCCCCTCCTCGCTGAAAATCCTTTGGGCGTTTAATTGGCTCAGTAGATTTAAAGCCGCTTGCTTGCTCGAAAAGGTAACGCTTTCGCCTTTAAGAGAATTTTTTAAATATATAAAGCTATTCGCTTGGGTTTCGGGTAAGGTTTTTATTTTAGCAGACGAGGATTTGCTGTAAAAATAAAAGGTATGTAGCCCCTCGCCCTTTAGTTTTCCGCCGCTTTCTATGCTAACAGAGAAAACGAACAATAAAAAAACAAATAATTTTGCAATAAATTTTAACATAAAAAAGCCCCCTTTTAAAGGGGATTATTGCCAAAAAAATCAAATATAAACAAAGGCTTAGCATTTTTCAGCTAAGCCTTGTCGATTATTTAGTTCCGACTCTTGAATAAAGCTTGATTCTTTCTTCTAACGAGGGGAATTGCTCTAAGGTTTTTTGTGTAAACATACCGTCATCGGGGTTTATGGAGGAGGATATTTCGTGACCTACGATACAAAGAGCGTTGTCCCTATATTTTTTTGCAAGCTCTAAGCTTTCAAATTTGCCGTCTAATTTTTTTCTCGGGTGAGCGACGAGCGTTCTTACGATTGGCAATACGCCGACCTCTAAGCACTTGTCGTAAAATTCTTGCATAAAGGCTTGATCCGAAGAAAACTCGGCAGTCGCAGAGTTTAAGCCAAGCGATTTTACTTCGCTTAGAAATTCGTTTAGGTCACCGCCTTTGTAGGTCGCGGAGCTTATAGCACCGTACTTTTTGCAAAGAGCGATAAAATGCTCGGCTTTATTAAGCTCTTCATTCGGGTGCTTTATGCTAAGCTTATTTTTAAGGGCGTACGCAAGGTCAAATAAGTAAAGAGTGCTAGATTCGTCTTGAAGTTTTTTAAGCTCCTCGTCGTTTAGTTCAAGCTTTAAGTCCTCTATAAGGAAATTTACGATTTTTTCGCCTGTAACGAACTTTTGCATAACGTTATTTGCAAGATTTACGTATAAGTCCTCTAAGCTTGTGGTTTTTACCTTACCGAAAAGCGACCAAAAAGCAACGGGGAGAGAAATTGAATATTTTTTAAATCTCGAATTAAGCTTTTCTCTCAAGGCGTTGGTGTAGTTGAGTCTTTTACTGCGGTATGAAGAAAGTTCTCCGTCAAAAGCCTTTACGTTTTTATGAGGAACGCCTACTGCAGAGAGTATTATTCTTTTACCCTCTTTGGTTTTTACCGCAACCTCAGCTCCGCAGTAATAAAGTCCGCCCGTAATTTTTTCGGCCTTTATAAGCTCGTCTGCAGAAGCGAGAGATGCGTAATCAACTATAGCCGTAAGGGGCATACCGAATTTGTTCGTATAATATACGGCGAGTGACGGCGTTCTGTCAAAGCAGGAATAAACCGTTCTGAAAACGTAATTTATATTTCTGTCCTCGTCGTAAGCGGCTTGTATATCGCTTTCTTCTAAAGAAAGAGCCTTTAAAGCTTTGAGCCTGACTTTTATTCTTTTATCGTTAAGTTTTGCTACGAGTTGTTCGTTTTGCATAAAAAATACCTATTATTGCGAATAATATGCTCTAAGTTTAATATAAATACCATAATTTTGTCAAGCAGTTAATATGAATTAAAGATTTGTTAGGGAAATTTGCAAAAATTGTTGAAAAATTTTTATATTGTGGTATAATTTTATTATAAGAATATATTTTTTGGGAGGAAAATATGAACAAAAGTGAATTTATCAGAGCTTATGCCGATAATCTCGGTGTAACAATCAAAGAAGCCGAGGCTAATTTTAACGCGTTTGTAGAGACTCTTACCTCGTGCTTATCAAGAGGGGAATACGTACACATCTCGGGTTTTGCAACCTTCGACCTTAAAGACAAGGCTGCCCGCGACGGAGTAAACCCACTTACCGGTGAAAAGGTAGAAATTAAGGCTTGCAAAGCTCCGGTGGCTAAGTTTAGTAAGGGTTATAAGGAAAAATTCAACTAATTAAAGGCTTATATACGTCGCAATACTATGTTTCTAAAAAGCGATAGCGATTGGGATGACCAACAAGGTCTATCCCACCCGCTATCGCTTTTTGAGCCTCGTCTTGCTCGCATCTAAGCCTTTAATATTTACTTGAAAAGGGTTTAGGATGCAACCTCTATCCCATCCGAAGCCCTTTTTCGAGCCTTGCCTAACTTGTTTCTAAATATAAAATAGACTAGTGAATAGTCGAGCTTATATTGCTTGCAAAAACTACTTGAATTAAATTGCTTTTTTGATACAATAAATTTACCGATAAACAAGAATTTGTAGGTGAGAAAATGAAAAACTTATATATTGTCGGTGGAACAATGGGCGTTGGAAAAACCGCCGTCTGTCAGAAACTTAAAAAGATTTTACCGAATAGTGTGTTTCTTGATGGTGACTGGTGTTGGGATGCCGACCCATTTCAAGTAACCGATGAAACAAAATCTATGGTGACGGATAACATTAATTATTTACTAAATAACTTTTTGCATTGCTCGGCCTATGAGAATGTGATTTTCTGTTGGGTAATGCATCAGCAATCTATCATTGATTCCATCGTAGATAAGCTTGATACGCAAAACTGTGAAGTGAAATGTATTTCGCTTATTGCTGACGAAGCCAATTTACGCAAGAGATTAACTAAGGACGTAGAAAGTGGCATTCGTGTTGAGGAGGTAATTGAAAGAAGCGTAACAAGAATACCAATGTATGACACACTCAACACAATCAAAATTGATACCAACGAAAAAACCGTTGCTATGATTGCAAATGAAATAAAACGGTTGTGATGTTGTCAAATTTCAATATGACGGGGGAGATAATGGCAAAGCGATTATCAGAAATGACGTTAGAAAAGCTGTGGCAGTTGTTTCCGATTGTTTTAACAGCGCATAAAGACTGTTGGGGGAAATGGTATTTAGAAGAAGAAACCATATTAAAAAAAGCTCTTCCACAACACGTAAGGATAAGTCATATAGGAAGTACGGCGATTTCTTCCATTTGGGCAAAGCCTATTATTGATATTTTGGTGGAAGCTCCCAAGGACAGAAATTTGCTTGATTACAAAACTTTAATAGTGAATAACGGCTATATTTGTATGTCGGAAAGCGAAAAAGGACTGTCGTTTAACAAGGGCTATACGGAAAACGGTTTTGCCGAGAGGGTGTTCCACTTGCATTTAAAATGCACGGGCGATAATGACGAATTGTATTTCAGGGATTATCTTAACGAGTTTCTCGACGTTGCAAAAGAATACGAGAAATTAAAGCTATCATTATGGAAAGAATACGAGCATAACCGAGATGCCTATACAAATGCTAAGACTGACTTTGTAAAGAAATATACCCTACAAG
>JAZNDO010000120.1:0-9749 GCA_045588105.1 Christensenellaceae bacterium | reverse complement strand
ACTCCTTGGCTCACAGAACGACATGGCTACGATCCGACTTTGAAAGGTCTTGCAAATTGGTTTTAACAATTTGCTGACAAAAGGTCGATTTGCGACGAGGTCATCCCTGTCAAGAGTACTTTGCAGTAACGACGCATACCGAAGTATATAAGCCTTTAAAATTATTTTTTGAAATAATTAACCGCACTCTCAAACATCTTCATATCATACTCGCCGATAACGTTTTTATAGAGATTTCTTCCTATTCTCTCGCTGTGTCCCATCTTACCGAAAACTCTTCCGTCGGGAGAGGTAATACCTTCGATAGCGTAAACAGAATCGTTAGGATTAAATCTTATATCCGAGGTAGCGTTTCCGTCCATATCAACGTACTGGGTTGCGATTTGACCGTTTGCAGCTAAAAGCCTTACAGTCTTTTCGTCGGCTAAGAATCTACCCTCGCCGTGAGAGATGGGAACCGTAAACACGTCGCCTACTTGAGTTGCCGAAAGCCAAGGCGATTTGTTAGATGCAATTCTTACTCTGACAAGCTTAGATTGGTGGCGAGAAATAGTATTGTAAGTTAAGGTTGGGTTATTTTCGTCAGGCTCAACGATTTTTCCGAAGGGAACTAAGCCGAGCTTAACGAGAGCCTGGAAGCCGTTACAAATACCTGCCATAAGGCCGTCTCTTTGACCAAGCAATTTTTCAATCTCTTCTTTTACCTGAGCGTTTCTGAAGAACGCCATTATAAACTTACCCGAACCGTCCGGCTCGTCGCCGCCCGAGAATCCTCCGGGAACGAATACCATTTGCGAGGCAGCGAGCTTTTTAGAGAACTCTTCTACGCTTCTTTGTATTCCGTCCTGAGTTAAGTTGTTTATTACGAATATTTCAGCTTTAGCGCCTGCATCTTCCATAACCTTAGCGGTATCAAATTCGCAGTTTGTGCCCGGGAATACAGGAATAAGCACCTTGGGCTGAGCAACCTTGATTGTGGGAGCAACCCTTTCCTTTGCGCTATAAGAGAAGTTTTCTAAAAGCTTACCGCCCTTTTCCTTTACGGGGAATACGCTTTCAAGCTTTTGCTCGTAAGCCTTGCTAAGCTCTGCTAAAGCAACGCTCTCGTCTGCTCTGCAAATACAAGCTCCGTCGGTTACCCTACCGATAAGGATAGCGTCTAAATCTTCGGTTGCTTCGATAATAAACGAGCCGTAATTGTAACCGAAAATATCGTCGTTAGAAAGGTTTGCGTATTCAAAGCCAAGTCCGTTACCCAAGCACATCTTAAGCACGCCCTCGGCAACGCCGCCGTAGGTAGGAGTCCAACAAGAAAGAACCTTGCCTGCTCTCATCCAAGAGGTGAGCTTATTGAAGTTTGCTATCACGCTACTTGCAGCCGGGAGCCCGTTTTCATCTACTTCAGGGCTTAAAAGGAATGCCTTGCTGCCTGCTTTTTTGAAATCGTTTGAAATAACGTCGTCGGTTTTACCGGTAGTTACGGCAAATGATACGAGGGTTGGAGGAACGTCTAAATCCTCGAAAGAACCGCTCATAGAGTCCTTTCCGCCGATTGCGCCTATGCCGTAATCAAGCTGAGCCTTGAACGCGCCGAGGAGCGCCGAAAGAGGCTTGCCCCATCTCGCGCCGTCTTTATTCGGCTTTTCAAAATATTCCTGGAAGGTTAAATATACGTCTTTGAATTCCGCGCCGGTTGCAACCATTTTTGCAACGCTTTCTACTACCGCAAGGTACGCGCTGTGATACGGACTCTTTTCAGCGATAAACGGATTGTAGCCCCACGCCATATACGAACAGTCGTCAGTATGCTTTTTCTCCATAGAGATTTTATGAACCATTGCCTGTATAGGAGTAAGCTGATTTTTACCGCCAAACGGCATAAGCACGGTGCCTGCGCCAATCGTTGAGTCAAATCTTTCGGAAAGACCTCTCGTTGAACAAACGTTAAGGTCATCTGCTAACGCCTTATATCCGTCAACGAAGCTTGCAGGAATTTCTTTTGCAAAGCTTTCGGGCTTTTTAGGAGTGATATCTATATGCTTTTCTGCACCGTTTGAATTTAAAAACTCTCTTGAAATATCTACGATAGTTTTACCGTTCCAGCGCATTCTGAGTCTTGGCTCTTCGGTAACCTTAGCAACGACGGTAGCCTCTAAGTTTTCGGTTAAGGCAAGCTCCATAAATCTATCTACGTCCTTTGCCTCGACCACTACTGCCATACGCTCTTGCGATTCGCTTATAGCAAGCTCGGTACCGTCCAAGCCCTCGTATTTTTTAGGAACTGCGTTAAGGTTGATATCTAAGCCGTCTGCAAGCTCGCCTACGGCAACGGATACGCCGCCTGCGCCAAAGTCGTTACAACGCTTGATAAGCTTGCTCGCCTCTGCGTTTCTGAAAAGTCTTTGAAGCTTTCTTTCCTCGGGAGCGTTACCCTTTTGAACCTCTGCGCCACAGCTTTCCAACGACGCTACGGTATGCTTTTTAGACGAGCCCGTTGCTCCGCCGCAGCCGTCTCTGCCCGTTCTTCCGCCGAGAAGAATTACTATATCGCCGTCCTCGGGTCTTTCTCTTCTGACGTTTTCTTGCGGAGCGGCAGCAATTACCGCGCCGATTTCCATACGCTTTGCAGCGTAGCCGTCGTGATAAAGCTCGTTTACCATACCGGTGGCTAAGCCGATTTGGTTACCGTATGAAGAATATCCTGCAGCGGCAGTCTGAACTATTTTTCTTTGCGGAAGCTTGCCCTTGATGGTTTCGTCAATAGGCTTTAAGGGGTTTGCCGCGCCCGTTACGCGCATTGCCGCGTAAACGTAGCTTCTGCCCGAGAGCGGGTCACGGATTGCTCCGCCTATACAGGTAGCGGCGCCACCGAAGGGCTCTATTTCTGTTGGGTGATTGTGAGTTTCGTTTTTGAAAAGCAAAAGCCATGGCTCTTTCTTTCCGTCAGCCTCAACCTCGATTTTAACCGTACAAGCGTTGATTTCCTCAGACTCGTCAAGCTTATCGAGCTTGCCGTGCTTTTTAAGATATCTAACGGCAAGAGTGGCAACGTCCATAAGGTTTACGGGCTTTGTTCTGCCAAGCTCCTTTCTTGCCGAAATATACTCGTTATAGGTCTTTTCCAAGAGCTCGTCCTCAAACTTAACGCTGTCAATCGTCGTTAAAAAGGTTGTGTGACGGCAATGGTCCGACCAATACGTGTCAATCATTTTAATTTCGGTTATAGTTGGGTTTCTATTCTCCGAAATAAAATATTTCTGACAGAATTTAATATCGTCTATATCCATAGCCAAGCCGTTTTTCTTAATAAAATCGGCAAGACCGTTTTCGTCTAATTCAATAAAGCCCTCTAAGGTTGCAACGCTTTCGGGAATATCGTAAACGGCAACTAAGGTTTCGGGCTTTTCGAGCGAAGCCTCTCTCGCCTCTACGGGGTTTATTACGTATTTCTTGATTTCCTCCACGTCGCTATCGGTTAAATCTCCGCCCAAAACGTAAACCTTAGCCGAGCGGATAATAGGTCTTTCGCCAAGCGACGCTATCTGAATACATTGCGCCGCGCTATCTGCTCTTTGGTCGAATTGACCGGGAAGAAATTCAACTGCAAAAACCTTATCTCCGTTATAATCGGGGGTCTCTGTCGCGATATCGAGCTGAGGCTCTGAAAACACCGTGCTGATTGACTGACGGAATACTCCCTCTTCAATGCGCTCTGCATCGTAACGGTTTAAAATTCTTACGCTCTTTAAATTTTTAATACCAACGAGGTTGGTAAGCTCGTTTAAAAGGGAATCCGCCTCGTGAGCAAGTCCGTCTTTCTTTTCAACGAATATTCTATATACCATTATTTATCCTCCGTAAGAGCCTTGAGAGCTCTCTGTCCTATATCCTTGCGATAGAAAGCGTTTGCAAAGGAAATTTTTTCAACATTTTTGTAGGCTGAAGAAATTGCCGTTTTTAAATCGCCCTCAATTGCGGTAACTCCAAGCACTCTGCCTCCGCTCGTTACGAGCTTGCCATCCTTTAAGCTTGCGCCTGCAACGTAAACTGAGGATTCAACCTCGCTTGGAATATCTATTTCATAGCCCTTGCCGTAAGACGACGGATATCCGTCCGACGCCATAATTACGCAACAAGCGCTCTTTTTACTGAATTTAACCTCTACCTCTGAAAGTCTTTCTTCGGTTACAGCCTTCATAACCGTAAACAAGTCGCTTTCTAAAAGAGGAAGAACAACCTGCGTTTCGGGGTCGCCGAAACGACAGTTATACTCTATTACCTTCGGGCCGTTAGGGGTTAGCATCAAGCCGAAATACAAACAGCCCTTAAATGTCCTGCCCTCAGCGTTCATCGCGTTTACCGTAGGAAGAAAAATCTGTTCCTCGCAAGCCTTAGCTATATCCTCGGTATAATAGGGGTTAGGAGCAATAGTTCCCATACCGCCCGTATTCAAGCCCTCGTCGTTATCCTTTGCTCTTTTATGGTCCATAGAAGACACCATAGGAACGACGGTTTTTCCGTCTGTAAAAGCGAGAACGGAAACCTCGGGGCCGGTTAAAAACTCCTCTATAACGACGTTATCGCCGCTTGCGCCGAAAACCTTGTCGCTCATCATAGACTTAACGGCTTCTACCGCTTCATCATAATTCTGAGCGATTATAACGCCTTTACCGAGCGCTAAGCCGTCAGCCTTTATAACGATTGGAAAGCTTTGAGTCTTAAGATACTCTATCGCCTTTTGCTCGTCGTTGAATATTTCGTAGGTAGCGGTTGGGATATTATACTTTTTCATAAGCTCCTTAGAAAAAGCCTTACTGCCCTCGATTATAGCCGCCGCCTTGCTCGGACCAAAGCAGGGAATACCCTTTTCGGTTAAAGCGTCGACCGCGCCCAAAACGAGTGGGTCGTCGGGGGTTACCACCGCATAATCTATACCGTTTGCGGTCGCAAATTCTACGATTTCGTCTATATCCTTCGCTCCGATATTTACACACTCCGCATCGGCGGCAATACCGCCGTTACCGGGGCATGCGTAAATCTTTTCTATTTGACTATTCTTTTTTAATGCTTTTATAACGGCGTGCTCTCTACCGCCTCCGCCTATTACGAGTATTTTCAAAGCTATTCTCCTTATTAAGCGTAAATGGGGAATTTTTTACAAAGCTCGGCAACCTCTTCGGTAACCTTTTCCTTATTGTTTTCAAAATCCTCTGCAATAAGTCTGAGCCATCTTGCGATAAGCTTCATTTCAGGCTCCTTAAAGCCTCTCGACGTGATTGCAGGAGTTCCTATTCTTAAGCCGCTCGTAACAAACGGAGACTGCGGGTCGTTAGGAATAGTGTTTTTATTTGCAGTAATATGTACCTCGTCAAGCATCTTTTCGTAATCTTTGCCTGTAAGACCGAAGTTGCGAAGGTCAACGAGCATAAGATGGTTGTCGGTACCGTCCGATACTATTCTGAAGCCTTCTTCCTTCATAGCCTTGCAAAGCGCTTGAGCGTTTTTAACTATTTGCTTTTGATATTCCTTAAATTCCTCGGTAAGCGCCTCGCCGAAAGCAACTGCCTTTGCCGCGATAATATGCATAAGCGGACCGCCTTGAGTTCCCGGGAATACTGCCTTGTCAATTTGCTTAGCAAATTTTTCTCTACAAAGGATAAGACCGCCTCTTGGACCTCTTAAGGTCTTATGAGTCGTAGTGGTAACTACGTCTGCGTAAGGCACGGGACTTGGATGAAGCCCTGCTGCAACCAAGCCTGCGATATGCGCCATATCTACCATATAGTAAGCGCCAACCTCGTCTGCAATTTCTCTGATTTTAGCAAAATCGATGGTACGCGAATATGCGCTCGCGCCTGCGATAATGAGCTTCGGCTTATTTTCAAGCGCAACTCTTCTCATTTCCTCGTAGTCTAAAACCTCGCTGTCGCCGTTTACCTCGTAGGGAACGATATTGAAATATTTACCCGAAATATTAACGGGCGAGCCGTGAGTTAAATGGCCGCCATGCGCCAAGCTCAAGCCCATAATCGTGTCGCCCGGGTTTAAAAAGGCAAAGCAAACTGCAAGGTTTGCGCTTGCGCCCGAGTGTGGCTGAACGTTAGCGTGCTCTGCACCGAAAAGCTGTTTTGCTCTTTCTCTTGCAATATTTTCAACGACGTCTACGCATTGACAGCCACCGTAATATCTGTGAGCAGGAAAACCCTCTGCATATTTGTTTGTAAGTACCGTTCCGGCGGCGAGAAGAACGCCTTTAGAAACGATATTTTCAGATGCTATAAGCTCTATATTATCTCTTTGTCTTTTAAGCTCTGACATGCAGGCTTCGTGGACTTCTTTATCAAAGCACTCAAGTTCTTCAAAAAAGTTCATTTTAATTCTCCTGTAATAATAATTAAATTTTATCTCATTTTCCCTTGGAGCGTGACGGCAACGTGGCGTTGCATCCAATCAGGGCTCCCAAAAATAATTATAAAATAAGAATTTTTGGGAAGAGGAGCAAACAACCAAAAGGTCTTGCAAATTGCACTTGCAATTTGTTGACAAAAGGTCGATTTGCGACGAGGTCACCAAGGTTTTGAAAGCGAAACAGTAACCGCAGGCTAACGAAGTAGATAAGCCTTTGACTATTAAAAAGGCTTAGATGCAAGCTAAAGAAGGCTCGCTTTGCTTTACAAGACACGATAGACCTCTGTGGTCATCGGGGTTTGGAAAACAAAGCAGAAACGCACTTTTGCGAAGTAAATACGCTCTAAAAAATTAGTGGTGGAAAAGTCGCATCCCGGTAAACGCCACAACCATACCGTGGTCATCAGCCGCTTTAATTACCAAATCGTCACGAACTGAACCACCCGGCTCGGCAACGTATGATACACCGCTGCGGAATGCTCTTTCGATATTGTCTGAGAATGGGAAGAAGGCGTCTGAGCCAAGAGAAACGCCGCTTATCGTTTTAAGGTAAGCCGCTTTTTCTTCTCTGGTAAACTCTTCGGGCTTTACGGCAAAATACTGTTGCCACTTACCCTCTGCCAAAACCTCGTCGCAGTCGTCGGAAAGATAGATGTCGATAATATTGTTTTTCTCGGGTCTGCCAACGCCTTCAGCAAATTGAAGACCTAAAACCTTGTCGTGCATACGAAGATGCCAAAGGTCAGCCTTTTGAGCGGCAAGACGGGTACAGTGAATTCTTGACTGTTGACCTGCGCCTACGCCGATTGCCTGTCCGTCGGTTGCAAAGCATACCGAGTTAGATTGAGTGTATTTTAAGGTTATAAGCGAAATAATAAGGTCAACTGCCTTATCTTCGGGTAAATTCTTGTTTGCGGTTACTATATTTTTAAGAAGGTCGTTGTCAATTTTAAAATTGTTTCTACCCTGCTCAAAGGTAATGCCGTAAACCTGCTTGGTTTCAATTTCCGCAGGAACGAAATCAGGGTCGATTTTAACTACGTTGTAGGTACCCTTTCTCTTAGCGCAAAGAATTTCAAGCGCTTCTTTAGAATAAGACGGAGCGATAACGCCGTCGGAAACCTCGCGAGCGATAATCTTAGCAGTTACCGCGTCGCACTCGTCGGATAAAGCTATCCAGTCGCCGAAGGAAGACATTCTGTCGGTTCCTCTTGCCCTTGCGTAAGCGCAAGCGAGAGGAGAATCGTCAAGGCCCTCTATATCGTCAACGAAGCACGACTTTTTAAGCTTGTCCGAAAGCGGCTTGCCAACTGCCGCAGAGGTAGGTGAAACGTGCTTAAAGCTCGTCGCGCATACCATTCCTGTTGCGGCCTTAAGCTCTTTAACGAGCTGCCAAGAGTTGAACGCGTCCAAAAAGTTGATATATCCCGGCCTTCCGTTTAAAATTTCAACGGGAAGCTCGGTTCCGTCGGCCATATATATTCTTGAAGGCTTTTGATTTGGGTTACAGCCGTATTTTAATGCAAATTCTTTCATTTTTTGCTCCTTAATTGTTTTTATTTACTACTCTCGTTTGAGTCTCGCCGGTTGCGATATCAATATATCTTACGAAAAGCGAAACCTTGTTATCCTCATTGAGGTTGCTCCAAATTAAATCGGTAAGCTCGTCGATAGATACGTCGGGAAGCTCTAAGGTCTTAGGCTCGCCCTCAAACGACGGAAGTGGATTTCCGTCTGCGTTATAGGTATGAATAAACTTCGCTCTGCCCTTTAAAGGAGTCGAATACGCGTAGGTAAATCTTTCACAAGAGCTGTCGTCGCCCTCCGCGCTTTTTAAAATAGACATGGCAAAATTCATATCTCCGTTTTCACGGCGGATAATACCCGAAATTCTTGGAGTAAAGTTTGGCTTGTCGTCCTCAAATTCGCGCGTTCTGAGAGCTTGCTCAAAGGTCATTTGCCTATCCATAAGATTGTAAATAGTATCGGTTTGGTCGCCGTTTGTAACAATCGTCTTATTTCCAAGCACTCTTACAGGATAATATATGATAAGATGCGGGTCCACCATTTTTGATTCGTCAAAGGCCTTGGTTCTCATAGCCTCGCCCTCTAATACGAATACGCGGTTACGGCTGTTTACGCTTCTGCCCATAATGAAATAAGCTGTAACAGCCTTCTTTCCGTCCGCGCTTTTACCTATTATAATTCCTCTGCCGTGATATGCTAATGAATTAAGCTCGTTTGCAATGGTTGATACCTTCATTTTATTCTCCTTTTACGTAAACTCTATCGTTTTCTACTGTTATTCTATCCTCGCAAAAAAGTCTTACCGCTTCGGGGAGAATCTTCCACTCAGCCTCCTCCATAATTCTTCTTTGCAGGGTTTCGGGTGTGTCGTCATCCCTTACGCAAACTGCCTTTTGAAGAATAATGGGACCTGCGTCGCATTCGGGGGTTACGATATGTACGGTTGCGCCCGACAGCTTAACGCCCTTTGCAAGCGCCGCCTCGTGCACCCTTAAGCCGTAATAGCCCTTGCCGCAAAACGACGGTATAAGCGCAGGATGAACGTTTATAATTTTATTTGGAAATTTTTGATATACTTGCTCGTCTATGATGGTTAAAAAGCCTGCCAAAACGACTAAATCAACACCCCTTTCTACCAAAGTATCTGCAATAGCCTTTGAATAGTCCCGAATGCTTGAATAGTCCTTGCGTGAAAGCACTACCGAGGGTATACCGTTTTGCTCTGCTCTTTGCAAAGCGTAAACACCCTCTTTAGAAGAGAGAACGAGAGAGATTTTTCCGTTTGGTATCTCCCCTCTTTTCTCTGCGTCTATAAGCGCTTGAAGGTTAGTACCCCCACCCGAAACGAGCACGGCTATTTTTAACATAAGATTACGCCTTCTTCTTCGCTCTTTACGATTTCGCCGATTACGTAAGCGTCCTCGCCATTAGCCTTTAAGATTTCAATAGCCTTGTCTGCGTCCTCTTTAGCAACAACAGCGCACATACCAACGCCCATATTAAAGGTGTTGAACATATCTCTCTCGTCGATATTGCCAACCCTTTGCAAAAGCTTGAAGATAGGAAGAATTCTTACGTCCTCTTTTTTAATCTTTACGCCAAGACCTGCAGGGATTGAACGAGGCATATTCTCATAGAAGCCGCCGCCCGTAATATGCGAAACGCCCTTAACCTTAACCTGCTCAAAAAGAGCAAGCATAGGCTTAACGTAGATTCTCGTCGGAGTAAGCAAGGTTTCGCCGAGAGATTTACCGCCAAGCTCCTCCATAGGAGTTTTAAGGTCGCAATTTTCAACGTCGAACACCTTTCTTACG
>JAZNDO010000119.1:0-10639 GCA_045588105.1 Christensenellaceae bacterium | reverse complement strand
TTTCTTACACCCCAACATTTATTTTAGAACCAATATTTTTTACAAAAGAAAATCCGACTGGTAAAGTCGGATTTTTCATATCTTAAATAATTTAAAATTAACCTTTTATAGCGTCAACTACCATTTTAGAGCAAAGCTCTATCCCCTCTTTAGACAGATGAATTTGGTCGTCGCAAATATACCTATAAATATCTTGATTCACAGCAGAGTGAAGGTCGTTAATTTCTATCCCCATCTCTTGAAGCCTTGGAACAATCAATTCATTATACCGTTTTATTACGGCGTTATCGTTATACGGATGCTCGTTATGCACGGGAGTAGTAGTTGCAAAAATAACGCGCTTACCAAGCTTTTTTAGCTCCCTCGCCACCCTTAACATATTTTCAACGTATTCTTCCTCGCTTGTAAACGGAATTCCGTCGTCAAACATACCGCTAACGATATCCCAAAGTCCGTTGTTCCAATGAATAACGTCACTGCCCTTTATTTGTTCTTTATAATCAAACAGCATACGAAGGGTGTATTTTGCAAAACGGCAATTGTCGTTCGGCTGAAAAACCTCGTACTCATCACCTAAAAGCTCAGGAACTCTCGTTCCGTAGCCAATAAGCCTAATTGAATCTCCAAGCAAGGTAACTTTTTTCATATAAATTTTTCCTCATAACACGTGAAATCTTGGTTTATAAGTCGATTATTTGCGTTTTTGCGCTCTGCAACGGCCGTAACGGTAAACCTTTTGATACCTGAGTCTAAACTTTGCAGGCGACGCCATTTTAAGACGTTTTTTATGGCTAATCGGCTTTTTAATTCTAAGCGTAGCATCGTTGTAGCTTGGCTTTCTGTTCTTTTTGCGAATACCCGTTTTGGTGTAAAGAGCAGCTTTAATTTGCTCGCTGACAGCGTCGTCTTTATCCCAAAACGAAACGGCGTACTCCGCAACCCTTCTTACGCGAGGAAGGACAACCTCTTTAATGAGCTGCGTAACAGGCTTGATTTCGGACACGGAAGGGGTTTCGGCTTCCTTTTCGGTGTGCTTTTTAACGAAATCCATCGCCGTTTTATCGGCCAACTCGTCAAGCTCTTGCATAATATCCTTTCGCGTGGGAACCACTTGCTTTGGCTTGATTCTGATAACCTTTGCCAAATAAACGAGTCCTATTTCCGCAACGGGAAGACTGCACAGCAAAATATACGCCAAAAACAAAATTAATATAAAGGGCTGAACCTCAACCGGCAGGATTCCCTTTCCACCAAGGCAAAGCCATGCAGTCACGCCAACGACAAAGCCTGAAAGAACTGAAAAGAATATAATTTCTCCGATTCTCGCCTTATAAAACGCGCCTTCGGACTTGCTTACCTTAAAGTAAAAATACGCAAGCGTAAATCTATATAAAGCAAGTATTGAAGACAAGACTATACCCATTATCGAGAAAAAGATATTAAAGCCTGCTGCCTTTAACCTTTGTAAAACTCTGATTAGCCACAGATTTGCATCGCCTGTCGGCACATATTCCTTTGCGTTCAAAGCTCTTACCAAAAGCACGGCGGCGAGCAATAAAAACGTCAAGCCGACGGCTATAGACAATATCGCGCTAAAAACACTTAAATATTTTCTCTTCATACAGTTATATCCTTTTTAAACGATTTTCCGCTTAAGCAGTTACCAACGCCAAAAATATCGGCGACGGTTTTTGCCAAATCGGAAAAGCTTTCTCTTATTCCCAAATTAACCGCCCTTATATTCCTTCCAAAAATAAGCAGGGGCACGCCCTCTCTTGAATGGTCGGTAGAAGGCGTAGACGGGTCGCAGCCGTGGTCTGCCGTTATTATAAATACGTCGTCGCCCCTTAACCCTTGCAAAATCACACCTAATTCTTTATCGAAATAATTTAGCGCATCCGTATATCCCAAAACGTCGTTTCTGTGTCCGTAAACCATATCGAAATCAACTAAATTTATAAAGCATAAACCGTTAAAATCTCTATCTATAAGTCGTTTAACAGCATTTATGCCGTCTTCATTAGATCTTGTTTTAACGCTGTCCGTAAGCCCTTTGCCACCGAATATATCGTAGATTTTGCCAACGCCTATAACGTCGTAGCCGTTTTCCTTTAACACGTCGAGCAGGGTGTCTTCAGGTGGCGCAAGAGAAAAGTCCTTTCTGTTTGCCGTGCGCTTAAAGCCGTTTTCAGCGTCCCCAACGAAAGGACGGGCTATAACTCTTCCCACACCGTGCTTGCCAACCAAAATTTGCCTTGCGATATTGCAGTATTGGTACAAATCCTCAACCGAAACTACGCTCTCGTGCGCGGCAATCTGAAATACGCTGTCTGCCGAGGTGTAAACTATCAAGTCGCCCGTTTTTAAATGCTCCGCGCCGTAATCGTTTATAACCTCAGTACCCGAATAGGGCTTATTACACAAAACCCTTTTTCCCGTTCTTGATTCAAACTCCTTGATAACCTCATCGGGAAAGCCGCTTGGATAGGTCGGCAGCGGCTGAGTTGATATCACTCCTGCCAATTCCCAATGTCCGACAGTAGTGTCCTTGCCGTTAGATTTTTCGAGCATTTTTCCGTATGCCGAGGTAGGCAAGGCTTCCCTATCGCCAAAATCAACTCCGTCGATATTAAAAAGCCCAAGCCTTGCCATATTGGGAATATTAAGTTTTCCACTTTCGTAGCAAGCCTTTAAGGTATTACTACCCTCGTCGCCGAAATTCTTGGCATCGGCTTGCTCGCCTATTCCAAAGCTGTCCAATACGGTTAAAAACACTCTCATTTACAGTAAAACCCCTTTATAAGTCGATTAATTACACCAATATACTAATTTATCCGATGGGATAAAATTCATCTTCAAGTGCATTTTCAAGCTTTTTTCGTTTGAGATTTCTATATTACAGTATGCAACCTCTCCACTTTCGTTTACCCTTTTTACCGAGTAATCCACTAAAAACGCGCCAAGCCCCATACGCCTGAACTCGGGCATGATTTCAAGAAGCCCGATAGAGCCCTCGTCGTGTCTGCCGATATACCCCGAAAGCTTACCGCCCGTATAGGTTACGTAAAAGGTAAAATCGGTCATAAGTCTTTTTATATCCTCACGCGAAAAGCCAAGCGTATAGGTTTTAGTTACAAAATCTATATTCACGTCCGTGGGGGGCAATTCCTCAACTACCGTATTTGGAGGAATTTCAAGCCCAAAGGGCTGTTTGTAAAGTATTTGATAACACGCCTTTTTCTTGGTTATATTCTTAAATTTTTCAAGCACTGCAACGCCTTCTTCTTCCGAAGAGCAAACGAAGCACCTCGCCTCGTCTACCAGCGAAAGGGCTTTATTCAGTCCCTCTTTACAAGTCCCGAAAAGCACGTAAATATCCTTATAAAGCATAAGCAAGCCGTCCTTTTCGGCGTAGAGAATTTCCGCGCCGCCCTCCAATACGTATCTGGCAAGCGCAAAATGCCCCTCATCCTTGCAAAATACCGCGCAAATTTCTTCTTTGTTTAGCATATTATATATTCCTGAATTGGTAGTTATATAAGGTTG
Source organism: Christensenellaceae bacterium (assembly GCA_045588105.1). GTDB lineage: Bacteria > Bacillota > Clostridia > Christensenellales > Borkfalkiaceae > UBA10281. Next base: position 7,093 of record JAZNDO010000119.1, on the reverse strand, counting down.
CGTACATACCGTTTTTAGCAAGAAGCTCGTTATGCGTGCCCCTTTCCTTTACGCCGTCGCTGTCTATAACGATAATCTCGTCCGCATTTTTAACGGTAGAAAGCCTATGCGCAACGACGATTGTCGTTCTGCCTACGCTAAGTCTTTCAAGAGCCTCTTGAATTTGCATTTCGGTAACGTTATCAAGCGCACTCGTAGCCTCGTCCAAAATAAGAATAGGCGGATTTTTCAAAAAGGCTCTCGCAATTGCAATTCTCTGCTTTTGACCGCCCGAAAGCTTAACGCCCCTTTCGCCGACGTAGGTGTCGTAGCCGTCGTCGAGCGAGGTTATAAACTCGTGGATATTAGCAAGCCTTGCAGCCTCGTAAATTTGCTCGTCGGTTGCAGAGAAATCGCCGTACGCGATATTGTCCTTTACCGTGCCGCTGAAAATAAACACGTCCTGCGCTACGATACCGATATTCTTTCTGAGGTCGAAAAATCTCATATCGCGAGTATCTATTCCATCGATTGTAATACTACCCCCGTCAATCTCGTAAAACCTTGGAATAAGATTGCAAAGGGTGGTTTTTCCGCCGCCCGAAGGACCGACGAGAGCAACCGTTTCGCCTGCTTTTATATTGAGTGAAAGGTCGTTTAAGATTAAGCTTTCTTCGTCGTCCTTTTGCTTTTTATATCTGAAGCTAACGTTGTCAAAAACTATGTTACCCTTGAGTTTATCAACCTCTACGGGGGTTTTCGTCTCATTTTCGGGAACTACCGCAAGCGTTTCCTGAAATCTTTCAAAGCCCGTCATACCCTGTTGAATTTGCTCGAATATCGCAACGAAGGTTCTTATAGGTGTTATAAGACTTGCTATGTATAAAACGTAGGCGGTGAGTCCGTCTATCTGTATCCAATCCAAGCAATAAAGTATACCGCCGGCAACGAAGGCAAGCAAGTATAAAAAATCCATTGAAAAGCTCATTGCCGTATGGAAATTACTCATCGCCTTATACTGCATCGCCCTTGCGCTTTGAAGCCCGCTGTTCGCCTCGTTAAACTTTTCGTTTTCATGAATTTCTGCAGTATACGCCTTAGAAACTCTTATACCCGAGACCGAGCTTTCAACCGCAGAGTTGATTTCCGCAGTCTTCTCTCTCGAAAGTCTGAACGACTTCATCATACCACCCCTTAGCTTTACGGCGATTAAGATTATAAGAGGTAAAACGACTATAACGACGAGAGATAAAAGAGGATGTATCGTAAACACCATTATCAGCGCGCCAATCATAGTTACGAGAGATAAGAAAATATCCTCCGGTCCGTGATGGGCAAGCTCTGAAATTTCAAACAAATCGTTTATAAGTCTGCTCATTATAGAGCCCGTTTTGGTTTCGTCATAGTAAGAAAACGGAAGCTTTTGAAGGTGGTTAAACAAATCTCTTCTCATATCGCCCTGTATTCTTACGCCTACTACGTGTCCCCAATACGCGATTACGTAATTGAGTACGGCTTTCAGCACGAATATACCAAGAAGCACGCTGCCCCACATAATAACGAAATTGATTTCTTTAACCTTCGTTATCTCGCCTGCGACCTTGGGGTATACGAGATTGCATACAGCAACCAAAAGGGCACAAACCATATCCAATAAAAACAGCTTCCAATGCGGCTTGTAATATCTTGCGAATTTTCTAATCATTTTTATTCCTCTGTGTATAAAATATCGTCTGCGACGTTACGGTAAAACATTTTCTTTACCCTTGACGGAGATTTAGTAACTGACAGTATCCACATAAGCTTTGTAACGACAGCCTCAAGCGTCATGTCGTAAGACTCTAAAAATCCGTATTTTTCCTTAAGGCTCTTACCAACCTTATAGACGGTCATATCGCTGCCCTCGTTTACGACTTGGGTACACATAACGAGAATTTTACCCTTCTTTTGCCACTTTTCTATAACCGAATAAAAGCCTCTGTTCTCGCCGTCGGGAATACCGCCCGTACCAAAGCTTTCAACGACGACTGCGTCGTAAAAGCTGAAATATTGGTCCAAAACCTTGCTGTCTGCGCCGGGAATTATCTTAAAAACACCGACGGACGGGTCAAGCCGATTATAAAACGTAGGCTTGCCGGAATATTTTTTTTGCCGATAGCTCATTACCTTGCCGTCTTGAATAATCGCAACCAACGGATAGTTTATGCTTGAAAAGGCGTTGTAATTTTTAGAATACATCTTCTTCGCCCTCGTGCCGTTTATAACCTTGCCGTTAAAAACGATAGAAACGCCGCACGCCTTTTTGCTTACGCAGTATAAAAAGCTGTCAAGCAGGTTGGTTTTAGCGTCGGTAATAACAAGGTCAATAGGCTTTTGCGAGCCTGTAATTACAATAGGCTTAGGGCTTTTGGGAATAAGATAAGAAAGCGCGGCAGAGGTATACGCCATAGTATCCGTACCGTGGCATATTACGAATCCGTCGAATTTCTCATAATTTTCCTCAATGGTTTTTGCAAGTAACTCCCACTCTCTCGGAGAAATGTTAGTAGAGTCGATATTCATAAGCTGAACTGACTCAACCTCGCAAAGCGTTTGTATTTGCGGAACGAAGGTCAGCATTTCTTCACCGCTCATTTGAGGGGAAAGGCCGTTATCGCCAAGTCTTGACGCTATCGTACCGCCCGTTGCTATCATAAGTATCTTTTTCATAGATAAATTGTAACATATTCCTTAAAAAATGTCTATTTTTTAAAGGAATTTTTAAACAAATTATACGCCGTTGCAACCTCAAAACAAAAAAGTACCTGTTTTTAACAACAAATCAACCTACCTGCCAATTTATTTACCCCCTCCCTTTTAACAAATTTCCTTGATTTAATTGACAAATTCACGCATAAGGGCTATACTGTTTTTATACAACAGGAGATTTTTTATGGGAGTTAGAAACAGCGTAAGAAATATTGCAATAATTGCCCACGTTGACCACGGCAAAACCACCTTGGTTGACGGTCTTTTAAAGCAAAATAATATCTTTCGCGCAAACGAAACGGTTGCAGACAGAGTTATGGACAGCGGTGATATCGAAAAGGAAAGAGGTATTACCATACTTGCTAAAAATACAGCCGTTATTTATAAGGATACGAAAATCAACATTATCGACACCCCCGGCCACGCAGACTTTGGCGGCGAGGTTGAGCGTATACTCTCTATGGTAGACGGCGTAGTTCTTCTCGTCGACGCAGTCGAGGGCTGTATGCCTCAGACGAGATACGTTTTGAAAAAGGCTTTATCCTTAAATAAAAAGCCTATCGTTTGCGTAAACAAAATCGACAAGGGCGGCGACCTCGATAAGACGATTGACGGTATTATAGACCTATTTATTGAGCTTGGAGCAAACGACGACCAGCTTGATTTTAAGGTTGTATACGCAAGCGCAAAGCAAGGCTGGGCGTCAACTACCCCCACAGCGCACGGCGAGGATATGAGTCCTCTTCTCGACACTATTTTATCTGAAATTCCTGCCCCCGTCGGTGAAATCGACGAGCCTCTTCAAGCTATTATTTGTAACGTAGACTACGACGAATACGTTGGAAGAATAGGTATAGGCAGAATAGTCAGAGGTCAGATAAAGGACGGTCAGCCCGTAACCATTATTCATACCGACAAAACGACCACGAGCGCAAGAGTCGGCAAGCTCTATCAGTTTGAGGGACTTAAAAGAATTGAGGTAGAACACGCCGAAATGGGCGATATCATAGCTCTTTCGGGTATTGAAAAAATAAATATCGGCGAGACCGTTTGCTCGCCCGACTGCATAGAACAGCTCCCCTTCGTCGCAATCGACGAGCCTACCGTTTCTATGTTCTTTATGGTAAACAACAGTCCGTTTGCAGGAAAAGAGGGTAAATTCGTTACCTCACGCCACTTAAGAGCACGACTTTTTAAGGAAATTGAGACCAACGTTTCTATGCGAGTTGAAGAAACTGACAGCGCAGACACCTTCAAGGTTTTCGGAAGAGGCGAGTTACACCTCTCTATCCTTATTGAAAATATGAGAAGAGAGGGCTACGAATTTCAGGTATCCAGACCAAAGGTTATATTTAAAGAAATCAACGGCAAAACTCACGAGCCCATGGAAGACCTCGTAGTTGAGGTTCCAAACGACTACGTGGGCGCGATTATGAATAAGCTCGGCGCGAGAAAGGGCGAGCTTATCGAAATGACGGCAGACGACCGAGGCACAACCAAACTGCAGTTTAAAATTCCCGCAAGATGCTTATTCGGTTACCGCAGCGAAATGCTTACCGACACTAAGGGCTTTGGTATTATGAGCCACGTGTTTGCAGGCTACGAGGAATACAAGGGGGATATCCCTGCAAGAACGAGAGGCAGCTTAGTCGTATTTGAAACGGGCGTTACCACTCAATACGGTCTTTTCAACGCACAAGAGCGTTGCACTCTTTTCCTTGGCGCAGGCGAAAAGGTTTACGAGGGACAGGTCGTTGGCGAAAACAGCCGTGACGAGGACTTAACAGTAAACGTTTGCAAGGTTAAGCACTTGACAAATAACCGCGCTTCGGGAAGCGACGACGCGTTAAAGCTCGTAACCCCTACCCTGCTTTCTTTAGAGCAATGCTTAGAGTTTATCGCAGACGACGAGCTCGTAGAGGTTACCCCCGTATCAATAAGACTCAGAAAGAAAATCTTATCCCGTGACCTTCGTATGAAGGAATGGGCTAAAAACCGCAAAGCGGATTAAATCGGTAATTTATACCTTGCGGGAGCAAATCAACCTTACTCTCACTGAGGTCAAACAATAAAGATAAGGAAGTAAAATTATGGAAAAAGTAAGAATTCAAGACGATTTATTTACTCACGTAAACCAAGAGGCCATTGACAAATTGGTCATTCCCGACGACAAGCCTACTGCAGGTGGATTCCAAGTGCTTGCAGACGGCGTTGAAAAACTGATGATTGGCGAATTTAAGCATATGAGCAGAAACGGCGACTACCCCAACGAGTATTTGGCAAACGCCTGCAAGCTGTTCAAAATGGTCAGAAACGTTAAAAAGAGAGAAAAGGACGGCATAACCCCTGCTTTAAAGAACGTATCAATCTTAGATAAAGTAGTTGATATGAAGTCTTTCACGAGAAACTATAAAAATTTGAAGCTCAGAAAAATTCCCGTGCCTTTCTCAATTTCGGTTGACACGGATATGAGAGATTCCGGAAAGCACTGCGTAATGGTTGTAGGTCCAAGCGTAATTTTACCCGACGCGTCATACTACAAACCCGACAAAGCGCAACAAAAGGAAATGATTTTAGGCATTTGGACTAACGTTGCAAAGGCAATCCTCGCTCACACCGATTTAAGCGCAGAGGACCAAGAGCTTTATCTTGCAGACACTCTTAAATTCGACGCTTTATTAGGCGATTTAGTAAAAACCAGCGAAGAGTGGTCGGAATACATCAAGGCGTACAACCCAATGAAGGTTTCTAAGGTTGCGTCCTTCGTTAGACCTGTAAACTTCAAAAGCATTTTAAAATCTCTCTTCGGTGAAATTCCCGAAACTATCATTGTTGCAGAGCCAAGATATTTCAAAGCGTTTAAAACAGTATTTAACGAAGAAAACCTCGTTGCATACAAGCACTGGGCTTACGTAAACGCAATCATCAGCTCTTGCTCTTACCTTACCGAAGAATTAAGAGATTTAGGCGGAGCTTACATGCGCGCAATCTCGGGTATTAAGGCTTGCACTCCTCTTGATAAATTTGCTTATCACTTAGCGTCCGGCGTATACTCCGAGCCGGTTGGCTTATACTACGGCGAAAAATATTTCGGTGAAGAGGCTAAAAAGGATATTACCGAAATCGTATATCAAATTATCGACACTTACAAATCAAGAATCTTAAACAACGAAATTTTAGAGGATTCCACTAAGCAAAAGGCTATCTTAAAGCTTTCTAAAATGGGCGTTAAAATGGGATATCCCGATAAGGTTAGAGATATTTATTCTAAGCTCGTTTTCAGCAACAGAAGGTCTTTACTCGACGCTATGCTTGAGATACATAAGGTAAAGACGCTTGATTCTTTAGCAAAATTAAACGAGCCTACCGACCCAACCGAATGGCCAATGCCGGGGCATATGGTAAACGCTTGCTACAATCCTTCGGTAAACGACATAACCTTCCCTGCGGCAATCTTACAGCCTCCTTTCTATTCAATTAAGCAATCGAGAAGCGAAAACTTAGGCGGTATCGGCGCTGTAATCGGTCACGAAATTTCTCACGCGTTTGACTCTAACGGCGCTAAGTGCGACGAAAACGGTAATATCAATAACTGGTGGACGAAAACCGACGAGAAGAAGTTTAATACCAAGGTAAACGCTATGGTTAAGCAATTTGACGGAATTGAGCTTCCTTGGGGAAAGGTAAACGGCAAGTTTATCGTTAGCGAAAACATGGCTGACAACGGCGGTATGGCAGTTACCCTTGAGATTATGGGCAAAACTCCTAACGCTTCTTACGAGGAATACTTTATCAACTGGGCAAAGGTTTGGTGCATAAAGGCAAAACCCGAATATCAACAGTTACTCCTTAACTTAGACGTTCACGGTCCTAACATTTTAAGAACTAATATGCCTCCGAGAAACTTCCCGGAGTGGTACGAGACCTTTAACGTTAAAAAGACAGACAAGATGTATCTTGCTCCTTCTAAGCGTATCGTAATTTGGTAAAATGCCATTTAATTAAATTAAATAGCAAAACGCCGTTGCAAAAAATTGCAACGGCGCTTTTTATTTAAAAAACTATTCTATATGTTGATTATTTAGCATTTCTATATTCTTCTCTTCTTCCATTATTTGTTTTATCATAGATACGTCTTCACTAATTCTTTCTAAAACCTTCAATCTAATACCTTCACGTATTTTCTTTGTTCGATATATCTTAACCCACAAATCGCAACTATCGTTATTCTTTACTATCGTATCTTTGCGATTACATTTCCCACAAAACGTATTATTGTACTCGCAAATCCCTCTAGTATAATACGCCCTATAATTACCACAATTCCAACAAGCTTTATTTTTTCGTTCCATAAATACCTCCTTAA
>JAZNDO010000118.1:0-7055 GCA_045588105.1 Christensenellaceae bacterium | reverse complement strand
TTTGACCTAATAATACATATTATAGCAGGTCTTTTGACCTAAGTCAATACTTTAAACCTATAAAAGTGTATAATTTTATTATGAGTTACATTGAGATTATAAGACAAGTTATGCAAGAAAATAATCTTTCGCAACAAAAATTTGCGGATATTTTGGGAGTGAATCAAACAACTGTTAGCCAGTGGCTTTTAGGGAAAAAGAAGCCCGGGTATGACAGCATTGCGATGCTGTATGAAAAATTTGGAATTGAACCCAATACTTTATTTGATATTGACTGATTGTTTTAAGCTTAAAAATAGAATTGATGAGGTTTGCCTTTGAAAAGGCAGACCTCTTTTTTATTCAGTAATATAATTCTATAATTTTATTTAGCATAAAGTATTTATTTTACATTGTAAACATATATTAAAATATGAAAATTTTAAGGAGAATTTTGCCGTTTGCTCTGTGCGTTTCAGTAATAGTCCTTATGCCGTTTGCATATAAAAAAACTACTGCTAAAAAAGAGCTGCACTTATCTGCGCCCGAGCATAAATGCGTGCTCACTCTTTGGAATATTGACGTGTTTGAGGGCGGCGTTGGCTCAAGGGCTGATTTTTTATCTAAAACGTCGGTAGAATTTAAAAATGACGGCGTGCTTGTTATGGTCGTAAGCCACACCGTTGACAGCGCGTTAAGCTCGGTAGAAAAGGGGGCTTTGCCCGATATGATTTCTTATGGGGTAGGCGTTGATTTTGTGATGAAATACGCAAAAAGCTTAGATAAGATATCCTTTTCAGGAGGAGAGCACGGCGGTAAAATTTACGCCTATCCTTGGTGCGTCGGCGGATACTTCTTAATTAGAAAAAATGAGGATAATCAACCTATAGATAGACTTTTTGTGTCGCAAAACACGTATAATTTGCCTTTTGGGGCGTTGCATTTCGGTAAAATAGAGGCGGAAAACGTGTATTACGAAAAGCCGTTGGACGCCTACGTCAATTTTTTATCGGGAGGCAAAAACGACGCTTTGCTTGGCACTCAACGTGATTTGAAAAGGCTTGAGCAACGAGGAGTCGAGTTTTTTGCAACGCCTATAAACGAATTTAACGATTTGGTGCAATACGTGTCGGTTTTAACCTCTGACAAAACGAGATACGAGTACTGCGTAAATTTTATAAGCTATCTTATCGGGGAGAAAATTCAGAAAAAATTAAGCCAAATAGGTATGACCTCTGCGTTTTATAGCGTTGATGGCAACGGCGCGCTTTCAAATCTTAGCGTTAAGCAGGTCGAGTATACGGTAAGTCCGTTTACAGACCCTAAGTTGATTGATAGACTAAAAGGCGAAATTATTGACGAAAAAATAACAAACAATAGTTTGTTAGATTTTAAAACTGTGTTAAAACGCTTGTAATAATGGTAAATTTATAGTAAAATAGGAGGGAGCATAGTGTTCAACGTGAAGCAATTCGTCGACTTTTTTGAAGCCAACGGTATCTTGTGTGAGCAAAATTACAGTCTAAAGGATAAAAACACCTATAAAACGGGAGGCAGGGCAAGGCTTGCCATATTTCCGGACGATGGCGAAAGGGTCAAAAAGGCGATTGCTTTTATAAAAGAGCAGGGCGCAGAGTATTCAATTTTGGGTGCAGGCTCAAACATGCTCGTTTCCGACAACGGCTACGAGGGAGTTTTAATTTCTACCGAGAGGCTTAAGGGCATTTCGGTAAACGGAAACCTGATAACCTGCTTTGCGGGCGAAAGGGTGAACGCCTTTTTAAAGCAAGCGCTGTATAACAGCTTAGGCGGCGTTGAGTTTTTAAACGGAATTCCTGCAACCGTTGGCGGTATAGTTACTATGAACGCAGGCTGTTTTGGTAAAAACGTTGGCGATTACGTCTCATACGTCGTTTCCGCAAGCGGTATTTACAGCTATTCAAATTGCGAATTCGGTTATAGGACGAGTAGGTTTAAGCAAAATAAAGACGTGGTTATTTCAGTTTGCTTTAATCTTGAAAACGTTGAATACGACCAGTCGGAAAGTAAGGCGGAATATTTTTTAAAGCTAAGAAAGAACAAGCAGCCCAAGGGCAGGTCCTGCGGCAGCGTTTTTAAAAACGACGGATACTACGCAGGCAAGGTTATAGAAAGCTGCGGCTTAAAGGGCTTTAAAATGGGCTCGGCTAAGGTGTCTGAAAGGCACGCGAACTTTATTTTGGCAGAGCCAAATGCAAAAAGTGCCGATATAAGCCGTTTAATTGAATATATTAAAAAAACCGTCAAAGAAAAAAGCGGTATATCATTGCAAGAAGAGATAGAATATTTAGGTAAATTTAAAGATGAAGATTACTTATGATTTTCATACCCATACCACTTACAGTCACGGTAAAGGGACAATACTTGAAAACGCCCTTTCGGCAAAGGATAAGGGCGTCAGCGGGATAGCGATAACCGACCACGGATTTTCGCATCCTGCCTTTGGTATGCGCAGAAGGCGTTTGGATAAAATGCGCGCCGAGTGTACTGAGGCTGAAAAACAAACGGGCGTAAGGGTGCTGCTGGGGATAGAGTCGAATATCAGAGGCAGAGACGGTACGATAGACGTAAAGCCGAGCGATTACGGTAAGCTTGACGTCGTATTGGCAGGCGTGCATAAGTTTATAATGTACAGGTCTGTTGGCGACGCGTACAAACTGCTCCTTCGAAATATGTGGCACGATAAATTAAAAATCAAGGCTACGGACAAGCTTATAAAATATAATACTGAGTGCTATATAAATGCAGTAAAGAACAATCCTATCGACATACTTACTCACGTTGGCTTTGGCTGCGCGTGCAACGCGGTTGAGGTAGCAAAGGCTTGCGCCGATTACGGCACGCTGTTTGAAATAAGCACGAAGAAAAACCCTTTGACCGACGAGGAGTGGCAGGGTGTTATAGATACCGGTGTCTGCTTTTCTTTAGACAGCGACGCTCATTCGGTTGACAGAATAGGCGATATCGAGCTTTTTGAAGAGCTTGTAAAAAGGGTAAATTTCCCCTTAGAGAGAATAATGAATATTGACGGCAAGGCTCCAAGCCTTAGGTTCGCCGAATTTAAAAAGCAAAAGGGAATAGAGTGAGATGAATTTTTCCGAAGAGGTAAAATCAGAGATTTTAAAAATTGAACACAACTCGCTTTGCTGTAAAAAGGCTTTACTTTCTGCTTTTTTAAGGACTGCCGGCTCTATAGAAATAAGGGGAGGAGATATCGGCGTCGCAATGGCAACCGATATTGAAGAAACGGCAAGGGAGGTTTCCAAGGTTATTTGCGACCTCTACGGCCTTACTCCAAAAATAGAAACGACCGCGGACAAGCCCAGAAGGAAAAAGCGCACGACCTTTACCTGTATAGAAAAAAACAGCATATTCCTTTTAATCGACTTGGGAATTATCGAGGTTGACGGCGAAGGCGCAAAAATAAGACTCAACATCAATTGGGAAACTGTTGAGGACGATTGCTGTAAGGCGTCTTATATAAGAGGAGCTTTTTTAGGCAGCGGCAGCGTAACCCTTCCAAAATCCGACGGAAGCAGCTCAACGGGCTACCATTTGGAATTTGTCTTTACGAATTACCAGACCGCTACCGATTTCTGCGAGCTTTTAAGCGAGGTTTATTTAATGCCAAAGCTCATAGAAAGAAAGGATTCCTTTATTGTATACTTAAAAACCATTGACGAGATAGCCGAGCTGCTCGCAATAATGGGCGCAAACGGCGCGGTCGAAAGGATTATGGGCTTGGCAATGCTGAAAGAAGAAAAAAACAATTATAACAGGAAATTAAACTGCGAAATTTCCAATATGTCAAAGCAGATGGGCGCGTCGGCAAAGCAAATAAACGCAGTTAATAAAATAGACCAGGTAATTGGTCTAAAGCAATTGCCCGACAACCTGAGAACCGTTGCAGAGGCAAGACTTAAAAATAAAAATTTAACGTTAGTAGAGCTTGCGGACAAGCTTAATTTAACGAAGAGCTGTTTAAATCACAGACTTAGAAAAATAGTGGAAATATCAGACAGCTTATAGGAGAAAAGTATGGCAAAGATTATTTTAACGGGCGATAGGCCTACAGGCAGACTTCACGTAGGACACTACGTTGGCTCGCTTTCAAGAAGAGTAGAGATTCAGCAAAAGGGCGACTACGACCGGATGTACGTTATGATAGCAGACGCGCAGGCCTTGACCGACAATGCTGAAAATCCCGAAAAGGTAAGACAAAATATCATAGAGGTTGCTCTTGATTATCTTTCTTGCGGCTTAGACCCCGAAAAGGTAACTATTTTTATTCAGTCGCAGGTGCCCGAGCTTACCGAGCTTGCCTTTTATTATATGAATCTCGTAACCGTATCGAGATTACAGCGTAATCCAACGGTTAAAAACGAAATTCAAATGAGGAATTTTGAAACGAGTATACCGGTGGGCTTCTTTACTTATCCCATAAGCCAAGCCTCGGATATAACGGCGTTTAAAGCAAACACCGTGCCCGTTGGCGAGGACCAGCTTCCGATGATTGAGCAAACAAACGAAATAGTAAGAAAATTCAATTCTGTTTACGGTGAAACCTTAGTTGAAGCAAAGGCAGTCCTTCCCGAAAGAAAGGTTTGCTTAAGGCTTCCCGGCACGGACGGAAAGGCTAAAATGAGTAAATCTCTCGGCAACTGTATTTATCTTGCGGACACTCCCGAGGCTGTTAAGCAGAGCGTAATGAGTATGTATACCGACCCCGACCACATTAAGGTTACCGACCCCGGTAAGCTTGAAGGCAACGTTGTATTTACCTATCTTGACGCCTTTGCAAACGACGGACATTTTGAAAGATTTTTACCCGAATATAAAAACCTTGACGAGCTTAAAGCGCATTACACGAGAGGCGGTCTTGGCGATATGAAGGTGAAGAGATTTTTAAATGCGGTGCTTGAGGATATTTTAGAGCCTATAAGAGCAAGAAGAAAGGAATATGAAAAGAATATCCCTGCCGTTTATGAAATTCTTAAAAAGGGTAGCGAAAAGGCGAGAGCAGTTGCGGCTAAAACCTTAGAAGAAGTTAAAAACGCTATGAGAATTAATTATTTCTCAGATACGGAGCTTATAAAAGTACAAAGCGAAAAATATTCGGGATAGTATTGACAAACCTATCGCGCATAAAGTATACTAAATAACAGTAAAGCATAGGAGAAAGCTATGGCAAATATCAATAATAGAAGAAAAAGACCAAAAATTCGCTTGCAATCGGTAACGGTTGCCCCCGAAGCTATAGAAAAGGAAGAGATAATTCAACCTGCCGTTGAAGAGGTGGTTGAGGAGTCTCCCGTAGTTGAAGAAATTGTCGAAGCGGCGGAAGAGCCAACTCCCGTTGAAGTAGTCGAAGAAGCCCCTGCAGAAGAGCCTGCAGTTGAAGAAGAGGTGGTTGAAGAACCTACCCTTGTTGAAGAGGTGGTTGAGGAGATTCCTGTAGAAGAGCCTGCTGTTGAAGAAGAGGTTATTGAAGAACCTGCCCCTGTCGAAGAGGAGGTTGAGGAAATTCCTGTAGAAGAGCCTGCTGTTGAAGAAGAGGTTATCGAAGAGCCTGCTGTTGAGGAAGAGATTAGCGACGATGTTGACGAGGTTCCTCTTGAAATGTCAGAAGAGGAAATGCAGGTCGCCTTAGATGAAGAGGGTAGCTTAGACGGAACGGCTGAAGAGGTTGAAGAGCTTGCAACCGAAGAGGTTGAAGAATCTCCTATCGAAGAGCCTGCTCCTATCGAAGAGTCTGCTCCTGTAGAAGAGGTAGTTGAAGAAGCTCCTATTGAAGAGTCTGCCCCTGTTGAAGAGGTAGTTGAAGAAGCTCCTATTGAAGAGTCTGCCCCTGTTGAAGAGGTTGTTGAAGAAGCTCCTGTAGAAGAGTCTGCTCCTGTTGAAGAGGTTGTTGAAGAAGCTCCTATTGAAGAGTCTGCCCCCGTTGAAGAGGTTGTTGAAGAGCCTGTAGCGGAAGAAGCTTCCGAAGAAGAAGGCGAAGAAGAGGAAGAGGTTGTTGAGGAAGAAAAGCCTAAAAAAGATGAATTTAAGCTTACAGCGCCTCAAAATCTTGACGATATTTTAGCAAATATTTGCACGAAGCGCGCGCGCAAGCTTATTTACAGACCTGCCGACGTAATTTTCTCGCATACCGCTACCGTATTGGGTACTGACAAGGCAAACGACGAAAAAATTAAAATCAAGAACATTTTAGATGCAGAAATCAAGCAAGGCGTTAAGCTTGGATATCTTGACAAATTCGACGGCTTAAAGATGAGCGAGCTTAAAGAGGAGTACGAAAACGATATCGTTTATGAATACGCAGACCAAGAGTTTAAGCGCACCGGTATTTTACTTGACGGCGACAAGGTAAAGGTTTACGTATACGACTGGGATTTAAAGGCTTGCCACCACGTAGGTTACATAGATGACGAAAGCGCAGAGCTTGTAAAACCGTATATCTCAGAAAAAGAAAAATACAGCTTTGATATAAACGGTATTATAGTTGGCGGCAAATACAAAAAGATTATCAAAGACGAAAAGTCCGGCAAGATTACCGTAGAGAAAGGTAACGACGGCAACTTGGGATTGGAGATAGATATTAATATTATTAACCGTAAAGACTAATTTTTAAAGCTTTATATGCTTCGCAAAAGTGCGTTACTGCTTTGTGTCCCAAACCCCCATGACCAAAGAGGTCTATTGTGTCTTGTGCCACAAAGCGAGCCTTCTTTTGCTCGCATCTAAACCTTTAAAACGAGTTTAAAGGCTTATCTACTTCGGTATGTCGCGTTTCTGTAAATTGTTCTTGACTGGGATGACCACAGAGGTCTATCCCATCCAATACCAATTTGCGAGCCTTGCCTACCTCGCATCTAAACCTTTAAAACGAGTATAAAGGCTTATCTACTTCGCAAAAGTGCGTTACTGCTTTGTGTCCCAAACCCCAATGACCTCGTCGCAAATGGACCTCTTGTCAGCAAGTTATTAACCTAACTTGCAAGACCTTTCGGTCGTTTGCTCCTCTTCCCAAAAATTCT
>JAZNDO010000117.1:0-13663 GCA_045588105.1 Christensenellaceae bacterium | reverse complement strand
TGAGCCTCGGCATTTTCAACCACGTTACCATCTTCATCTCTAACGATTGGGTTTCCGTCCTCGTCAAATTCTTCCTCCTCTTCGTCCTCGTGAGGAGCAATCGCAATGGTTGCAATCGAAGCGCCGTTGAGCTTCATAACTCTTACGCCTTGAGTATCTCTGCCGATAAGCGAAATTTCGTTTACCTGAGTTCTAATCGCTACGCCCTGGTCGGATATCATCATAATATCCTCATCCTCGTTTACAGGCTTAATACCTACTAAGAAGCCTGTCTTTTCGTTGAATACGCCTGCCTTTATACCCTTACCGGCTCTTGACTGGAGTCTGTACTCGTCAATCGAGCTGCGTTTACCGTAGCCGTTTGATGAAACGGTAATTACGGTATCTGTCGGGTGAATTACCTGCATGTCTATAACGTAGTCGCCGTCGTTTAAGTCGATTGACCTTACGCCTTGAGTATCTCTGCCCATCGCTCTTACGTCGTGCTCGCTGAACCTTATACATTTACCCTCGTGCGAGCCGATTAAAATCTCGTTTTCGCCGTCAGTGAGCTGTACCGAAATAAGCTCGTCGCCCGGAAGAAGGCTTATCGCAATCTTACCGCCCTTTCTTATAGAATTAAACTCCCTGAGAGCCGTTTTCTTGATAAGACCGAACTTGGTTGCCATCATAATGTAACCAACGTCAGTAGCTTCAGCCTCTGCATTTTCGGTATTTTCTGTCACCTCAACCTCTACGGCTTCAATTTCGCCGTCGGTTTCGGGCTTTTCGTCAACTAATTCCTTCCTTGGAATTACTGCCGTAATTCTTTCGTCTTTATCTACTTGAATAAGATTTACTATAGCTCTGCCCCTTGCAGCTCTCTGAGCCTCGGGAACCTCGTAGCCTTTAATTCTGTAAACCTTACCGTACGAGCTGAAGAATAACAAATCGTCGTGAGTCGAGCAAACGAACATAGTTTCAACAAAGTCTTCATCCTTCGTCTTATGAGCCGTAAGACCTCTTCCTCCACGTCTTTGAGCCTTCCACTCCTTTACGGGAATTCTCTTAATATAGCCTTGGTGAGTCATTGAAATGATAATGTCCTCTCTTTCAATGAGGTCAGCCTCGTCAATGTTTGCGTAATCCATCGAAATTTCGGTTTTTCTTGGAGTTGGGAATCTGTTTTTAACGTCCTCTAAGTCGTTTCTGACGATTGCCTTTACTCTTTCCGGCTTTTCTAAGATATCGGTAAGGTCCGCAATCGTAGCCTCTAACTGGCGAAGCTCCTCGTTAAGCTTGTCAACCTCCATAGACGTAAGTCTTTGAAGACGCATTTCGAGTATTGCGTGAGCCTGCTTTTCGTCTAATAAGAAGCTTTGGCAAAGCTGATTCGTCGCTTCTTCTCTGTCTTTACTGCGCTTGATTATTGCAATTACCTCGTCGATATTTGCAAGAGCTACGACCAACCCTCTTACGAGATGCTCTCTTTCTTTGGTTTTTGCAAGGTCGTATCTGGTTCTTCTTTCGATTACGTCCATCTGGTGAGCAACGTAATACTCAAGAATCTCTTTAATGTTTAAAACCTTGGGGTCTGTTCCTACTAACGCAAGTAAAATTATACCGCCTGAGGATTGAAGATTCGTTTGTTTATATAAAGTATTCAAAACTACCTGAGCGTTAGCGTCCTTTTTAACCTCGATAACGATTCTCATACCGTGTCTGTCGGACTCGTCGTTTACATTTGAAATACCCTCGATACGTTTATTTCTTACGTGCTCTGCAATAGTTTCGATAAGCTTTTGCTTGTTTACCTGATACGGAAGCTCGGTTACGATAATTCTCTCGCGAGTTCCGTTGTTAAATTCTTCGATTTCGCATTTTGCTCTGAGTACGATATTACCTCTACCCGTTCTGTAGGCGTTTCTGATACCGCTTCTGCCCATTATTATACCGCCGGTTGGGAAATCGGGCGCAGGGATATACTTTAAAAGCTCGTCAACGGAAATTTCGGGATTGTCAAGCACCGCAATCGTTCCGTCGATAACCTCGCCCAAGTTGTGTGGAGGAATATTCGTTGCCATACCTACCGCAATACCGTCCGCGCCGTTTACCAAAAGGTTTGGATATCTTGCAGGAAGAACTACGGGCTGCATTCTCGTATCGTCGAAGTTTGGATAAAAATCAACCGTTTCCTTGTCGATTTCTCTGAGCATTTCAAGAGCCATTTTGCTCATTCGCGCCTCGGTATATCTGTACGCTGCGGCAGGGTCGCCGTCAACCGAACCGAAGTTACCGTGACCGTCAACGAGCGGCATATTTATTGAGAAATCCTGCGCCATACGAACGAGCGCGTCGTATACCGAGCTGTCGCCGTGGGGGTGATATTTACCGAGAACGTCACCGACGATTGCCGCGCACTTTTTGTATGCCTTATCGGGCGACAAGCCGAGCTCGTTCATCGAATAAAGTATTCTTCTGTGAACGGGCTTTAAGCCGTCTCTTACGTCGGGAATCGCTCTTGAACGGTTTACGCACATTGCGTAATCTATAAAGCTTTGCTTTAATTCCTTTTCGACCTCGATATTTATAATCTTGGTCATTTCGAGAGTCTTTTTAAATTCAGCGGTAAGCGCCTGGTCTAATTCTTTCTTTGCCATCTGTCCTTTCCCCCTTAAGTGTCAAGCTCGCGATTAGCAAATTTCGCGTTTTCTTCAATGAATTTTCTACGAAGCTCAGGCTCTTCGCCCATAAGCAATGAAAATTGCTCGTCAGCCGCTACGGCGTCCTCAATAGTTACCTTTCTGAGCGTTCTCGTAGCAGGATTCATAGTAGTATCCCAAAGCTGCTCCTTATCCATCTCGCCAAGACCCTTGTATCGCTGTATATCGCATCTTGGGTTTTCGGCGCAGAACGCTTCCTTATCAGCATCGTTATAGAAATAATAGTCTACCTTGTTTTTGGTTGCCTTGTAAAGCGGAGGCTGAGCAATATATACGTGACCTTGCTCTACGAGCGGTCTCATATACCTGAAGAAGAAGGTTAAAAGAAGTATTCTTATATGCGAGCCGTCAACGTCCGCGTCGGTCATACAGATTACTCTGTCGTAACGAATTTTTGTAACGTCGAAATCCTCGAGCATTCCGCCGCCGAACGCCGTTATCATAGCCTTTATTTCTTCATTTTCCAAAACTCTGTGAATTCTGGTCTTTTCAACGTTTAATATCTTACCTCTGAGCGGTAAAATTGCCTGGAAACGTCTATCTCTGCCTTGCTTAGCCGTTCCGCCTGCAGAATCACCCTCTACGAGGTAAATTTCGCAAAGCTCGGGGTTCTTTTCCGAGCAGTCGGCAAGCTTGCCGGGAAGAGCCATTGATTCAAAAGCAGTCTTTCTCGTAGCCTCACGAGCTTTTCTCGCCGCCTCGCGGGCTCTCTTAGCCATAAGACACTTGTTCAAAACCTCTTTGGTAAACGCAGGGTTTTCTTCAATATAAGTGCCGAAGCCCTCGGTCATAGACTTTTGAACGTATCCCCTCATATCGCTGTTGCCGAGCTTGGTTTTCGTTTGTCCCTCAAACTGAGGCTCGGGAAGCTTAACCGAAATTACCGCCGTGAGACCCTCTCTTACGTCTTCACCCGTAAGCTTGTCGTCATCCTTGATTATGTTAAGCTTTTTACCGGCGTCGTTTATAAGCTTTGAAAGAGAGAACTTGAAGCCGTCGATATGAGTACCGCCCTCTTTGGTATTTACGTTATTTGCAAAGGCAATTATATTCTCGTTATAGCCGTCGTTATATTGCATAGCAATTTCAACGGACGCAGCGTCGAATTTCTGCTCGAAATACAAAACCTCGCTGATAGCGTTTTTGTTTTTGTTGAGATACTCTACGTATTCGATAATACCGCCGTTATATAAAAGCTCTTCTCTGTTTTCCTGACCCTGACGCTTGTCCTCTATAACTACTCTTAAGCCTTTATTCAAAAATGCAAAGTCGCGGAGAGCGCTTCTTATAGTCTCGTAATTAAATACGGTGGTTTCAAATATCTCGTAGTCGGGCTTGAAGGTAATTCTCGTACCCGTTTTATCGCACTCGCCCATTACGGTGAGCGGAGCTCTCGGAACGCCCCTGTCGTACTCTTGACGGTAATGCTTGCCGTTTTGGAATACGTCGACGGAAGCCTCCTCGGAAAGAGCGTTAACAGCCTTTAAGCCTACGCCGTGAAGACCTGACGAAACCATATAACCGCCGCCGCCGAACTTACCGCCTGCGTTTGGCTTGGTCATAACTACCTCTACGGTAGAAACCCCCTCTTTTTCATGTGTGCCCGTCGGTATACCTCTTCCGTTATCCATAACCGAACAAGAACCGTCCTCGTTAACCGTAACGGTAATAGTATCACAATAGCCGGCAAGCGCTTCGTCTACAGAGTTATCAACTATTTCCTTAACAAGGTGGTGAAGACCTCTTGCGTCGGTAGACGCAATATACATACCGGGTCTTTTTCTTATGTGTTCAAGACCCTCGAGAACCTGTATCTGGTCGGCGCCGTAATTACCTGAAACTTTGTTGTCGATATCCATTGCTCTCTCCTTACTTATAATAAATTATAATTAATATAAAAGATATATACTTATTATATCTTATTATTTATAATAAGTAAAGCATTTTTACAAAAAAATTACCGACGGAGATAAAATTTCCGTCGGCTTTTAAAAATTATATAATTTTTAAAGCAACTAACGCGTAAAGCGGTGGCTTATAAGCGTTCAATAAGCTTAAGATTGTATAAAGCGTCCCCTTTGCATAACCTTGATTCTCTGCAAAGCTTAACAGCCGTAGGCTTGGCAATCTTGATATATTCCTCGTCTTGACGGTATTTCGCGTGAGCGAGCACCGTTCTGAATACGATAGGCTCGTCCGAATTCGCGCTAAACGAAAGTATTGAAGAATACTCTTTGATTTTTTGCTCGTCCTTTTGCAGAATAAACCAATACAAAAGCTCGTAAAATATCTCGTCGTTACTAAACTGCTGAAGCTCTAATGCGCTTGCAATTACGCTTGCGTTTTGAGCATCGTCGCTCTCAATCGCCCTTCTTAAGGCGTAGACCGTAAGAATTGCCTTTACCTCTGCCGAAACGCTTGTCCCGAAATTGAAATACCCTTTGGGTATTTCTTCATAAGTTTTTCCATCGAAAAGCTGTTTTTGTATAGCGTATAAATTATCAACCGCTTGTCTTTCTTCCTCGTTTAACTTCAAATTTTTAATTTGAGCACCGTCGTTTAACGGATGAAACCAAGGAATAGCGTTTATTGCGTAAGCGTAGAGAGAATACGGTGAAAAGCTGAGCGCAACGCACCAAAGAGGACTGATTGCCCCGACAAAAAATCCAATCAAGGACAATGCGAAGGCAGCATTTAAAATTATTGCGATTATAAGATTTCCTTTAAGTCCACCCTTTAAAGAGCAAATCAAGCCTTGACTGTAATTACTCTCTTTTTTAGGATAAAACCTCATTTCTCCCAAATGCTTGTTAAACAGAGAAATTTTAAATCTCCTTCTGCCGTATTTATCCACGGTAAAACAAGAAAATTTAAAATAATACACCTCGAAACCGCTCTTTTTTGTCGCAATGAAGTGTCCGAACTCGTGAAAGAGCGCAGTCAATTGGACAGTCAAGAATATTGCCGGGACTAAAATCAAATAAAAAATCGGTTTTACCCCGCTGAAATAAGCAACGACAGCGCACGCGGCGCCTACCAAAGCCAATAAAAAAATACTAAAAGGCAGTTGAAGAGCAAATTTTTTCGAACTCATAAATACGACTCCCCATAAATTTTCTTTTTGACGTACCCAAGCAGGTTGTCCCCCTCGCTCACCGTAACCCTTGATATTCCGTATCTTTCCATAATACTTTTCAGAAGGTACGCTCCGCCTACTATAATCTCCGCCCTCTTTGCGTTAAGGCGCAGCTTTTCAACCCTTTCCTTTACGGACAGAGAGCTTAATTTTAAACATATTTCATTTAACCACTCAACGGTTAAAGCTCTGCCGTGAACGGCGTTTTCGTCGTAAGCTTCAAGCCCGGAAGCTAAAAAGCCGAGGGTCGTCGCAGTACCGCCGATTGCGTAATAATCGACGTATTGGGGCACTTCTCCGTATTCTTCAATCTTTTTGGATATTGTTTTGTCAAGCTTTTGCAAATCTTCGCCACAGCTGTCGTGCAGCCTGACTGCACCTAACGGAAGAGAGTGAGAATAAACCCTTCTTCCACCCCTTGCAACGACTATTTCGGCGCTTGCTCCGCCTATATCGATAATTCCGCCGTCTCCGCCGTTTAAAGCCCCTAAAAGCCCTAATTCGCCCTCAACGTCACCGCTGACGACGTCAATATCGACCCCAACCGTTTCTCTTACCGCGTTAACGAATTCTACGCCGTTTTTCGCGCTTCTTACAGCCTCGGTCGCAAAAGCCAAGATTTCGTCCGCACCAATCATAATCAGGTGGCAAACGAGATTTTTTATCGCGCTGACCGACCTTTCAAAAGCCTCTTTCGATATTGAGCCCGTTGCCGCAAGACCCTCGCCGAGTCTTGTCATCACTATATTTTTATATAAAATTTTTCCGCCCGAATATAAAATTGCGCGGACGGAATTAGACCCGATGTCAACGACACCGTATTTTGTATTATTTATCATCTTTTTCTTTATCGTTTTTATACACGTAGTCGAGCTGACGGGCGCGCTCTTCTATCTTCCATTCCTTTTGCCACAGCTCCACGTCCTCCTTAGCGTCCGCAAGCTCTTGCTCAAGTCTCGTTTTTTCGGCAATCAACTCGTTTCTCCGTTTGCTTTTTACACCTATTGAAACAAGCTGATAAGCTAATATGAGAATGAGAACGAAAAGAAGAATTACGGACGTTGACGTCCCTGCCGTTATTAACTTTTGTTTCTTTTCTTCCGTCACGGTTTTCCCTCCGAATAAAACTTATAGTTTTATTATACACTATTCCAAAAACTTTTGCAAGTGATTTATGAAAACTTATTCTCTCTAAAATAAAGCCCGATAAAACGCCTGCAAACATATACAGTCTAAAATTCGGAAAGCAAAACCTTTCGCTTAAAAGCATATAAAGAAAAAACGGAACGCAGGCAAACGCGCAGTCAACGGCAAGCCTTAAAATTTTACTCCTGTGAAAACAGTGCAAAATACACACCGCTTCATACAAAAACGCCGATAATATCCCTATAAAAACGCTTTGTGTTAAATAGAAGAACTGATTTGACGATACGAACATTATCCGAAGAGCTTTCTGAATTTCTGCTTGACCGACGGTATATATTTAACCGTTTGTACTGCGCCAACGACCTTAAGCTCGCCCGATTGCTTGTTAAAGCCGTTTATTTTTAAACCTGCGCCGTAAACGGTCAATCTTTCGCCCGAAGTCAGCCTGACCGTTATTTGCCCCTCGTTGAAGGATAAGACGTCTGCTACTGCGGCAGCTATAAAGCCTTGACCATGTTCTATTTGCAACGTGTGCTTTTTGTTTTGTTCCATAAAAAACGCTCCGTTTTACTTTATGCGGAGCGTTAGCTTTTTATTACGTTGTAAGACCTTGGTCACCCTCTTTTATCCATCCTGCCTTTCTGAAAATCTCTGATAAAGTAAAGCAAATTACGGCAGGAAGCACGAACATAAGTAAAATTATACCAAGCGCGGTTATCCAGGGCGCAACGCCTGCGCTCGCGTCGATTACTCCGAATACGCCTACTAAACCGCTCGTGCCCATACCACCGCCAGTCGCCGTGCATTTAAGCTTGAAAAGGCACGTGGCTACAGGTCCCAAAATTGCGCTTGCAATAATTTCGGGGAGCATAATTATCGGCTTTTTCATAACGTTAGGTATTTGAAGCATGCTCGTACCGACACCCTGCGAAATCAATCCCGAAACGCCGTTTTCCCTGAACGAAGAAACTGCAAATCCTATCATGTGACACGAACAGCCAACGACTGCCGCTCCGCCTGCCAAAAGCATGGCGTCGCTCGTCACTCCGCTTGCAATTGAAATCCATATCGCGGCTGAGGACGTAGGCATCGTCAGCAAAATTCCCATTGAGACGGCTATTATTATTCCCATAAAGAAGGGGGTGATTGCCGTTGCCTTTTCTATCGCCAAGCCCAACAGCTTAACCAATTCTATAAACGGATACGCAAGATACATTCCTGCAAATATAAGCAGAAGCGAGCCAAGCGGCACGATTAAAATATCAAGCTTGGTTTTACCCGAGTAAAGCGAAACCATTTCTACGGCAAGAAGCGAAACAACGTACGCGCCGATAGGATTACCCGGCAAGCCGAATCCCACGCCTGCAACGCCACCTGCAACGAGCTTATCGGCAAACGCGCCGCCAAAGCCAGCGGCAGCCGCTGAAAACATAGTGAGCTTGTCCGCTTTGAGTGCGTGCGCAATTCCGACGCCTATACCTGCGCCCATGAGCATTTTAGCCATTGAAGCAATAGTGGCAAGGGTTTGTCCGATAAAATTTCCAACGCCGACCCACTTGCCTATCTGCTCTAAAATAGTGCCTGCAATAAGCGTACAGAAAAGCCCTTGAGCCATACCCGTAAAAGCCTCTATAAACCATCTTTTGCTAAGCCTTTTAGCAGTTTCCTTTATTCTGCATTTATTCTCGCTCATTTCAAACTACTCCTTAATTGTAATAAGCTTATTGTCAACCAAATCGCAGGACGTTAAGTAGTATTCAATTCCGTTTTTTACAACCTTTAAATCAGCCCTGCTGTCTTTGCCGTGCAAATGTCCGTAGACAACCTTTTTTACGCCAAAGCCTTCAAAAAGCTCGGTAAATAAGGAATTTTCGCGCTTGACGTTAAAGGGGGGATAATGAATAAGACAGTATATTTCATCGCCCTCTTCCTTGATTTTTTCTGCGCTTTTGAGCGCCAAGCGAAGTCTTTCAACCTCTCTTAAATAAATCTTTCTGTCCTGCTCTTTAAAATCGGGCGAGCCCTCTACGCACCAGGCTCTCGAACCGCAAATTATTATATTTTCAAGCTTTACACAATCGTTTTGCAAGGCGTAAAAGCCCTCGGGAAGGCTTGCCCTGACTCTTGAAATACTCTTCCACCAATAATCGTGATTTCCTCGCACGAAAATCTTCTTGCCCTTTAACGGAATAAGGGTGCTTATATCTATCGCGGCGTCCTTTAAATCCATCGCCCAACTTATATCGCCGCCTATCAAAACCACGTCCTCGTCGGAAACCTTTTCTTGCCAGTCAGCGTGAATTTTATCAATGTAGTCGACCCATTTTGCGCCGAAAATATCCATAGGCTTAGACGACGTCGTGCTTAAATGCAGGTCGCTTATGGCAAAAATCTTCACAAGTCTCCTCCTTTTGCGTTTTTTTAATTTTAGCACACATTTCATATCTTTTCAACCTTTTTACTATTTTATAGTAAAAAATTTTTTATTTAAAAAAAATCCGCAAAAAATACAGCAAACGCAAAAAAGCGTGAGAAAGAAGCAAAAGCTCACTCGTCACGCTTTGTTAAAACCTATTAAGTTGGGCTATAAGTCGATTTTTAAAGGTTTTATGTAGTAATTAGCCGTTTGAGGGATAAATTGGCAAGTCAAAAAATCCCGAGCATACGTCTTGAGCGTATTCCTGACATTGAGGAATCAACGGATATCCGTAGGACGGAACTAAAAGCTCCACCGTCATAATAACCTTCATTATTATCGTAACGCAGCCCGAAACCGTAAACGACGGCACTTCGCCGTCAACGTATACCCCATCGGGCGCAACAACGGAAACGGTAGCGACTACGTCGTAAGGTATTATGGACGGCTCCGGTAAATACATAACGATGTCTTGATTGAACGACACCGTCGAGGTTGCGCTGCCTGCAACGCCGTTTGCATCGGTATAAAGCACCTCTACGGGAACGGTAACTGTAGCCTGAACTCTTGCAAAGCACCTTCTGTCGGGCAATCTGTCAACCTGCAAATTGTTTACTGTACCTACTGAAGTCGTACTTCTCGCGCTGACGAAAGTAAGCGGAAGCGCAGGGTTTGCAGGCGTTATATCCGCAAGCGGCAGATTAATGCCGTCAACCTGCATTTGTCTGATACAGGCGTCGAATACCTTTTGCGCCTGAATGCAAACCTTTTCGCACAAGCCGTTTACAGGGTTGCCGTTAATTCTGCCCGGAGCTCTGTCTGTAGGTCCGTTTGTAAAAAAAGACATAATTTAACCTCCTTTTTCAGTTCTCATTTCAATATATGCAAAAAGGCCGTTAAAATGTACATTTACCCTAACAACTAAAAAAGACTTTACCAACGAGCAACGCCCAAGGTAAAGCCATTTCCTTAAAATTTTAAATTTTTGCTTAATATTTGCTCGCTGAGGGCCACGAAATCCTCAGTCGTCAGCGTTTCACCTCTGACTAAAACGTCGCCCTTTACGGCTAAGACTATTTCCTCTGCAGCTTTTCTGTCAGTCTTAAACGACATCATTATATTGTTGACGAGCGTCTTTCTTCTGCTTAAAAACGCACATCTGACCCCTGCTCTGTACGCTCTCATATCTTTAATTTCGTATTTGCTTTTATTTAAAGATATCTTTACCACGGCAGAGTCCACGTTAGGCGCAGGATAGAACATTTTTCTGTCTATCCTCATAATCTTTTCGGCGTTGCCTACCGCGTCTACCGAAGCCGTTATCGCGCCGTATTCGCTACTGCCTGCCTTAGCGCAAAGTCTGTCGGCAACCTCTTCCTGCACGGTAACGGTAATTCCGTCAACCATATTACTCTCCTCTATAAACTTCATAAGTATCGGAGTCGTTATATAGTAAGGAAGATTTGCAACGACCGAAAACCTGCCGCCAACGAGCCTTTCTATCTCTTCGGTAGGCATTTTCATTATATCCTTAAACACTATTTCTACGTTTTCAAGTCCGCTTAGCGTTTCGTTTAAAACCGGCTGAAGATTGTTATCAATTTCAAAGCCGATGACTCTTTTTGCCTTTTCGGCTATTGCGCGGGTCAAAGTTCCTCCGCCTACGCCTATCTCAATAACGGTATCCTCACTCGAAATACCCGCTCTGTCAACGATTGAGCGTAAGAGATTTGTATCCGTTAAAAAATTCTGACCGAAACGCTTATTAAAATGAAACCCGTTTTTTATAAGTACTTCTTTAAGTTGCATCCGAATCCTCTATCATTTTTCTAACCCTTAAAGGCACGCCGACTTCCTTTGCAAGCCTTTTGCATTTAGCAACCTTCTTTTCGCCGATACAGTCAACCACCGAAAAGTTAACGTCTATACCTGCTTCTTTACATTTTACCGCGAAGTCAATAAGAGCCGAAAATGCGTTTTCGCCAAAAACCGGACGGCAAACGTCAAAATATTCGTTTTCGTCGGGAGCGTTTAAGCTGACGTTCACCTTGTCTATAACACCCTTTAAACGAGGCGTTATATCCTCTCCGTTTATCAAATTGCCGTGTCCGTTTGTATTCAATCTTGTCTTATAGCCTAAGGATTTCAAAGCCGTTGCTATTTCGACGAGCTCCTTTATTCTGAAAGTGGGTTCGCCAAACCCACAAAAAACGACCTCGTTGCACTTTTTACAGCCAATAGCCTTAATAACCTGTTCTGCGTTAGGCTCGGCGCTAAGCCAAAGCTTATGTCCGTAATAAGATTCCTTGCCGTTTCTCACGCAGAACTTACAGTCGTTTGAACAGCGGTTTGTCAAATTTATATATAAATTTCCGTCTAATTCGTAAACGAAAGTATCTTTCATATTCCAAATAATCTCCGAGTGTTTTCTCTAATTAAATCTTCCGCATCCTGCATTTCCATGCCAAGCGTGTCGGCTATCTTCTGCGTAACGTATACAACCTTAGAGGAATCGTTTATTTGACCTCTGAAGGGATGAGGGGCAAGATACGGACAGTCGGTTTCGGTAAGTAGCCTTTCGGGTGAAATCGACCTTATAATATCGTCCTTTTTAGCGTTTTTAAAGGTAATTACGCCGCCAAAGGAAAAATAACCGCCTAAATCCTGATAAACCTTCGCCATCTCCGCGCTTTCACTAAAGCAATGCATCAAAAAGCCGTGCTTTATCAGACTTTTTCTATCCTTTAAAAACGTTGAGGTTTTTTGGCTTGCATCTCTTGAATGAACGACGAAAGGAAGGCCGTAGTGGTCGGCAATTTCCATTTGCTTTTCAAAGGCGTAAATCTGCTCCTCTTCGGTCGATTTGTTCCAATAAAAATCAAAACCAATCTCACCTAAGGCAACGCATTTTTTATCCTTTAAAAGAGCTGTTAATCGCTCTATAGCGCGATTATCGAGTGTTTTTGCCTCGTCGGGATGAACGCCTGCCGAAAAGTACATAGAGGAGAATTTTTGACTTTGCTCCATTACCTTTTCCGAGGACTCGATATCGTAACCGGAATTTACAACTATGCCCACCCCTGCGCTTTCGTAAGCCCTTACGAGGCCTTCGATTTCTCCGCCGTATTTACCGTCGCAAAGATGCGCGTGAACGTCAACGAGCATTTTATCTGACCGTTGCCCCGTCGGGAAGAGTTGGGTCTTCGGGAGAAACAACCTTAACTCTGCCGTCGGCTTCAGCGCATAAAATCATACCCTGACTCTCAACGCCGCAAAGCTTCGCAGGCTTTAAGTTGTAAACCAATACGACCTTTTTACCTACCATTTCCTCAGGAGTGTAATACTCCGCTATACCGCTTGCAACCGTCCTCGTTTCGTCGCCGACCTTTAAAGATAATTTTAAAAGCTTTTTAGATTTTTCAACCTTTTCGCAAGCTGTTACGAGCGCCGTTTTAAACTGTATTTTAGCAAAATCGTCAATAGTTATTTCAGGCAATTTTTCCACTTTTTTATCCTCTTTCTTCTCTTCTTTTACTGCATATTTAGCGGCAATTTCCTCAGCCTTTTTCTCAACCTCAGCAATATCAAGCCTTGCAAAAATAACCTGAGGATTGTCGGTAACCTTATTTCCGTCGGGATACAAGCCAAACTTATCAAGATTTGCAAAATCTCTGATTTCGGTATTCAATTCGTTTAAGACCTCTTGGCTTGTTCTCGGCATAAAAGGTTCTAATAAGCTTGCGCAAATTACGATAACCTCAGTAAGATTATACATAACCTCTTTAAGCCTTGGAAGAGACTCTTGCGATTTTGCAAGCACCCAAGGCGCAGTTTCGTCGACATATTTGTTTGCTCTTCTAAGCAAGGTAAACACGTGCGCGATTGCATCGGATATTCTGCACTCGTCCATATCCCTTGCAACCTTTTGATAGGTTGTCGTTGCCATTGCTTTAAGCTCGTCGTCCAAAGCTTCGGTTACACCGCTTCTTTCTACTACTCCGCCAAAATACTTGTTTGTCATAGAAATAGTTCTCTTAACGAGGTTGCCGTAAACGTTAGCAAGCTCCGCGTTTATCTTTTCGGTCATCAAGCCCCAGGAGACCAAGCCGTCGTTATCAAACGGCATTCCGTCTAAAACGTAATATCTTACTGCGTCAACGCCGAAAACGGAAGCCAAATCGTCAGCGTATAAAACGTTACCCTTGGACTTTGACATTTTGCCACCCTCCTGTAAAAGCCAAGGATGACCGAATACCTGCTTAG
>JAZNDO010000116.1:0-3631 GCA_045588105.1 Christensenellaceae bacterium | reverse complement strand
TTGAAGATTTTTGTAATAAATGATAATATTTACTTATAGTAAAATTTTTTATGAGGTTTTTATGGAAAAAGTATTGTTCGGTAAGCTTTCTAACGGTCAAAGTGTTAACGCATACGTTATAAAAAACGAAAATTTAGAGGTAACTCTTTTAGATTACGGCGCAATCGTACAATCTTTAAAGTATAAGGGCGTAGACGTCGTTTTAGGATATGATAACATTGAAGGCTACGAGTTTAACGGAGGCTGCTTGGGCGCGGTGGTCGGCAGAGTCGCAAACCGTATTAAGGGCGGTAAATTTTCGCTTGGCAAAAGCACTTATAATTTGTATAAGAACGACGGAAATAATACTCTCCACGGCGGTCAGTACGGCTTTGATAAATTCGTATGGGCTGCAGAAAAGGTCAGCGATACCGACGTTACCTTTAAAAGGCTTTCTCACGACAATGAAGAGGGCTTCCCCGGCAATTTATTGGCAGGAGTTAGGTATTATCTTGACGGAAACACTTTGGGCATAGAATACTTTGCCGTAACCGATAAGGATACGCCCGTAAGTTTGACAAATCATACTTATTTTAATTTTAACGGCGGCGACAGCGTTGAGGAAATGTTTTTATCCGTAAACGCAGATTATTTCACCCCGATTGATAAAAATCTTATTCCTACTGGTGAGATTAGACCTGTCAAGGATACTCCTATGGATTTTAATTGGGCGAAGTTTATCGGCAAAGACATCAACGAAGAAGACGAGCAGCTGGTTTTTGCAGGCGGATACGACCACAATTTCGTGTTGAAGGGCGAGGGCTTCAGAGAGGCTGCCGTGCTTTCGTGCGCAAGAAAAAATATTTTGATGAAATGTTATACGGACCGACCTGCAATGCAGCTTTATACCGGCAATTTCTTAAACGGACAAAAGGGTAAGGGCGGCGCAGCTTATACTAAGCGTACGGGTGTGTGTCTTGAAACTCAAGCTTATCCAAACGCCGTAAACGAAAAGGAATTCCCCTCCTGCATTTTGAAAAAAGACCAAGTGTTTAAGTCGGTTACCGAATTCAGATTTGAAGATTTTATTAGCTAACTTTATATAAACTTTATCTCATCTTGTAACTGCTATTACAAAGCTTTATATACTTCGTAATACTGCAAAATTTCAAAAAAAATAAAAGGGACGGTTTTCAAAACCGTCCCTTTCTACTGTTAGTCTGAATTAATCCAACTCAAACACCTTTTTAAGCTGAGGCTGAGCGCCCGTTTCGGGGTCCATTTCCATTATAAGGATATCCTTCATATATTCGTTCCATTTGTCTACGATAGGGCTGTTTGCCTGAGTTTTTGTTGCAAATTCAATGCCGTGCTCGCATTCGTAATAACCGAAAAGAGTAGTGCCCATAAGCCAAATGGTATAATTCTTTATGCCGGAAGCCTTTAAAAGCTCAACCATTTCAGGCCATATTTCATCGTGTCTTTTTATATATTCCTTTTCTGTACCTTCTTTGATTTTTGCGCTCCACGCGTATTTTTCCATAGCTTTTAAAATCTCCTTCTCTTTATTATTAAGAAGACAACTGCAACTATTACAAGCCCCCCGATAATAGCCAAAGTACCCATTGAACCCGTACAACCGGCTGATTGGTTGCTGTTTGCAGATGATTTTTGGCTGTCTTGCTCAGACTCGGAGTCCTTATTGCTTTCTTTTTTGGATGTAGACTCTTTCTGACTTTCTTTTTTAGATTGCGATTGCTTCTCGCTTTCCTTAACGCTTTCGGATTTAGACTCGCTTTCAGTCTCCGACTCTATTACGCTTTCGCTATCCGATTGGCTCTCTTCCTCGCTCTCTTCGTCGGGGCAAAGCTCTTCCTCGTCCACTACGTTATCAAAATAATTTCCGTTTTCGCTTACGTAGAAGGTAATCGCTTTAACCGTAGAATTATTGCTTGAATCGGTTGCTGTAAGGGTAAGCACGTGTACGCCTTCGGTAAGCCTTCCCTTTTCGTCCAAAGCCCCTTCTGACCAAGTCTGTACAACCTCAACGTCACCGTCTACGTCGTCGGTTGCCGATACGTTTATAAGTGGGGTAGTTCCCGTTCTTACGTAAATTTTGTCAGTAGGAACGCTGAATTCAGGCGCGTTTAAGTCGGGCTCGATTACTGTAACCGATATGGTTAAGGTTGAAGATTTGCCAAGGCTGTCTGTCGCGGTAAAGGTTAAGGTGTGTTCGCCCGGTAAAGGATTACCGTTTTCATCCAGCTTAGAGGGGTCGCCCCAAACGTATTCAATTTCAACGTCGCCGTCAAAGTCATCGTGCGCCGAAACGTCAAAATTAAGCGCTTGACCTTGCGCAACGGTTACGTGGTCTTCTCCGTTATACGTAATTACGGGGGCGTTGTTTTCAAGGTAATTTATAGCAATACTGTCAATATAAAATACCGAGCCGGCTTTATTGTGTCTTACAGCCAATTCAAATTTATCTAAATATCCGTCCGTGCAAATAGTAGCGAACTCAACGCACTCTGCCATCCTTTCCGTCGGCTTTAATTCAACGTTTACCCATTGGTCGGTCAAATCGTTCATTTTATATCTCATAGTCCACGAGTTGACGGCGTACGGCGTAGGAATACGAAGCTCGGGATATCCGTCGCTTGGATTATCGTCTGCGCCAACGTAAACTCTGAAGACTATAGATTCTATATACTTTTGACTGATTGCGTATGACGAAAAATCGAGGAAAACGCCCTTGCTTGCCGCGTTGTTTATGCCCACAACCTCTAAAACCTCGTTTGTAAAGCCCTCCGGAATTCCCTTCTGGACAGCCTCTTCCTCGCTGTATCTTATTACGCTTGAAGAGCCGTAGTGTATTAAATTCGTATTTCTGTCTATTTCTCCTGCCTTATAAAGACAGTCAAAATCGCTTGTTGAAGGAGTCGTTGCGTGAGCTTCGAATATCGGCAATCTTACGCTCAAAAGCAATGTTAAACTAACTAAAAGAGATAAAAATCTTTTTGCCTTCATATTATTTTACCTCCTCGAGCATATTTGCTTTAATCGCTGCAATTTCTTCTGCGGTAATGCCTAAATCAAGCATATATTTTTCTGCTTTTTGAGCTAACGTGCCGTTAGTGTAATAATGTATATAGTTGTATAAGCCGGTAAATGCAGAGCCAACCATTTGAGTTGCCGATTGATTGTCCTTTTTGCCCGAAGCAGACATCATAGAAATTTCATAGTCTCTGTAAAGGTCAGCCTTGCTTACTCCTAAAAGTGCGTTTATAAGGAAGCAAAGCGTGCCGGTTCTGTCTCTGCCTAAAGAGCAGTGAACGTAAATCGGGAAGTTGTCGGGGTTTGCGAAGGCTTTAATTTCGGTTATAAGAGCCTCTTTATAAGCCTTTCTCTCGTCGTTTAAGGAATTTCCGTTAAAGTCGATTCCAACGTTTCCCAAATAGTATGGGCCCTTGGTTTCAATATAGTTTACTCCTTCGCCCAGGGGTGAACCCGAGGTGCTTGCGCTGCCGTCGCCTCTTACGTCGAGGTCTGTTTTTATGCCGAGGTCAACGAGCATTACTCTTTTTCCCTTTTCAGTTATATCATCAAGCAGACCGCCTCTGTAAACTATACCTTGTTTAACTCTATAAACACC
>JAZNDO010000115.1:0-4675 GCA_045588105.1 Christensenellaceae bacterium | reverse complement strand
TCTTCTTGAGAGGTTGCCTCGTTAATCATGTCTATTGCCATTTCAACGTACTCTAATCTTTCCGCTTCGTTAGCTACCTCGCCTTGCTTGTAAGCT
Organism: Christensenellaceae bacterium; assembly: GCA_045588105.1. Taxonomy (GTDB): domain Bacteria; phylum Bacillota; class Clostridia; order Christensenellales; family Borkfalkiaceae; genus UBA10281. The sequence continues at coordinate 4,579 of JAZNDO010000115.1, read as the reverse complement.
TCAGCCTCGGCAATCTTTTCTGCCTTATATTCGTCAAGGTCGAAGGTCTTTATAGGAAGCTCGTCAACAGCTTCTATAAACATTGCAACGATTTCGTCAACCTCTTCCTGAGAGGTTGCCTCGTTAATCATGTCTATTGCCATTTCAACGTACTCTAATCTTTCCGCTTCGTTAGCTACCTCGCCTTGCTTGTAAGCTTCAGCCTCGGCAATCTTTTCTGCCTTGTATGCATCAAGGTCGAAAACAACTTCAGATTGGACCTCCCAAACGTCTCCGTTTTTAACGAAAGTAACGTCTTCGGTCGTTACGAAGCAGTTCATAGTTCCGTCTGCAAGCATTGCGTAAGATGGGATCTTACATCCTGCAAGTATGGTAATCTTAGTTGCATCTAAGCCTGTGTTTGTACGGAAAGCCATTACGCCTTTGTTTCCCCAAACGTTAATTAATGCCTGACTTCTTGAAGCAAGAGGAGAATCGTTTATGAGAATCTTAGAATAGAAGTTATCTTCGTTTATAAAGTCTTTAACGCTCATAGCATCTCCGCCGTAGTCGCCGATGGTTTCCGGATAATCGTGAACGCTAAGTTTAAGGAACGTAAAGTTATCACCTTCGCTACCGCTAACAAAAGCACCGATGATTTCTGTTTCAACTTCATCCATTTTTACTTCTTTAACCCAACCGCTACCGGTATTCGTAAAGATGATATCACGAGTTACAACGTAAGAAGTTCCGTTTTCGTAAATACTGAATCCTTTCTTAATTATAATTTCTTCGTGACCTGCTTTACCGTTAGTATACGCAGTAGGTACGGTAAGCTTAAGCGAAGAACCGAGCTCCGAGCTCATCGTTACGAGAATTGGCGCGTAAACACCGCCGCTTGCAATGTTACCTTGAGTTGAGCCGTAAGCACCGTTATCGTTTGCGTTAATATCCCAAAGGGTGCTACCGTTGAAGGTAACGTACTTCATTTGGATTTGACCGCCACCTGCCTCAGCTGGGTCACACTCGTTTAAGCAACCGCCCTTAGGAGCCGCCGTCCAACAAGCCTCTCCATCAGTATTGATATAATACATGCTTGTTGCACCCCATTCTGCAGGAGAATTGTGAGAGTTGTCTAAGAAAGAAAGTTTGTTGGTAACGTCTACTACGTTTTGAGTCCATACGGTTTTTGAAATTCTTTCAGAAACGATTTTTCCGTTAATTTCACAACCTGCGCCAACCGTAACTTCAATAGTCTCGCAAGCAGAAACTAATTCTTGAAAAATCGAAAGACGGAAGCCTGTACTAGTTCCCCAAAGACCAACCGGCTTTACAAAGTAATCTTTGTGACTTGCGTCGGTTGAGTTTTGTGGGAAATAAGTATAGGTAGAGGGTTCGTTAAAACGAGGGTCTTCTGCTATCTTTTGAGCGTTCCACTCTTCGATAGACCTACCGTTAATATAGATATATTGACGGATTGCAGCGTATCCACCATACATGGTGTCATACTCGCCGAACGATGCTCCTACGTTAATGTCTACCATATATGAGTCTGCGCCTCTTTCAGCGTGAACACGGTGAGTAAGTTGAGCGTCGCTTATACTAACGTCGGCAGAAGTCAAAGTTTCTTTTTCAGTATAATCGCTTGCTTTTACCATATCGTTGCCAACGCGAATATACGTAATTGAAGGACTAGTAAACGTTACGTTCTCTTCAGTAAAACTAAAACCTTCTAATACGCCAACCGTGCTAATATCACTTGATTTCATCATATCAAGAGGAATAAATGCACGAATAAAGCTGAAAGAGCCAGCCGGCTGCATTGAAACTCTAATTGAGCCCGTGCCCGTAAATGCATTTTCAATTTCTCTTAAAGTTCTACCGTTAATAGTAACGTTATCTGCAACGTTACCCGGCAATTCGCTTAAAAGCCTATCGTTATAATAACTCGACCATGTTTGTCCCTCTGTATTTAAACGAATTTGCATCACACCGTTTTCTGCTATATCCCCTTCAAGGTATACTACGTTGAAGTTAACGGCAGTACTATCAGCTTTTGCAGTTTGGGGCTTAATAAGTAAGCCAGCGCCTAACGTGAACGCTACGGCAAATACCGCAACTAAAAGCATTTGAATTAATTTTTTAAAGGTTTTGGTCATAAATTCTTCTCCCTTTTTGTAGTCTAAGTCTTGTCAGATATTAGTCAAAAATATCGTCGCCGAAATCATCACCGTTTTCGTAGGTGTTTGACGCCGTTACTACGTCTTCTTCAAACAATAACAGCTCGACAGCAGGACTTAAATACTTCTCCTTATACATAATGTTTCTCCTTTTTGCAATTTATTGTATCCTGAATCAGGAAATTACAAACAATTTAATTTTGCGTTGAACGCTTATCAAGGCTAACAAAATGGGGCGCCAAGCAGCCACCCCAAAGCAAGTAAAAACATTCTAACATGTTACCATTATATAATAATGGGCGTAAAATTTCAACATAATTATTATCACGTTTGCAACAAAATTTAATGAACTTTAATAAATTCTGCTTGCAAAAAAAGCAAAAATTTTGCGCGCGACAAGATAAAAAACCGTTGCTTTTTACATACGATTTAATTTTGCTTTATTTAATAATCGACTTATATGGGCACTTTTGCCGTCAACTTGCCGTAAAGCCGCTAAAGCTTACAAAAAGTCGACAACTTTTCACAGGACAAGCATCTTCTTAAATCGACGAGCCTTTCGCCATTAACCCTTGAATAAATCCTTCCTCTTAGCAGCAAAAAAACAAGCTATAATTAAAAAAACTTGAAATAGTTGACTTTTCAACCATTTTACATTACAATATACACGTATCAAAACGAAGGACAAATTTTATGGCAGAAAAGAAAACTATTGCTCAAAAGCTAAGAAAAAGAAAGTATCGCCCAGCAAGTAAATTGATTGCCTTTATATATAAGGTGATTATGGTAAATATTATCGGCAGAAAATATAAGCCTAAATTTCATATTATAGACAGCGTAAAGGATTGCGACGGACCGTGCTTCGTAATTTTTAACCACTTATCAAGAATCGACCACTTATACGTTTGTGGAGCGACGTACCCTAGGGTTACGAATATGATGGCTGGCTGTAGTGAGTTTTACCGTAAAAAATTCTCTTTCGTGTTTAAGCTTAATAAGGTTATTCCTAAAAAGAATTACACTGCCGATATGCTGGCAATTCACGGGGTTAGTCAAGTTATTAAAAAGGGTGGGTGCGTAACCTTTGCGCCCGAGGGCTTAGCGAGCGACTACGGTGGAAATAAACCGATAGTTCCGGGTACTAGCAAGATGTTTAAGCATTTTAAGGTTCCCGTTTACTTATGCTACTTAGAAGGACAGTACTTACAAAATACAAAGGTTTGCTTGGACGAAAGGTTGGGCGAAACGCACGCTACGATGTCGCTACTCTTTTCTAAAGAGGACGTCGAAAGCTTGTCCGTCGAGGAAATGGACGATATTATAAACGAAAAATTCAGACGTAACGAATACGCTTGGAACGCTGAAAAGAAAATTAAATGGAAAACTTACGGAAGAATTTGCCATCGCTTAGAGGACTTTTGCTATAAGTGCCCAAAATGCGGTAAGGAATTTACAATGAAGGGTGAGGGCGATAAAATTACTTGCTCAAATTGTGGAAACGGCGCGACGATGGACGATTATTACCAATTCCACCCGTTTGAAAACGCAGTTATTCCAAACTCGCCGTTTGAGTGGGTTGAAAAGGAGCGTATGGACATAATAAAAGAAATACGCGAAAATCCCGACTACTATTTTGAGGACGACTGCCAAATAGGCAATTTAGACGAATACAAGCTCGTCAAAGACAACAAAACGAGCTTTATCGTCGGCGAGGGCAAAATTAGAATCGACCACCAAGGGCTACACTATAAAGGCACTAGAAACGGCGAGCCGTACGAATTTACGGCAACCTACAAAGACCTGTATACCCTTATAACGGAGGTTGACTCAAGCTATTTCAATTTCTACTTAAAAGGCGAATATTTCGACATATTCCCCAAGCATCAAACCGTTGGAAAGTTCACGTTGCTCGTTGAAGAAATGCATCGCTACCACGTAAACTTTTATAAAAACTTTAAGTGGAACGATTATATGTACGAGGGCTTAGAGCTTGGAATTGATTTAAAAAAGTAGGGCTATAAGTCGATTAATGACCAAATGAGAGATTGTTCTCGTATCTATTAGGGAATTTAACCCACAATAAAAGCGTATCACACTACACTTAACAAAGTTAAGTCGTGAGTTTTAAAAAGCAAAAAAAGAGTATCGAAACGTCACTGTTGCCATAGTAAATAGCGACGCTTTGCTACTCTTTTAAAAAGTCTAAAAAACTATGGGACACCCTTATGGAGTTCCTATAAGGGAATTTTGATTTAACACAAAAGTATAGCCCACTATACTTCGCAAAAGCGAAATATGGTGGGCTTTTCTTATCCACAAAAAATCAAGATTTTAAGAGTTTTATTTTTAGCCTTGGGGCTAAAAGTGATATGCAAAACAAGTTTTGCGTAATATTTTGACTTGCAGTCAAAGTTATATTA
>JAZNDO010000114.1:0-6190 GCA_045588105.1 Christensenellaceae bacterium | reverse complement strand
CCATTTTTGAGCCTCGTCTTGCTTGTTTCTAAGTCTTTAACTCTCACTTTGTATTGGCAAGGGAAAAACTGGGTGCAGCGTTACGCTCCTGACCACAGAGGTCTATCCCATCCAACACCAATTTGCGAGCCTTGCCTACCTCGCATCAAACGGCGCAATACTTTGTTTCTAAAAATGCCAAGCGACTGAGATGACCGCCAAGGTCTATCCCACCCGCCTGCCATTTTTGAGCCTCGTCTTGCTTGTTTCTAAGTCTTTAACTCTCACTTTGTATTGGCAAGGGAAAAACTGGGTGCAGCGTTACGCTCCTGACCGCCAAGGTCTATCCCACCCGCTTGCCATTTTTGAGCCTCGTCTTGCTTGTTTCTAAGTCTTTAACTCTCACTTTGTAAGGGTAAGGAAAATCCGGATGCAACGTCAAGTTGCCGAAGATTGGGCTTGCTAGCGAGTCTACAAACGAGTAGACTTTATATAGATTATATCCTAAAATGCCGTAACAATAGAAAAAGGAATAAAAAACGTTAAAAATTTTTAAAAATTTGCTAAAAAACAGTTTACAAATCAATATAATATGTCTATAATAATTGCGCTATGCATAAATTTGATTGCGTAGCGTATTATACGTTATATTATATTTGTTAAGAAGTAAGGCGTAAACATAATAACTTTTGCTACTCGTGCGTCTTAAGTCTGAAAGGAGGAAAAGATGGGATATATTAAATGCCCGAGATGTGATCTTAACTACATGAAGGACGATGAAAAATATTGCGACGTGTGTAAGGCAGAGCTTAAAATAGGTCCGGCGCTTAAATTTGCGGCGTTAAACGACGACGATGAGCTTGAACAATCTCTTTGCCCTATTTGTAAACGCAATTTTATGGACGCAAGCGAGGAAATGTGCGCTGAGTGTAGAGAAAGAGCAAAGGATAAGGCTACTATAGAGCCGGAAAGAGACGTTGACCCGGATAACGACGAGGAATGGAGAAACTTCCTTGACGAAGACGAAAAGGACGCTATTTCAAATAAGGGTGACGAAGAGGAGATGTTATCTCTTTCACAGCTTGAAGAGGACGAAGCGAACGAGTTTTTCGACGACGAAGAGGAGCTTGACGACGATTATTACAACGACGACCTGCACGACGATGACGACGACTTCCCTGAAGGAAATGCAGACGATTACAGCGATGAAGACGGAGAATTTATCGACGAGGACGAGGATGACGATTTTTGATTCTCTCTGAGATAGAACTTAGCGGCTTGACCTTGAAACTGGTATAAAAAGCTTTAATCTGTCAATACTAAGCGTATGATAAAAACCTTCAGAAGTATTGACAGTGTAAAAAATGCAATAGACGGAGTAAAGGGCGAGGATGTGAGCGTAAAGGTAAATTTAGGCAGAAATAAGTTTGTTTCCTATGACGGCAGGCTTACTTGCGTATATCCGTTTTTGTTTACTGTTGAGCCGTACGGCGATTTTAAGGGAAAGACCAGCTTTTCTTACGCAGAGCTGCTTTGCGGAAACGTAAAAATAAAACCGAAAAATTACAAAAAGACTTAATGATTTTTGTCTTTAACAACAAATTAACAGCGCGTTACCTACTTTTTTGAGTAAGTAGCGCATTTTTTTTGCAAAAATCGCCACATATAAGAATATCTTATAGATAAAATTGAAAAAAGGGGGTGATTTAACTTGAAAAACAAAAAGGATGGTGCTATAATGATACAATATTATTTAAATATATATTAATGTGGAAATTTAAGGAGGTTTCTTATGAAGAAAAAATCTATACTTGTTCTTTTACTTGTATGTATGCTTTCTTTGGCGGTTGGCTTGTTTGGTTGCGATTCTGTAACCAAGCCTGTTACCAGCGAGTCCGAAAGCGTGTCCGTAGAGGAATCTGAAAGCGTATCGGTAGAGGAATCTGAAAGTGTAACCGAACCCGAAGAGATTATTGATTCGGCAATTTACAGCGACATCATTACTGCTAACGCTTTGGAGACGGTGCTTAAAGGGTTTTCAACCTATCACGTAAGTTACTATTTTGAAGACGGTGCTCTTAGCGGACACAATGCAGACTACTATTACAGTAAAGACGATCAAACTGACGAGCATTACGCTTTTTATCAGCTTGAAAATGGAGACGGTGAAGTAGTTTCCGGTACTGCCATAATGGACGGACTTAGATATGTATTAGACCTTGACGGGGAGTATTCTTTTATTATTTCTCCTCCAAATCATGACTCAAATGTTTCAGTTTTCAATTTTGGTTGCATTGATTTAACAGGCTTTACTTTAAAGGGTGACGTTTTAAAAAGAGGTAGCAATATAGAGCTTCTCTTAGAGGGCGGTACAAACGAGCTTGGCTTTGTTACCGTGTTTGATTTCATATTAGATAAAGACACTCTTCTTTTCAGGTCTGCTGAAAGAAGAATTGAAAATCAGTCGGGCGAATATTTAGAGGTTGCTCAAATTTCGTTCGAATACGATTGTGACCACGATGCCCCTACGGCAGTCGTTGATTATATCATTCCCCAAGATGGAGATGAAGACGCAATAAGCTTTATTTTAGAGTACGTATCTGAGGATACGGATAGCGAACTTAAGACGGCATATTCAGTAAAGAAGGGTGTTAATATCCTTATGGATGCAGATTCGGAGGGTAATACTTATACCTTCTATAAGAACTATTCTTGTACGAAGGATATCGAAGATTTAGATGAAATCTTAGTATACTATAACGGCGCAACCGTTTACGTTACTCAAACTAAGGCTCAATTCTCATTTGACTTCACTCTTACCGAGGACGATATTGAGTTGATGAACAGTTATATCGCTGAATACCTTGAGCTTGCTCAAACCGACGCTGATTTTGAAGTAATCGACGATAAGAGAGCTCCGGTTGAAGATATGATGGGATATTTCGTTCACCAGTACTATATGGGACAAATCCAATATTATATGGATATATCTAAGCAATCCGGAAAGGACGCCTTCAACTTTGCGCAGGAAACCTATAACGAAATGTACGATGCATACATATCTATGTACAGAACGGTTTACGAAATGACGGACAACGCGTATAGCGAGTGGATGTTTGAGGATTGGACTGAAGAGGATTTAGCTATTCTTTATCAGGATAACGAGGCTATTTCTGAGCTTGAGACCGCAAACACTCAGCTTGAGCAACAGTTCAACGAGCTTGCTAACGATGAAAATTGGTCTTATAACGTAGAGGTTTTATACGAGCAAATCGTTGCGAACAACCAAAAGCTTGCCGAGCTTCACGGCTATGACAACGCATACGACTATATGGCTACGGAGTCATATCACCGTAACTATTCCGAAGAGGAGCGCGCGGCATTTTTTGCGAACGTAAAGAAATACGTCTACGGTTTCTATAATAAAGCAATGGCTAATTGGAACAGCGTAAATGCCGGTATAGATACCGACCTTTATCAGAGATATAACCTCGTTGCAAACAAGAGCACGAAATCTCTTAAAAACGAATACTTAAGCGGTTATATTAATTCTTACAACAACAGTCTTAACCAGAAGATGAAGAATATGTACGAAAAGAAGGCTGTTAAGTTTGCTATATCTTCAAAGTCTATGGGCACCGCATACGTAAACTATTCTTCGTACTATGAAGAGGGCTTCGCTTTCTTCGGTAGCGGATATCAAGACTTACTTACAGTTGTTCACGAAATGGGCCACTACGTAGCAAACAGCTCTTATTCGTTGAGCTCTATGGGCTACGACCTTGCAGAAACTCAATCTCAAGGTAACGAATGGATGATGCTTTATTATCTTAAGGATGAAATCGATTCGGACGTACACGAGGTTATGTACTCGCTTCGTCTTGTAAACAGTATGTATATCGTTCTTTATGCAAGTATCGTTGACGAGTTCGAGTACAGAGTATATAACGCTGAAACTCCTTACGTTGCAGGCGAATTCAAGGGCGTTTTAGAGGGCGTTCTCGAAGATTTGGGTATTGGAGCTAACAAGGTTGACGAGTTCTATTCTTACATTCAACAGGTATCCTTGACGTCTCCGGTTTACTACATCAACTACGCGACCTCCGAGCTTACCTCTATCGGCTTCTATACTATGGCTGCGGAAGAGGGCTACGAGGTAGCTCAAGAGGCTTACAGAAAGCTTCAAGAGGATTGCGACACGTCCCTTCCTTACGCTCAGATAATAGCTGAGCTTGGACTCAGAGGACCTTTTGAAGAAAGCACCTTCAGGTCAATCGACCAGGTATTCTTCGCGTAATAAAGGGTAAGCCCATTGCGGCATAGCCTTAAAGCATAATTAAAGAGCCGCTACGGAAATTGAAATTTCCGTAGCGGCTTCTTTTGAATATGATTTATTAAAGAGTATAGTCCTTTGCAAGAGCCTTGAAAAGCTCTATTGATTGCAATGCCGTAGCGGTTGAAACGCAGGTTGCAAGCCGAACGTAGCCTTCCGCGCCAAAGCTGTCGCCGGGCACTATTAAAAGTCCGAATTTCTTTGCTCTATCACTCATCATCCTTGCATTGCCGTCGGGAGCTTTTACCATAAGATAAAACGCGCCCTTGGGGTCGTTGCAGACAAATCCCAATTCCGTCAGCCCCTTTACGAGTAAGCTTTTGTTATGCTCGTAAATTGAAAAGTCCGAATAGACAGGCTCAAAATTTTCAACCATATACTGAAAAAGGCTTGGGGCGCAAACGTATCCGACCGAGCGAAGCGCTCCTAAAAAGCTTGCGTATAAGTCGTTAAACAAACAAATTTCATTTGGAATAGCAATATATCCTATACGCTCGCCGGGGAGTGAAAGGCTCTTGCTGAACGAATAGCAAATAACGGTATTTTTGTAAACGTCTGCAATCTGAGGCAGTTGAACGCCGTCAAAAACTATCTCTCTGTACGGCTCGTCGGAAATAATATAAATGGGGTGAGCAAATTCCTCTTGCTTTTTATTCAATATTTGAGCAATTACTGTTATTTCAGCCTCGCTGTAAACCCTTCCGGACGGGTTGTTGGGGTTGTTTATTATAACGGCCTTTGTGTTCTCGTTGATAAGGCTGCTTAATGCGTCTGTATCGGGAATAAAATCGTCCGTTTTAAACGGAACGGGTACGAATTTAGCGCCCGCGCTTTCAATAAAAACCTTATATTCGGGGAAATACGGGGTTAAAACGGCTATTTCGTCCTTTTCATTTTCGGTTAAGGCTTTTATAACGCCGCAAAGCGACGCGGCAGCGCCACAGGTTAAAATAATTCCGTCCTCTGAAAAGACAGCTTTATGGCTTGCGTTTAAATTGCACGCTATAGACTGCCTTGCCTTTAAAGAGCCTTGCGCAGAGGTGTATGAGTGAATGCCGTTTTCGTCTAAGCCCTTTTTAAGAATATCCGTTACCCAATCGGGAGTGTTTGTTGAAGGATTGCCAAGTGTTAAATCGCAAACGGTTTTGCCCTCGCGTGAGAGTGCTTTTCCGTATTCGAACAATTCTCTGATTTCAGAACGTCGCTTGCCTAAAGCGAGTAGTCTTTCGTTTACCATAAAGTTTCTCCTATTAAAACCAATATATCACTATCGGCAAAAAAAGTCAATTCGGTGGGGTTGATAATTTTATTATAACATAATAAAATCACTATAAATCGGTTGACTTTTCAAAAAAATAGGTATATACTCATAAAAAAGAGGACGAAAAATGAACGAATTTTACGCTTATTATTATTTTGCATATTATTTTGTTGACCATATTTAATAAAATATCGGTATTTTTCGTGTGCAAAAAAATCGTAAAGGCCGATATTTGATATCGGTCTTTTTTTATTGGCTTTATTCCGCCTTGCGGCTGATACTAAAAAATGAATTTTATCAGTCGTACTGCGTGACTCAAAAATTTATTTATGGAGTAAGTTATGATTATCGTAGTAAAAAACAACTGTGACAAAAAACAACTTGACAATTTGATTAAGTGGGTAAAAGCGCAAGGGCTTGGCGTTGACGTGAGCGTTGGCGAGCATTCAACCGTTTTGGGCTTGGTAGGCGATACTCCAAAGGTTGACCTTGACCTCGTTCGTTCTATGGATATCGTAGAAAACGTAAAGAGAATACAAGAGCCATACAAGAGCGCGAACAGAAAATTCCACCCCGAGGATACAATCGTTGACGTTGGCGGACATAAATTCGGCGGT
>JAZNDO010000113.1:0-2283 GCA_045588105.1 Christensenellaceae bacterium | reverse complement strand
TAACAGAAGGAAAAGGAAAATCTTTAATTATCTAAAAAAGGAGAAAAATTATGTCCGGACATAGCAAATGGGCTAATATTAAAAATAAAAAAGCTAAAACCGATGCGGTTAAGGGTAAAATCTTTACTAAGCTTGGCAGAGAGCTTGCAGTTGCCGCAAAGGGCAACCCTGACCCTTATACTAACAGTAAGCTTGCAGACGCAATCGCTAAGGCTAAGGCTGCAAATATGCCTAACGACAATATCAAAAGAAGTATTGCAAAGGCAGCAGGCGAGCTTTCGGGTGTAAACTACGAAAATCTTACTTACGAGGGCTACGGTATTGGCGGCAGCGCGGTTATCGTAAAAACCCTTACCGATAACAAAAACAGAACGGGCGGTGACGTTCGTCATATTTTCGACAAGTGCGGCGGTAACCTCGGTACTACAGGTTCGGTTTCGTACATGTTTGAAAACAAGGGTGTTATCGTAATTGAAAGAACTGTTGAGCTTGACGAGGATACCGTTATGGAAATGGCGTTGGAGGCAGGCGCGGAGGACGTTATTACCGAAGAGGATTCCTTTGAAATAAGAACTACTCCATCTGACTTTTCTGCCGTTAGAAAATTCTTTGAAGAAAAGAATTTTGAGTTTATCGAGGCGGGCGTTATGATGATTCCTAACGATAAGATAACCTTAAGCGCAGAGCAGCTCGTTTCCTTTAACAAGATGCTTGATATGTTCGACGATAACGACGACGTTCAAGAGGTTTATCACAACGTAGACCTTCCCGAAGAGGACGAGGAATAATTTTTGTGTATAATAAACGGTTATATGGGCATATTTTTAATATCAACGGTTTTCCGTTGTTTAAATAGTGCCTATATGACGGAAAATTGTTTATTACCGCCGTATAGGCGGTGAAATGTGAGGAGATGAGTATTCGTCTCTTTTTTTTTCTTAAGTATACGCAGAGATACAGCTTTTTCATAAATTTCATTTTATTGACAATAAATTTTCTTAAAAAGTGTTATAATTAAATAAGAGGTTTATTTATATGAGAAAAATCATTTCTGTTTTTGCTGCAGCTTGCATGCTCGTTTTTGCTTCGTCTTGCTCGTTTAGAGAAAAGACTAATATGCCCGTTGTTGAATCATGGTCGGAGAGTGTTCCCGACAGTCAGAGTCAAAGCGTACCCACGATAGACAATAACAGCTTTGATTTTACTTTTGAAATAAACGTAACCAACAGCTTGGATATCGTACCCGAAGGAGTTGGCGTTTTAGACGTTATACGCTCCTCGGTCGTTGAAATTTACGCAGTTTTTGCAAACGGTCAAAGCAGCGGTAGCGGAGTGGTTTTGTCTATGACGGATACTGACGGTAACGGTCAAAGCGACGTTGCGCTTGTCGTTACCTGTCACCACGTTATTGAGGACGCGAACGAAATTGTCGTAAAGGCGATTGACGGCAGCGAATATTTTGCTTCAATCGTAGGCACCGACCCAAATTCCGATATCGGCGTTTTGCTTATAGAAAATACCGATGGCTTTTCAAACGTATCTTCGGCAACATGGTATGACAGAACCGCAGATTTAAAGGTTGGCACAGAGGTCTATGCAATCGGTAACCCTCTCGGCACGCTTGGCGGAACGGTTACGAGTGGAATTATAAGCGCGATAAACAGAGACGTAACGGTGGAAGGCAAAAAGATGACCCTTATTCAAACCGACGCCGCTATAAACAGCGGAAACTCGGGTGGAGGTCTTTTTGATAAAAACACGGGCGCGTTGGTTGGAATCGTAAACGCGGGATACGCCTCGTCAACGGCTCAGGGCTTAAGCTTTGCAATACCCGGAAGCGCAGCAATAGACGTTATAGAACAGCTTATAGGAAAGGGATATATTGAGGGAAGATATGATTTCGGCGTTGAATTCGGGCTTTACAGAGTTGGAGGATGGAATTACGTTGAATACTTCGTCGGTATTGACTATCTTGAAGATTACGGCTTGTTTATAAAAAACGGCTTTAAGGTGCAGGATATTATTTTATCAATACAGATAGGTGATAGAGAAGCATTCGTTGTACCAACCGTAACGAACGCAAACGTAAATACGGTGGTTGACGATTTGACCGCATACCTTAGCGACGAAAACTGCAAAATAGGCGATACGGTCGTGGTAAAATACCGCAGATACGGTAATGGCAGCGAGTATCAGGAATATACGGCAACCTTTGTCGTAGAGCAATACGTTTACGGTCAGTAAAAAGTAAAAAAATACGAATATACTGTAGGCGCGCCGAGA
>JAZNDO010000112.1:0-4343 GCA_045588105.1 Christensenellaceae bacterium | reverse complement strand
CATCTCAACGTGAGCAGGAACTGAAGAAGAGCCTGCGAATTGAGCGTCAGAGTGCATACGGCCAAGAGTATCGGTAAAGCCGTAAGATGCAGGACCTGCAGCCATGTTGTCAGGGTGAAGTGTTCTACCCGTACCGCCGCCCGATGCAACAGAGAAATACTTTCTGTCGTTGTCGATACACCATTTCTTATAAGTGCCTGCAACAGGGTGTTGGAATCTGGTTGGGTTGGTAGAGTTACCGGTGATAGAAACCTGAACGTTTTCGTAAGCCATAATAGCAACGCCCTCAGAAACGTCGTCTGCGCCGTAGCATCTGATTTTAGCTCTTTCGCCGTTAGAATATGGGGTCTCGTTTACGATAGTAAGCTTACCGGTGTAGTAGTCGTACTTAGTTTGAACGTAAGTGAAACCGTTGATACGGCTGATGATGAAAGCAGCGTCTTTACCAAGACCGTTCAAGATAACCTTAAGTGGCTCTTTTCTAACCTTGTTAGCCTTAAGAGCAATACCGATTGCGCCTTCTGCAGCAGCGAAAGATTCGTGACCTGCTAAGAAGCAGAAGCAAGTGGTATCCTCGGAAAGAAGTCTTGCACCAAGCTTGCCGTGACCGATGCCAACCTTTCTTTGGTCGGCAACAGAGCCGGGGATACAGAAGGCCTGAAGACCTTCGCCTAAAAGCTCAGCAGCGTCAGCAGCCTTTTTTGCGCCTGCCTTGATAGCAACTGCAGTACCTAAAGTATAAGCCCAAATTGCGTTTTCAAAGCAAATTGGTTGAATACCTCTTACGATAGCGTCAACGTCAACGCCCTTATCAAGACAAATTTGTCTTGCTTCTTCTAAATCCTTAATGCCGTATTTAGCGAGGCATTCGTTAATTTGATTGATTCTTCTACTATATCCTTCAAAAGTAATACTCATAACCTGCGCCTCCTATTATTCTACACGTGGGTCGATAAATTTAACGCCTTCGTCAAATCTACCGTACTTGCCCGATGCTTTTTCATAAGCTTCGTTTGGAGTAAGACCCTTCTTAATGAAATCGGTCATTTTTCCAAGGCTTACGAAAGAGTAGCCGATAACCTGATTGTTAGCGTCGAGAGCCATTTTGGTAACGTAACCCTCAGCCATTTCAAGGTATCTCGTACCATTAACCTTAGTACCGTACATAGTACCAACCTGTGAGCGGAGACCTTTACCGAGGTCCTCTAAGCCTGCGCCGATAACGAGACCGTTATCAGAGAAAGCAGATTGAGTTCTGCCGTAAACGATTTGTAAGAAAAGCTCTCTCATAGCGGTGTTAATAGCATCGCAAACGAGGTCGGTATTAAGAGCCTCTAAAATGGTTTTTCCCGGGAGAATTTCAGACGCCATAGCGGCAGAGTGAGTCATACCCGAGCAACCGATAGTTTCAACGAGAGCTTCTTCGATAATACCTTTTTTAACGTTGAGCGAAAGCTTACAAGCGCCTTGCTGAGGAGCGCACCAGCCTACACCGTGGGTAAAACCGGAAATATCTTGAATTTCTTTAGATTGTACCCATAAACCCTCTTCGGGGATAGGAGCAGGGCCGTGGTTAGGTCCTTTAGCAACGCATACCATATTTTCAACTTCGTGAGAATATTGCATTATATATTCCTCCAAATAGATTTTTTATCCTTACAATTATATCACATAACCTTTTTTTTGACAATAGTTATTTTAACAATTTTTTTAAAAATTAGTTTTCAACCCATTTTGTTTTGCGTGAGCTAGAAAATCCAGTATTGACAACTGTTTTTTTTTGTGGTATAATGGAATAGACTAGATAGAAGAAGTGTTTTCTGTATGCAACGAGGAAAAGTACGGCAAGCAAATAACCGACTGGGGCAATATTCTGGAATTGCAAAATACTAAAATTTAAAGCAATGCGCACGTTGAGTTTTATCGTGTTGGGTTAAAAAATATAAATTTCTTATTTGAGGAGGGTTATAAAAATGAAAAAATTAGCTATTTTACTGTGTTTAATATTAGCCGTTTGCATGACGTCGTTTGCTTGCGAAACGGTTGACTCATCAAGTGAAAAGCAAAGCTCTTCGGTTGGCGAGTCCGTTGCAGAGCCGGAAAGCGAAACTCAAAAGGGAGAGTATTTAGGCACTTCTATTGATGATGCTAAAATTATACAAGCCTTACAAAGCGTAAGAACAGACTGGTTTAATCTTCGCGGTGGCGCGCCCTCTTGGTTTAAAAACTTTTTAGAACAAGACCTCGTTACGCTAGAGATAAGCGAGGGGATAGACTGCTACTATGCATTATTCGTTTTAGAGGACGACCTTGCAACCGATTATTCAGTTTCCATCGAGGGCTGTAAGAGTGAGGCTAGTTATTACGACGGATATAGTTTTTTCTTAAATAAAAGACAATCTAAACCTTGTAGAGGTCAATGGGTTTGCTACGAAAAAATTGATAATATTCCTCTTGAAATTGCAATAGGAGAAAGCACTTATAAACTTGACCTTTGTATGGCAAAAAAGGTCGTTAAAGAGCTTAGAGGGGCACTTTCGGGCGAAAGTATTGTTAAAGAGGCATCTGCTTATATGAGATATCCGTTAAAGCTCGACGGGGATAAGTTGGTTGCGCCCGAGTCTAGCGAACTTTACGAAAGCTACGGCTCTGACCAAGAGGTTTATTCCTTAAATGGTAAGTTCGTTACGGCAAAGCCAAGTGTAGCTACCAAGCATTATTTTATGGGCGACTTAATAAACGATAGCTACTTCTTAAAGCTTGAAGAAATCGACGGCGAAAAGTGGTTAAACGATAGATTTTATCACGAGGATTTAGAGTTTACCAAAGAGCTTTATTTAAGCGAACAGTTTTTTACTAGCGACCAGCTTTTAGCCTTAGACGGAGTTTTTGCTATGGTAGGCGAAGAGCTTAAAATTAACTTTACCTTAGTTAAGAGCTTTTTAATAGACGAAAACACTTAAAAGTGAATACATTAAAAGCCCTTAGGGGCTTTTTTTGTTGACAATTTTTTCGTTAAAGAGTATACTCTATACGTCAACAATATTTATAGGAGTTTTTTATGAAAAACGTATTAGACGTTCTTACCGAACGTGGATTTGTAAAGCAAACCGTTTACGGCGACGATTTAAGAAAAAAGCTTGAAACCGAAAGTATTTCCTTTTACGTAGGCTTTGACCCAACGGCTGACAGCTTACATATAGGTCACTATATTCCCATTATGGCTATGGCTTGGATGCAAAAATTCGGTCATACCCCAATTGCTCTTTTCGGCGGCGGAACGGGTATGATAGGCGACCCATCGGGCAGAAGCGATATGCGTCAAATGCTCACTCCCGAGATTATCGACCATAACATTGGTTGCTTTAAAGAGCAAATGTCAAGATTTATCCGCTTTGACGGTGACAACGCCGCAATTATCGAAAACAACGCCGACTGGCTTATGAAGCTTAACTACGTTGAATTTTTGCGTGATATAGGCGTACATTTCTCGGTAAATAAAATGCTTACGGCAGAGTGCTTCCGTCAACGTATGGAAAAGGGTCTTACCTTCCTTGAGTTTAACTATATGTTAATGCAAGGTTACGACTTTTTATATCTTCACCAAAAGCACGGCTGTGTGTTAGAGGTTGGTGGTGACGACCAGTGGTCTAACATGCTTGCAGGCGTTGACCTTATAAGAAGAAAAGAGCAAAAAGACGCTTATTGTTTGACTTGTACCCTCCTTTTAAACAGCGAGGGCAAGAAGATGGGCAAGACTCAGAAGGGCGCGCTTTGGCTTGACGAGAGAAAGTGTTCCGTTTATGATTTCTATCAATATTTCCGTAACGTAGAGGACGTTAAGGTTGCAGAATGTATGCGCCTTTTGACCTTTATGGATATGGAAGAAATTGCAGAGCTTACCAGATATAACGACGAGAGAATGAACGCTGCAAAGGAACGTCTTGCATTTGAGGTAACTAAGCTCGTTCACGGTGAGGAAAAGGCTCTCGAGGCTCAAAGACAGGCAAAGGCTGCTTTCGGTGGAAACGCAGAGGATATGCCAACCTTCGAGGCAAACGGCTTAACTAACGTTATTGATATTATTGCAGCTGCAGGCGTTGCAAAATCTAAGAGTGAGGCAAGACGTCTTATCGAGGGTAACGCAATCTCCGTTGACGATAAAAAGATTACCGTAGCCGACGTTGAGCTTTCTGATGAAATCAAGCAAAAAGGAAGCTTTGTGCTTCATAAGGGTAAAAAGGTGCATATCAACATCAAACTTTAAGGGCTTATAAACTTCGCAAAAGTGCGTTAACTGTTTCAAAGGGGCGACCACGATGACCAACAAGGTCTATCGTGTC
>JAZNDO010000111.1:0-14863 GCA_045588105.1 Christensenellaceae bacterium | reverse complement strand
TGCTTTATGCCCTTTTGCTCCTCAAGATCTTCAATCGCCTGAAAGAAATCTTTGTTAATCATCTTTGTTCTCCTTAAATTTTAGCAAATCAATCAAATTTTATTGCTTCGTTGATTTTTGCGATACGAACGAGAGGTAATTTAAATTCTTCCTCTCCGTCCTTTAAAACGACGTTGTTTCCGTCGTAGCCAACAAGTTTACATTCAAAATATTTTTTACCCTTTAAAGGCGCGAAAAGCTTAACCTCAACGTCCTTACCGATTCTCTTTTGAAAATCTCTATCGGTCTTTAACGGTCTGTCTAAGCCGGGACTTGAAACGTTTAAGGTGTACGAAGCGCCGTACGAAGGGTCAAAATCGTCTAAAACGGGGTCGATTGCATTGTGAAATTTTTCGCAAGTATCTAAGTCTACGCCGCTTTCGGTATCTATAAATACCGTGATATACGGACTTTTAGTCACCTTAGCCTCAACCTCTACGATTTCAATTTCCATCGCAGCAGCAATAGGCAAAAGCGCAGACGTTATTTCTTCAACGCTTTTAAACTTCATTTTTCCTCCTTATAAAAATTTGAGAGCGACTCGGTCGCTCTCAAATACAAGCAAATCATATTCAGCGTGTATATAATAACATATTATATGTTATTTAGCAAGTGTTTTTACTCAAATTGGCAAACTTTTTTTAATTGCGACCAATTCAAGCAACAGCTTTGCCGTTGCATGAGCGTCTGAAAGCGCTCTGTGATGTAAAAATTCTATACCGAAATGTCCGCAAACGGTATTAAGCTTATAGTTTTTCATACCCTTTAAGACTTCTCTTGAAAAAGCCAAAGTATCAATACCCTCGTTTTTAAAAACGTAACCGGTTTCCTTTGCCATAAATTTTATAAATTTATAGTCGAATTCTATGTTATGAGCAACGATATATGCGCCGTCAACGTACTTAAACAAATCGGGAACAATCTTTTCAAAAGGAGGGGCGTCCTTTACCATTTCGTCGTCAATTCCCGTAAGATTTGTGATTTCCTGACTGATTTTTACACCGGGGTTTACGAGAGTCTGGAATTTATCAACGATTTTTCCGTCTACGATTCTGACTGCGCCGACCTCGGTAATTTTATCTCCTTCGGTATAATGCACACCCGTGGTTTCTATATCCAAAACGACGAAGGTTTTACCAAGCATACATTGCTCAACCTCTCGCTCTGTTGAAAATAAAAAGCTCTGAGTCGCTTCGACTATAGGCTCGGGAAAAACAACGGAATATTCTGAAGGAACGGACTTACTCTCTCTTTCTACCGGTTTAAAATCAACGGGCAATTCACAGTAAGACAAATCGTCGATTTTATAGCTTGGCATACCGTTAAACGCGCTCAGCTCTCCCCTTACGATAATTTGAGAGCCGACGTTGATTTTTTCCATTTTCTTTTCTTTTTCCTTGGTTAAAAAGACTTTAGCCGAAATAATTCCTGTCGAATCGTCGATTTCAAGTATGTAAAAGGGCTTTCCCTTCTTAGTTTCCTTTTGGTTTATCGCAACGATCTTACCTGCAAAGGTTACCGTACCGCTGACAAGCTCGGCGTCGGCAATATAAACGGCTCTTCCGCCAATCTCCTCGCCCCAAAGCCTAACGACGTCGTTTACGTCAAAGCTTCTGCAGCGAATCGTTTCGTAATCTGCCGAATTGATTTTTTCGCCAAAATTCATTTCTCCTGCTTTAATCTTGCCGGAATCCTTTATTACGCCTTTAAATTTACCGCAGAAACAATCCTCTAAATGCTCGGATATATCGCTTACAACGTCGTTATCCTCAAAGTAGCTGTATATATCGCTGTCAAGCGTTAAAACGAATTCTCCCACTCCGTCAAAGGTCGAAAAAGCAACGTCGCTAAGACCTACCGCGTGGGCAACGGACATATGGGAAGAAAGCAAATAAGAAATTATTTCCTTAGCGACAAGCTCACCGTCTGCAACGATTTTAGTAACGTTTACGGTTACGTTACCAAAAAATGAGGGAATTATCCCCTTTAATTTTGCTATGATTGCGTTTTTTAAATCAAAGCTGACTGCCTTGTCGCAAATAAAATCAAAGGCTGCGCTACCGTTTTTTGAAAGCCTTATATTTTTAAGTTTTAAATTTGCAAGCTCGGGAGAAATTGACCTGAGCTCACGCATTGCATTACTCAACAAGTTTACGTATTTCCTTTATAAATTCTTCTTCTGCTACGGCAAACGGAACCTTTTTATAGATTTCTCCGTTTTTAAAGAAAGCGCATATTCCGCCACCGCCTGCAATACCCAAATCACAGTCCTTAGCCTCGCCCGGACCGTTTACCACACAGCCCATAACGGCTATTTTAAGCGGTTTTTTAATATTTGCAGTCAATTCTTCAACCTTATTGGCAAGACCTATACTGTCGTATTCGGTTCTTCCGCAGGTAGGACACGAAATTACCTCAACGAAATTCTTATCCAAGCCACAGCTTCTTAAAATTCTTTTTGCAACTACGATTTCATTTCTTGGATGAGCCGTTAAAGAAACCCTTATAGTATCGCCGATTCCGTCAAGCAAAAGAGAGCCTATGCCTATACTGCTCTTAACCGTACCCATACTGTCCGTACCAGCCTCGGTAACACCTACGTGCAATGGGTAGTCGGTTTTATTATGTAAATATCTGTAGGTTGCAACCGTTAATGGCACGCTGCTTGCCTTTGCGGATATAACAACGTCCTCAACGCCGTGCTTTTCTAAAATAGCAACGTTTTTAAGCGCGCTTTCGGCAAGCGAAATTTCGTTCTTGCCGTATTTTGCAAGAATTTCCTTTTCAACGCTTCCACTGTTTGAGCCGACTCTTACGCAAACGCCGTTTGCCTTGATAGCCCTTGCAACCTCGGCAACGTTACTCTCGCTACCGATATTACCCGGATTAATTCTTATTTTATCAACTCCGCCGTCAATTGCGCCGAGCGCGTACTTATAGTTAAAATGAATATCCGCAACGAGAGGAATTGAAATTTGTCTTTTAATTTCTCTTATCGCTTTAACGTCGTCCTCGTCCTTTACCGAAACCCTGATAACGTCGCAGCCAAGTGTTTCCAATTCTTTAATTTGCTCGACAACTTCTGCAATTTTAGAAGTTTTTACGTTTACCATAGACTGAATAAGTATAGGGTTTTTTCCGCCCAAAAGCTTATTTCCGAGTTTAACGGTTTTACTCATTTTCTTTCCTCGCGTTCATTTCGTAAATATACCTTAAACCGTTTAAGGTCAATAAATTATCGTAGTAATCTATATTCTTGGTCTCTTTAAAAATAATTTTTCCAAGTCCGCCGGTAGCTATTACCTTAGTATCTGTGCGACCCAATTCTTCCTTTATCTTTGAAATTATATTGTCAACGAGCCCCGAAAAGCCGAAGATTATACCCGACTGCATACAGCTTACCGTATTTTTACCTATTACGCTCTTAGGTCTTTCAAGCTCTATTCTCGGCAGATTAGCCGTGCTGGTCGTGAGTGAATCAAGAGCCGATTTAATACCCGGTGAAATTACGACTCCTATCAGCTCACCTTTTTCGGATATTATATCAAAGGTTGTAGCCGTGCCGAAATCAATTGCGATAATAGGCGTGCCAACTCCAAGCTTTTTAATGGCGCTTACGCTATCTACTATAATATCTGAGCCAACCTCTTTGGGATTATCGGTTTTAACATTTAAACCCGTTTTTACACCAGGACCGATAATCAAAGGCTCTACCCCCAAATAATCTCTGCACATATGCTCCATAGTATAGTTAAGCGAAGGAATAACCGACGACATGATAACGCCCTTTATAGCTTTTTTAGGAATACCCGCCTCGCGAAGTAAATCTCTGACTATAACGCCGTATTCATCGCTCGTAGCATCCCTTTTTGAGGTAACGCGAAAGGTAGCTTTAACCTCGCTACCGTCAAAAATAGCGTATTTTATATTGGAGTTACCTATATCAATACAAAAAATCATAAGCTTTTATGCATCCTTTTAAATACTCTGACGTAAATTGGGGCTAAAACTGCCGCGCCGATTATCTCGGCAACGAAATTTATAGATATTATAACAGTGAGTACCAAAGCAAGCTCTGCAGAATTAAACACCCACATCATAAAAATCGTACAAACGGAATTGGTTAATATACCGAAAACCCCTGCAAGAGAGCAAGGTAAAATTTCACTTACAAACTCATTTTTAGAATCCTTAAGAAGCTTATTTGCTAAAAAATACACTCCGTACGACGTTAAACCGATAAACACTCTTGGCAAAATAGAAACGAGCGGATTTAAAAATATAACGTTTGAAATAATAACTGCAAGAAAAAATGAACAGCATCCAAAAACGGTTCCACCTATCCACATCCCCTTTCTGCCGTTAAAAAGAGAAAGCGCTACAGCAAGCGGTAAGGTTAAAATTGCAGGTGTAAAATTGCCGAACAGCGCGCTGAACAAATACGTTTCAATAAGCAGAAAAACAAACATTAATCCTGCCATTACGCCGTAAAAAGCGATACTTTTAGAGCTGATTCTTTCCATAAAAACCTCCAATCGAGTTCCCTTTGGGATACCCGTAAGAAAAATAAAATATTTTTGTCGAACCTATAAAAGTGTCCGCAACTTTTATTATATACCAAACGTTTTTAAAAATCAAGGTGTTTTATCTAAAAAAGCTCTGTAACAAATTTTCTCATAAAAAAATATAATGTACTGATAGTAAGCTATCAAATAAACAAGGAGGAAAAACCATGTTCAATACTTGTGGCGGCGACAACTGTTGCCTTTGGATATTAATTATCCTTTTGATACTTTGCGCATGCAAGAACGGCTGTCTTAACGGTATTTTTGACAAGCTTTGTAATTGCGGATGCCTTATACCCCTCATTATAGTATGGTGCTGTTGCTGTGGCGGCGGTCACGATAAGCACGGAATGGATTTCGGCTTCGGTGGCGGATGCTGTAAATAAGCATTATAAGTACATATCAGCTTAAAAGCGCAAAAAGTCTTGTGGACAGTCCACAAGACTTTTTTGTCTTATATTCTAAATTCAGTTTTAAATATTGAATTATCGCTTGATTTGCCGACGAAAAGTCTTATTTTGCAAGGAAACAGCTCGTATTTTTTATTCACCGACCACTCCTTAAGCTCCTCAAACCCAAGGTAAAACCTCACGGTTTTTTCCTCGTTCGGCAAAAGAGAGAGCTTTTCAAAGCCTTTTAATTCTTTAATTCGTTGCGTAACCGTACCGCCGAACTTTCTTACGTAAAGCTGAGGAACAGCTTTCCCCTCTTTATCAGAAAGGTTTTTAACGCTGAAGCTTACCTCTATTCTATCGCCACCCTTAATCTGTTCGCAGGTTGCAGTTTTTACTTTAAAATCCGAATATTCAAACTGCGAATACGATAAACCGTAGCCAAACGCGTGTAAGGGCTTGTCGTCGATATCAACATAAGGAGAGGTGTATTTCGTATTGTAATAAACAGGCAACTGACCAACGCTCTTGGGAAGTGTAAACGATAATCTTCCGAAATTGTTTATTTTGCCAATTACTGTATCGTAAATAGCATTTGCCCCCTCTATGCCGGGATAACCGCACCAGACTACGGCGTTTGAGTATTTTTCTATATCGGTTAAAACGTACGCCCTGCCTGCAATAACAAGGCTTACTATAGGCTTATTAAAGCCTTTCAGCTTTTTCAAAAGCGCTGCTTGACAAGGCTTCAAATTGAGCTCTGCAAGGTCACAGCCCTCGCCGCAATCCATAAATTTTCCCTTTGCCTCGATAACTGCGCCAGCCTCGTTATAAACGCTTTCAAAATCTCTGACGCTGCTGCCTCCGCATCCAAATACGATAACGTCGGCTTTTGCCACCGCACTTTCAAGCTCTGCATCGCTGACGGTTATACCGTCCTCAAAGCTCCAGCCCTGCAAATAGTCTGCTCCGCTACTGCAAAAAGCGTCCTTAACCGTCATACCGCCCTTTTGCTCGGGTGTGTAATCGCCAAGAAGATAATATACGTTTTGCAAATTATCGCCGATAAGTAAGATTTTTTTATCCTTTATAGGTAAAGCGCCGTCGTTTTTGAGCAATACTAAGCTTTCGGAAGCCATATCGTAGGCTATCCTTTGACCTTCGCCCGACTGCAAATATTCAACGGTTTGTCCTTTATCTTCAATATACGGATTGTCCATTAACCCACATTTAAATTTTTTCTCTAAAAGACGAATAACGGCAACGTCGATTTCATTTTCGGTGATATAACCCTTTTCGACCGCATCCTCAAGATGAGTCATCGCCTCGTCCCAAAGCCCCGTATCAACGCCTGCCTTAACCGAAACCGCGCACGCCCTTGCAATATCGTCGCCGCAAAAGCCAATGAGCCTATCAATCGCGCCGCCGTCGGAACGCACTACGCCGTCAAAGCCCAATTCCTTCCTTAAAATATCGCTTAAGTAATACGAGCTTGCGTGACAGGGCTCGCCGTCGATTTCGCTGTAGGTCGCCATGATAAAATCACATCCTGCCTCAACCGCCGATTTAACAACCGGCAAATGAATCTCTCTGACCTCCCTTTCGCCTATATTGCTTACGCCGCAGTTATGCCCACCGACGACGCTTCCCTGCGCCAAATAATGCTTACAGCATACCATATTTCCGCTGTCGTGCACGCCCTTTACTGCGTTTTCGCTCATTTTTGAGGCTAAAAGAGGGTCTTCCGAAAAGCACTCCTCAAACCTTCCCCACCTTGGGTCAATCGCCATATCAAATACGGAGATAAACGGCAAACGGACACCGCAGGTCCTTGCTTCTTTACCTATTTGCTCAGCTTGCTTTCTATACAATTCGGGGTTAAAGGAGCATCCTACGTTTAAGCTTACGGGATAAATTATACTGTCAAGCGCCTGCCTGCCGTGTGGGGAATCCTCTTCAAATAAAACAGGAATACCAAGCCTCGTATTTTCGATAACGAATTTCTGCAAAAGATTATACGCTTTTGCATATTCTTTTGCGGTAATACCGCCGTTTTTGTAACCTCTTTTACTCCAAGGGTCAGACCTGAAAAAGCCGTAGATAATGCCAAGCCCACCAAATCTCAAAACGTAATTTTTAAAATCATCGGTTAAAGCTATTTCTCCCTTTTCATCCCTTGTATAAGCATTAAAACCGTAATAATGTTGCGCAAGCTGACCGACCTTTTCGTTTAGCGTCATCCTTGCAACCAACTGCCTTGCCCTTTCTCTATTATCCATACGATTTTTCTCCGCAAATATAATAAAAACATTATACAATAACGGCAAAATTTTGTCATTAAAAAAATGAAAATATTTATTTATAAATTTTTGCTACCCGATTTGATATCGACGTTGCTATTTCATAAGAAATAGTTTTTAAATCTCTTGCCATATCCTCGGCGGTATAGCCCTCACCGATTAAGGTTACCCCGTCACCGCATCTCAAGCCTTTAACCTGCGTTACGTCAACCATAAATTGGTCCATACAAATCTTGCCTACTATCGGGGCTTTTTGACCTTTAATTACAACGCAGCCCACGTTTGAAAGCAATCTGTTATATCCGTCTGCGTATCCCGTCGGAATAACGGCAATTTTCATCTCGTTTTTTGCCTTATAAGACAAATCATAGCCGATATATTCCCCTTTTCCAACGACTTTGAGCATGGAGACTACGCTTTTCCATCGTAACACCGGTTTTATATCAACGCTGTTTTCCTTAATAAGCCCATAAAGTAAAATTCCCAGCCTAACCTGCTTAAATACGGCGTCGTTATAACGCATACCGCCTATTGAATTTAACGAGTGGACAAACTCAAAATTTAAATTTTTACACCCCTCGGCGATTTCTTTAAATTTTGCGATTTGCCTTTTAGTAAACGCCGCATTGTCTGTTGAAGACAGATGAGTAAAGATTCCCTTTACACAAAATTGCCTTGAGTATTCTTTTATCCTTTCTATATATAATTTCGCAGTTGAATATTTAAGTCCTACTCTATTCATCCCCGTATCTACCGCAATCTGCGTTTTTATAGGATATCCCGAGGAATAAATTTGCCTTGCGTATTCATCGGATATGACCGCTTGCATTATATCGTATTCGACAAGCCTGCTAAAGCACTCCGTCGGCGTGTACGTCAAAACCAAAATGCTGCCCTTAACACCGTGCTTCCGAAGCCGTATTCCCTCCTCTGAATTGGACACGGCAAAATGCTTTACTCCAACCTCTTCAAGGGCGGCGGCAACCTTATAGTCTCCGTGGCCGTAGGCGTTTGCCTTTATAACGGCTATAATCTCCTGTCCTTCCCTTATTAAATTTTTATATGACAGATAATTTTGCTTTAGCTTGCTTAAATCTATTTCTACCCAAGACCTTCCTAACATAAACACCTGCTTCGTCAGTTAAATAATATGATAAAGCAAGCTTTTTTTTGATAATTATTTTAATTTTTTTACAAATAAAACGGTTGACAATACGGTTGGATTAATGTAAAATAACACTTGTTATATAACGATTGATATTTTAGGAGGTCAAAATGCCGCCGAGAGTAAAAATTAATAAAGACGACATCATAAGCACGTCAATTACACTCATCAGAAAAAACGGAGTAAGCGAGCTTAACGCAAGAAGCATTGCAAGCGAGTTGAGCTGCTCTACTCAGCCAATATTTTCAAATTTTAAAAGCATGGAGGACTTACACGAGCAGGTTACGGCTTCCGCACATAATTTATATCTCGAATTTTTGCAAAATGAAGCAAAAAGCGGAAAATATCCTAAGTATAAGGCGTTTGGCATGGCTTATATTCGTTTTGCGAAGGATGAAAAGGAGCTTTTTAAATTTCTTTTTATGCGAGACAGAAAAAACGAGGACTTATCCCCTACGGATGATTTTAAGGCCTCTATCGATATAATAATGAAGACAAACGGATTTTCAAGAGAAAAAGCAGAGCTTATGCATATGGAAATGTGGTCATTAGTTCACGGAATCGGCACGATGCTTGCGACCTCGTTTTGCCCTCTTAAGTGGGAGCAAATAAGCGATATGCTGACCGACGTTTATCAAGGATTAAGGCTAAAGCACGCAGGTGAGGAGGATAAAAAATGATTGCAATCAAAATCAATAATCTTACAAAAAAATATAATGACTTAACTGCCGTTGACAATTTAAGCTTAGAAATAAACGAGGGCGAGCTTATTTCTCTTTTGGGAGTAAACGGTGCGGGAAAGACAACCACTATAAAAATGCTATCGTGCTTAACCGAGCCAAGCGGCGGTGACGCTCTTTTGTTCGGGAAAAGCATAATTCAAGAAAAGTCCGCCGTTAAGTCGATTATCGCAGTATCTCCTCAAGAAACAGCCGTTGCTCCAAACCTTAACGGCGAGGAAAATTTAGAGCTGATTTGCGGAGTTCACGGATTCGCAAGGGATAAACAAATTTCTAAGATAAAAGAAATCACTCAGCTTTTAAGGCTGGAAAGCATTTTGAATAAAAAGGCAAGCAAATTGTCGGGAGGCTGGCAACGAAGACTCAGCATTGCAATGGCTTTAATCAGCGAACCGAAAATTCTTTTCTTGGACGAGCCTACCTTAGGCTTGGACGTTATTGCCCGAAGCGAGCTTTGGGAATTGATAAAATCGCTTAAGGGCAAGGTCACAATAATTTTGACAACTCATTATATGGAGGAGGCTGAAGAGCTTTCTGACAGAATTGCAATAATGAAGGACGGCAAATTACTCATTGCCGACACTCCATCCGACATAAAAGCGTCAACCAATACTACAAGCATTGAAAAGGCTTTTATAAATATAGTTAAGGGGGCTGACTTATGAAAATGCTCGCATTTGCTAAAAGAAACCTTAAAGAAATTATAAGAGACCCGCTGAACTTGTTTTTCGGCTTAGGCTTCCCTCTCGTTCTAATTTTGCTTTTAAGCGCAATTCAGGCAAACGTTCCCGTAGAATTATTTGAAATACAAAGCTTAACACCCGGAATTACAGTTTTCGGTCTGTCGTTTATGACTTTATTTTCTGCAACACTGATTTCAAAGGACAGAAACAGCGCTTTGCTTCAAAGACTTTATACCACCCCACTTTCACCTTTAGATTTTATTTTAGGCTATACTCTGCCTATATTACCTATTGCAGTTGCGCAAAGCGCGATATGCTATGCCGTTGCAATTGCTTTAGGTCTTAACGTAAGTGTAAATATAATTTACGCCATACTTTTTGTTATTCCGATATCAATATTATATATTGCTCTCGGATTGCTTTGCGGAAGTGTTTTAACGGATAAGCAGGTAGGCGGAGTTTGCGGCGCGTTGCTTACCAACCTTTCAGCCTGGCTTTCGGGCGCTTGGTTTGACTTAAATCTGATAGGCGGAGCTTTTTACAAGATTGCTTACGCCCTGCCCTTCGTTCACGCCGTTGACTTGGAAAGAGCAATTTTGACAGGTAACTTTTCAAGCTTTTTACCTCATTTGCTATGGGTTTCAGGGTACGCTATCGCTACTTTATGCGTTGCAGTCGCTCTATTTTTAAGACAAATGAAAAAACAGTAAAATACACGGTTAATTTTTATGATTTACACTAAATTGAAAAAATTAATCTTTTCAGCATTTTTCTTAGCGTTAGGCTTTATTCTGCCTATGTTTATAGGTCAAATACCGACTTTAGGTAAAGCGTTACTCCCTATGCATATACCAATATTCTTATGCGGTATGATTTGCGGTTGGCAATACGGCGCGTTAGTAGGCTTTATCTTGCCCATATTAAGGTCACTGATTTTTTCAGTGCCAGTTATGTATCCAACCGCAATCGCCGTCGCCTTTGAAATGAGTGTTTACGGACTAACCATCGGCTTACTTTACGGATTTTCCGAGAAAAAATCAATAGTAACGATTTACATTTCAATGCTGACTGCAATGATTTTGGGCAGAATCGTAAGATGCCTCGCAGAAATCGTTTTGTTAGGATTACAAGGTAACGCTTTCGTATGGAAAACCTTTGTGACAGGTGTAATTTTAAGTTCTATGCCGGGAATAATACTTCAGCTTATACTTATACCGCTGATTATGATAACTTTAAAAAAGGTAAAGCTTTTGGAGAATTGTTAAAGCTAAACGTTCAAAGCAGCAATTTATAAAGCAAGGAATATAAAATGTAGAGTTTCTCTATAAAAAAAATACCGATTTAAACTTATAAAAAGTTCAAATCGGTATTTTAATTCTTAGTACCTTCCCATTTTCCGTACAAAACCGTTGAAACAATAAACCCGAACGGTTTTTCGTTCTTATAGCTTTATAATAAACTCTCCTGAGGTGAGCAACTCTTCTCTCCCTCGGAAAGAAAGCTTCACTCGCATATTTTTAGGGACGTTAACTTTGAACGTAAACTCATCCCCAATCTTATCCCAGCGTACGGCAATCTTGCCTTCCGGTGCAAGGTAATACGCTTCCGCATATGATAACCCTTCGGTATATACAGGCGAAATTTCCGCATAATTGACGTCAGTTGCATCGGGATTGAATTTAAGCCCTGCGACATATCGCGTAAAATACGTATATACGAATCCCCAAAAATGATGATTGTGAGAGGTGATACGATTACCGTTTTTTAGAAGAACGTTACTTTTGGAGGAGCCGTAATCGTACAGACTTTCCCAAAGCGTCGTTTCGCCGCGGTCTACCAAATAACCGTAACTGGGTGGCGAAGGCTGCATAATTAACTTGTACGCCAAAGCTGCGTAACCGTTATCCGCAAGCGTGTTGAATAGTGAAAACCCACCGACGACCCCAACGTTAAAAAGATTTCCGTCTCTTTCTATGCGACGAGCGAGCTCTTCGATTGCAAGCGTTTTCTTATCCTCACCAAACAATCCGAGCGCGAGCGCCATAGCCTGAGCCGTTTGAGTTTTATCCTTAACGGGAAAGCCTTGTCCGTTTTTACCGTCCGTAGAGTTTATATATTCAACCGCTTTCGAATTCTCTACCGAGCCGCCGTTTATCCACTTTTTTCTGAACGCCGCCGCAAATTCTTCGCTAAGAGTCTGCGCATATTCTGCCTTATCATCCTGACCGATAACCTTAAATAGTAACACGGATTTTTTACAAACGTCATATCCAACTAAGCTATCCGTAATTTCAGTCGGCGTTTCAAATTCCGCACTGGTATAGAACAAGGTTTGACACCAATCCCCAAGCCCGTAAGAAATCAAACCGTCCTCATTTCGCTTCCCTGCCATGTATTTAAGATATTTGAACATTGCCTCCGAGTTCTCTTCAGCCAATTGCTTATCGCCACGGTATTGATATACGTAATAGGGCAACCAAAACAGCACGCAGTCCCACGCAGGACCGTTACCCCGATCAAAGCCCCAGCCGCCCGTAGGCACGATACCGGGAATCTCACCATCCTCAGTCATAGATGCGCGAATGTTTTTCAACCATTCTTTATAAACGTCCTCAACGTTCATTTGCAGTAACATTTGCTCGCAGGAAAGAGCGGCGTCCGCAGTCCAACCGTTCTTTTCTCGGTGAGGACAATCCACGGGAAAGTGGAACAAGTTAGTCAAATCGCTACGCAAAATGATTTCGCAAAGCGTGTTCACTCTTTCGTCGCTACACGAAAATCCCCCACGCAACTCAACACTCGAACGAATACCTAACGCAGTAATCTCCAAATTCCTTGCTTGCTCCTCGGTGAGTCCGCCAATAAACACGTAGCGATAGCCACACCAAACAAATGAGGGTTGATAGGTCTGTTCACCTGCCTTGCAAGTATATTCTATTTGCTGATTAAAGTTTTCGCGCGTTCTGTTTTTGTCAAAGCCGATATTGTCCAAATATACGCCGCCATCATCACCCAAGCACTCGAAATAAATAAAGGTTAAAGATTGCCCTTCTTCCATCCCTTTTAAGACAGTACGCGCAAAACCTGAGGTGTTTTCACCGAAATCGAAGATATACCCGTTCTTATACTTTGTAACTTGCTTAGGCGAAAGCTCCTTCACCGTTTTCAGTACTGGCGCAGTAGAAACACTCGGTTCGCCCAAAGGCTTTTCAGCGAGGATTGCTTGCTGCCAAGCAGAATCGTCAAAACCCACTTCGTTCCATCCCGAAATCTCTAAACGTGCGTCATACCATTCCCCTTCCCTTAAATCATCAAAGAGAATGGGCGAAGGATGAACTTTCACATCTTCATCCGCCTCGAACAGTACGCCGTTTTCCGTTTCCAGCGCAAACGCAGTTTTAGGCGCGCTGCGGTAGGATACGCGGTCAAAATCCCAAACCTGACCGCCGATACAATTTAAAAAGCCGTTTCCGAGCAGAATACCGATAACATTTTCTCCTACTTGAATCAAGTCTTTTAAATCATACTCGTCATAATAAAGTATTTTATCGGGATTAGACAAAAACGGAGCAAGGTGTCCGTTGGTAATTTCCTTTCCGTTTAAAAACAGCCTATAAAAGCCCAAACCGCAAATAGTAAAGCACGCCTTATCCGGCATGCTTTCCAAAACGAAACGTTTGCGAAGCATAGGCGCGGCTATCATTTTCTCGTGCGTGCAATATTCCTTCGTTGCTGCAATAAATTTCGTTGAATACATAAATACTTCCTCTAACAAATTTTATAATTCCATATCTCATTGTTCGCTCCACAAAATGTTTTCGCTGGAATTTCCAACCTTCTCTTTTGAATTCATTTTATCGAGTATCGCTTGAGCTTTCTATTTATGATTACACATATAAATTTCACCTATGCAAGTATTATAGCATAACCATTTACTGTTTGCAAGCATAAAAAGCTTTGACATCAGGTACGATTTCAAGCCCCTTCACCTCAAAAAAGAGCAAGGATAGAATTCCTTGCTCTTTTTTTGTGAAGAGTGGACAATTTACACCCCTACCTAATTTTAAGGGGTGAGTTGAACTCTCGTGTTTAATCACGCTGTTGCGTGTATGTAATCCGCAAAGCGGTATGCAATCAATTCAATAGAATTGCATGGCATCAAGCCGAAATGACATACACCTGACGGCAATTCCATACACGGCAAGCCGTGATTACATGCCAAGCCTTTCGGCTTGAATAAAAATCGACAAGTTTCTTGTCGATTTTTGGCGGAGAAGACGAGATTTGTAAGGAACGGAGCAACGCGTAGTGACGGAATAGCAATTTTCAAGAAAGATTGAAAAAGTTTGTTGTAAGTAAAATTGCGTCACTCGTGCTGTTTGGGACAAACTGCAACGAGTGAAAACTCGTCTTTTTTGCATTCGAAAAGGACACCTATGATTAGGTGTCCTTTTCGTTGGCGGAGTGTGTGCTTCACTCATTGAACTCTTAATTGAGTTTTAGCATTTTATATTTTATTAATTTGTTTCTTTTTTATCCATGAAAAACCATCGGGTTTAGTAATAATGGCAACGTCAGTTGGTCCACCGACTGTTTGTTGATTACCATCTAATGAAAACGTTCGTTTTAATGAAGTTATGTTAATTAAATTTTCTGATAACATTGCCATCTCTGGTATAGGAATTAACTGAACACTTGCTAATAAGGGATTTATATTTTTTTCTTTAGATACTGATTGAATTATATCGTAAATTTCTTTTCCACACACACTAAAACTATCTTTAATTTTTTGCATTTGCTCTTGAGTGTATTCTGGTTGTAAGGATTCTATTTTTTTAATTATTATTTCGTCAACTTTTTGTGGAATATAATTAATAAAATATTCTGATATTCCTTTACAAAATGTCAAAATTACATCTCTTTGAGCAAGAGGAACTATTTTTGCCCCATTATTACTTTCATCAAACTTATCTTTTATT
>JAZNDO010000110.1:0-5572 GCA_045588105.1 Christensenellaceae bacterium | reverse complement strand
TTTACCACGATAAGAGAAATTTTCGCCTCTTCAAACGACGCCAAAGAAAGGGGCTATAAGGCTGGCAGATTTTCGTTTAACGTGGCAGGCGGAAGATGCGAAAGATGTCAAGGCGACGGTATAATAAAAATCGAAATGCACTTTTTGCCGGACGTATTCGTTCCGTGCGAGGTCTGCAAGGGAAAGAGATACAACCACGAAACCTTAGAGGTTAAATACAAGGGTAAAAATATTGCCGACGTCTTGGATATGACCGTTGACGAGGGCGTTGAATATTTTGAGAATATACCGAGAATTTACAACAAGATAAAGACGATGCAGGACGTCGGCTTGGGCTATATAAAGCTTGGTCAGCCTGCGACGACACTTTCGGGCGGCGAGGCTCAGAGGGTAAAGCTTGCAACGGAGCTTGCTAAGAGGTCTACGGGCAGAACGCTTTACGTTTTAGACGAGCCCACCACGGGACTTCACAGCTACGACGTTGAAAAGCTCGTGGGTATTTTGAACAGACTCACGGACTCGGGGAATACGGTTATAGTTATAGAGCATAATCTCGACGTTATAAAGGTTGCCGATTATATCGTTGATTTGGGACCCGAAGGCGGCGACGGCGGCGGTACGGTGGTTGCCGAGGGCTCGCCCGAAGAGATTGTCAAGTCAGAGCAAAGCTATACAGGACAATTTTTAAGTAAAATATTACGAAAGAGGTAGTTTATGATAAGAGATCAATTTAAGGACGTAAAAAAGGTAACGACGAAAGAGGCGAGAAAAAAGGCTTCCATGGGCGAGAGAGCTTATTATTCTAAAAGAATAAGCCGTCTTCAAGATTTAAACAGAAGCATGGGCGTATCATTAGTAATAACCTCTGTCGTGATTGCAATTGCTTATGCAATTGTTTTCTTGATTTATATATTGAGCATAGGTACGGAGAAGCCGTACGAGCTTTGGAAATTTATCGTATGGACATGCTCGTTTGCCGTTTGCGTAGGCTTTACCGTCGTATGGTATGCGGCAATAAAGCCATGGTCCTTAAGGCAAATCGAAATTTGCAGGCACGAGCTTGAAAGGCTTAACGCAATCACTATTTCAAAGGCGGCGGCAACCTACGCGCTTTACGGAGAAGGGTATAAAAAGCAGCAGGAGCAAAAGCACTTGGAGGAAAAGCAAAGAGCAAGGTCTCTCGCTGAGAAAAAAGAGGCTGAAAAGCATGTCAATAAAGAGGTTGAGCGCAAAAATATTGACGGAGAGTCAAAAATAAAAGAATAGTTTTGAGGGGAAGTAAGCGAAAATCGTCGATATTTGGCGATAAAGTAATAAAAATCCCTCAAAACGATTGACTAACGCGTGCGTAATATGATATTATATATCAAGTAATAATGAGGCGTATTATGAATTTCAAGAATTACGATTTAGCACTTATAACCGACGAAAAGCAAAGGCAGTATTTTCTCGGCTTTCACAGCTCCGCAGGCTACGTGATGCTGACTCCCAAGGGTACGACCTTCGTAGTTGACAGCAGATACATATTTGCGGCAAGAAAGGCTTTGGAGCCAAAGGGCGTAGAGGTAATCTTAGGCGCAGGGCTCGAGCCGTTAAAGAAAAAGGCAGAGGAGCTTGGAGTAAAGACTGTCGGTATTGATTTTACAAATACCACGGTTACCGCTTTTGAGCATCTTAAAGAGAGCACGGGCTTTGAGTTTGTAGACGTTTCGCGAGAAATCGTCGAGCTTATGGCTATAAAAACCGAAGAGGAAATATCTTACGTAAAAAAAGCTTGTCAAATTGCCGAAAAGGCTTGGCTTGACGTTATTCCTCTCATTAAAGAGGGTATTACCGAAAGGGAGCTTGCAAACGAGCTTGAATACAGATTTAAAAAATTCGGAGCTCAAGGTAAGTCGTTTGACACGATTGTGGCGTTTGGTAAAAACGCAGCCGTTCCCCATCACGAAACGGGCGTTACGAAATTAAAGAAAAATCAATGCGTATTGATGGATTTCGGTTGTCTTTACAAAGGCTATTGCTCTGATATGACGAGAACTCTTTTCTTCGGCGAGCCCGACGAAAAATTCTTAAAGGCGTATCTTGCTACTCTCACCGCTCACGTTAAATGCGCGGAGGGTATCGTCGAGGGTATGACCGGTAAAGAGGCTGACGCCATTGCAAGAGAGCATTTGGAGAGTCTTGGCTACGGCAAATACTTTACCCACTCGTTAGGTCACGGAATCGGCGTAAACATACACGAATTCCCAAGCTTATCCGTAAAGGGTGAGGCAGAGCTTAAAAACAATATGGTATTTTCAAACGAGCCGGGCGTTTACTTCGACGGCAAGTTTGGTATAAGAATAGAAGACAGCGCTTATCTGTCTGACGGAAGATACGTTTCGTTTATGAAGGACGATAAATCTCTCGTCGTTATAAGCGATGGCAAAATTTCAAGAAAAAAATTAATTAGATAAACATAAGGAGTAAATTATTTATGGTACAAGCAGGCGATTTAAGAAAAGGCGTAACCGTTGAATGGGAAGGCAAGGTATGGACAGTTGTTGATTTCCTTCACGTTAAACCTGGTAAGGGCGCAGCATTCGTTAGAACTACCCTTAAAAACGTAGTTGACGGCAAGGTTTTACAGCAAACCTTCCAGCCTAACGAAAAGTTCGAAAACGCAGTTATCGAAACTAAGAGAATGACCTATTCTTACAATGACGAAGAATTATACTATTTCATGGACGAAGAGTTCAATATGGAGCCTTTAATGAAGGACCAGGTTGAAGAAGCTCTTAAATGGATTAAGGAAAACGACCCCGTTATGGTAAAATTCTACAAGGGTAAGGCTTTCCTCGTTGAGTGTGAAAACTTCGTTGAGCTTCTCGTAACCGAGTCTGAGCCCGGCGTTGCAGGCAACACCGCAACAAACGCTACTAAGAGAGCAGTTCTTGAAACAGGCGTAGAAATTCAAGTACCTATGTTCGTAAACGAGGGTGAAACCGTTAGAGTTGACACCAGAACCGGCGAATATATGGAAAGAGTTAAGAAATAATTTTGTAATCGTTTAAGTGGCGCGAAGTTAATAGTAACGCCACTTATACTTTTTTGGCTGTTTATTTATACGGGCGAGGTTTTTTATCCTACCCTATTGAGTAATATTGCTACAATTTAAAAGACTATGAAAAGCGTATTGGTAACAGGCGGTTCGGGAGGTATCGGCTCTGCAATTTGCAGGGAATTTGCGTCCCGTGGGTATTTTGTCGGTGTCCATTACAATACCAATTCGTCAGGCGCAACAGCCTTGGCAAATGAAATAGGCGGCGTTGCCTTGGGCTTTGATTTAAGAAGCTCAGAACAAACGCGTATGGCTATCGACGGCTTTGTAAAAAAAGCGGGCTACGTAAACGCTTTGGTAAATTGCGCGGGCGTAGCTCAAAAGATAAAACCCTTGATAGATACCTCGGAGGAAGAGTTCGACGAGGTTTTTTCTGCTAACGTAAAGGGTGTTTTCAACGCTGTTAAAAGCGTTTTACCGCACATGCTCAGCCGCGGTGGAAATATAGTAAACGTTTCCTCTATGTGGGGGCTTGTGGGCGCGTCTTGCGAGAGTGTGTATTCGGCGTCTAAGGGGGCAATTCTTGCTTTTACGAAGGCTTTAGCCAAGGAATACGCAAGCGCGAATATCAGAGTAAACGCAGTTGCGCCGGGGCTGATTGACACCAAAATGAACGACGTTTTATCCGAGGAGGATAAAAGACTTGCCGTTGAGGAAATTCCCTTGGGAAGAATCGGACTTTGCGAGGAGGTCGCAAAAGCCGTCGTCTTTTTGTGCGAGGAGGGTACCTTTATCACGGGCGAGGTTATCAATGTTTCGGGCGGAAACGTAATCGTTTAAAATCGGTGTTGTAAAACCATGTGTTTAGGAGAGTTTTATGAGAGAAATTACCTTAAACAAAGAAAAACAGTTTTTTTCTTCCTATGCTTGCAAATCGGACGAAACTAAAGGCAGGGCGAGATATGAAGAGCCTTGTCCTATGCGTACCGAATTTCAACGCGATAGAGATAGGATAATCTATTCAAAGGCGTTCAGACGGTTAAAAAATAAAACTCAGGTTTTCTTTTCTCCCGAGGGCGACCACTATATGACGAGACTTACGCATACTTTGGACGTCGCGCAGGTTGCGAGGTCGATAGCGAGAAGTCTTGATTTAAACGAGGATTTGTGCGAGGCAATTGCGCTCGGTCACGATTTGGGACACACTCCGTTCGGACATACGGGCGAAAGGGTTTTGGAAAAGCTCAATCCAAACGGCTTTGCCCATAACGAGCAGTCGATAAGGGTTGTCGAGGTTTTGGAAAACGACGGCTTGGGCTTAAACCTTACGTACGAGGTTAAAGACGGCATTTTAGAACATAGAAAGTCCGGAAATCCGCATACTTTAGAGGGTAAAATCGTGTCTCTTGCCGACAGAATAGCTTATATGAATCACGATATCGACGACGCTATAAGGGCAGGTATTTTCAAAAAGGAGGATTTGCCCCAAAACGTAATAAAAACTCTTGGGCAAACGACGAGCGAAAGAATTAATACTATGATTTCCTCAATCTATACCTGTTCAAATGGTAAAAACGACGTTTTAATGGATAAAGAGGTTGCAAAAGCGTCTCAGGAGCTAAGAGATTTTCTGTTTGAAAGGGTTTATATGGACCTTGCCGCAAAGGAAGAGGAAACGAGAGCAACAGAAATGCTTACGGCAATGTACGGTTATTTTAAGACGCACAAGGAAAAGCTACCCGATTTTTACAGAGAGCTTTTAAACAGATATGACGAGGATACGGTTGTTTCCGATTATATTTCAAGTATGACGGACAGATACGCCGTATATACCTTTGAGGGAATTTTTATTCCAAAGAATTTTTTGATATATTAGAGAAAAGAAATGGCATTTGACGAAAGGTTCTTAGACGAACTCAAACAAAAGAATAATATCGTCGACGTCGTTGGCAAATACTGTGTTTTGAAAAGGCAAGGTAGTGTCAACCATTGGGCGTGCTGTCCGCTTCCCGGGCATTCGGAAAAAACTCCCTCGTTTACAGTAAACGAGCCGGGGCAATTTTTCAAGTGCTTTGGCTGCGGCAGAGGCGGCGACGTAATAACCTTCGTTATGCTTATGGAAAATCTCGATTATTTAGGGGCTGTAAGATTGCTTGCGGAATGGGCAGGAATGGCTCTTCCCGATGATGATAGAGATTATAAGGAAATAGCAAAGGAGAGGTCGGACAGAGACAGGCTTTTAGCTCTTTTAAAGGAAACGGCTCTCTTCTACGTGCGAAATCTTGCAAGAGCAGAGGCAAAGCCGTTTAACGATTATCTTGAAAAAAGAGGCTTTGACCGCAAGACGGTAACGGCGTTCGGTATAGGTGCGTCCTTGGATATGTTTGAGCTTGTAAATCATTTGCGGTCAAAGGGCTACACCTACGAGGAAATGTTAAAATGCGGAGTTTGCAAAAAAAAGGAGCGCACGGACAAAAACGGTAAGGATACGAGCTTTATATACGACGACCAAAGCGAAAGACTCGTTGTTCC
>JAZNDO010000109.1:0-2101 GCA_045588105.1 Christensenellaceae bacterium | reverse complement strand
TTTACGACCGGGCGTAGGTTCAAACCTATGAGTCGAGCAATTTTATTGCGAACGTCTTGACGCTTGACGTCAAACTCGGGGAGAAGCATACGAGGTCAAATTTGTCTCGGACAGTTTGACTTTTAACGCCTTTTATGATATATTATTTTAGGAGGATAGATATGATTAAAATTAATTCGCACGTTACCGAAAAAGATTACGTTGATTTCAACGACTTTATTCTTTTAAAATCACCCTACGGCAAAAAACAAACTAAAATCTTTAAAGCGTTTTTGATTATAACGTTTTGCTGTATCGGAATATTACACGCCATTGTTAATAGTTTTGAGCTTATGAGTATTTTTTTCTGTTTTGTTTATGTGTTTTTGGGCGTTGGGTTATCTTTTGGGTACGTGCCCTTTGCAAAATGGCTTAACCGAAAGACTATACAAGATTTAAATAAAAAGGGAAAACCTTGTTATTCTGCTGATTCAACCTTTGAATTTGATGAAGAAAGCTTTACGGAGACTACGGCAGACGGGCAGTCGACGGTAAAATACGGCGCGATAGAGGGCGTAAGTGTTGTTAACGGTAAAATTATATATATCCATCTTAACAAAATGCTTGCCTATATCTTAACTGAAACAGCTTTTGAAAGCTCCCATCAGTTTGATGAGCTTGTAAAATTTATATCAACCAAAATTAAAAACGTAAGCTTTTATTAATATTATTTTATAAATAATAGCACAAAACTCGATTAAGGAGGATAGTTGAATACTTTAAAGTAGGTCAACGATATAGAATAATTATGGACGGTAGAATTTCTAATTTTGCGCAAGTGGCAAGCTTGAGCCGATATACGCTTAGCGAGGGCAAGGAAAAAGGGCTTGACGTTATTGACTGTAACAACGGCAAAATACGTTTTCTGCTCAACGTGAGCAAAGCCTGCGACGTGATGCAGCTTTATCATGAAGGGCAAAATATGTCGTTTATATCAAAAAATGGATTTACAAAAAGAGAGACTCCGTTTTTAAATCGCTTTGAAGGGGGTATGCTTTATACCTGTGGGCTTGACAGCCTTGCAAATAGGGAGAATTATGAGATGCACGGAACGTTACATAATACTCCTTCCAAAATCGTTCGCGCGCAATGTGATGAAGACGGTATCGTCGTAGAGTCTGTCGTTTGCGATACGGCGTTATTTGGTAAAAATCTCATTATGAAGCGTAAGATTTTTTCTGCAATCGGAGCAGATAGCGTGACGGTTGAGGATACTCTTATAAAC
This sequence comes from Christensenellaceae bacterium, assembly GCA_045588105.1. Lineage (GTDB taxonomy): Bacteria > Bacillota > Clostridia > Christensenellales > Borkfalkiaceae > UBA10281. The sequence goes on along the minus strand of JAZNDO010000109.1, from coordinate 837 downwards.
GGCGGATATAAGGATGAGGAATACTGCTTACTGTACCATATAAACGTAGGATATCCTATGCTTGACGACGGCGCAAGGCTTATTGCTGGCATACAAAAAAGCGAGCCTCGCACGGCTTGGTCAGAGAAGAATAAGTCAACGGCGTACGAGTTTGGTGCATCCGTACCCAATCAAGAGGAAACCTGCTATTTCTTGACTTTAAAAACGCCAAGCGTTTCGCTTGTTAACGAGAGGATAGGAAAGACGTTGACCGTTTCGTATTCAGGAGATACGTTACCTCATTTTGTTCAATGGAAAAGTATGGCAAGCGGCGATTATGCTCTTGGGCTTGAGCCTTGCACAACTCTACTTGATTCTCAATTTGCATATAAAATCATCAAGCCCAATGAAAAAATAACGTTTACTGTCAATATTTCGATAAAAAACCAATGCAACGATTAGAACTGTAAATTTGCAAAAAAAGTAATTTTGCATAGGTGTAGAAATTTAAAAAGTGTAAATAATCGAGCTATAGCCCCACTTTTTAATAAAAATGGTAAAAAATAATTGCAAATTGAATAGTGATATGCGCCCCAAAGGTATGTCTTTCCTTTGGGGCGCATATCACTATATTGGAAAAGTTTTGTTCGTATCAGTTATTTTACGTTATCTGTCTTTGACGGTGTCAGTCTATTATCTTGTTTGATAACCGATTAAATTTTTTAACGCTTATCTGCTTGACGGTGTCAAGCGGTTAAATTGCTTAATAATCGACTTATAGCGTGGGATATTTGTAAATTAACGTTCAAAACCAATCAAAACTCCTGTCTAAACTACTGAAATAAACAGTTCTTTTGT
>JAZNDO010000108.1:0-89958 GCA_045588105.1 Christensenellaceae bacterium | reverse complement strand
ATGCAAAAAAGCGTTATGATAAGGTAATTTATTTGATAGAAAAAGATGAATCGTTGTCAGAGGAAGAAAATGCTTTTGTAGAGTCTCTTCCAATGGAACAAATAAAAAAACTTATAAAAAAGAAACAGTAAATTGCTTTTATAATCAAAAACAAAGTGGGCTTACGAACTGTAAGCCCACTTCGTTTAATCTTGTTAATTATCCTTTCAATTTACTTACTTGACATAAAATTTTTGTCGTGATAAAATAGGTATGCAAGACGACGCAGATTATGCAGATTACGAAGCTATAGGCGGACTTAATCTTTACGCATACTGCAACAACAACCCAGTAATGCACAGCGACCCAACAGGACATTTTGGAATTTTAACTTTAATTGTTGGGGTGGTTGCTTCTATCGTTGCGGGTGTTGTATTAGGTAATGCTCATAGGGTGGATGTTGCTCAAAATAAGGTAGACAGCATGTTACAAGATATGGGGGTTAACTCTTTTTCAGAAGAACAAGCAGAGAACCTTGTAGCAGAAATAACTGCGAAGTATAATACTGATGAGGTTTCTGTTGGAAAGTTAGAGTTTAAGGATGATAATGCATATATAGAGAACTCATATCTTGTTACAAGTACAGAAGATAGGTTACTTATATCTGCAATAATAAGGAATACGCAGGATTCTGGTAAATATTTTACAAGAAGGTCTATCCAAAGCTTATCAGCTGAGTGGTTTATTCATAATGTAGCATCTGCGTTTTTACCTAATCGTAGAAACAGTTCAGACCATGTTAATTTGGATTATGATTTCAAAAACAACAAGATAGGCACAAGAATTGCAACTATAATCGCGTTATTGACATTTATGTATTAAGGAAATTTATGAGAAAAATATTTTTTGCGTTATGTGGAATATGTGTTTTGGCAATTATGAGTATTTTTATTGTTTTGGGGTGTGGAGGAAAAATAATTAGAGATAAAAAACACGTTAACAATAAAATTTACTCAAAAATTAGTTTGTCATATATTTGTCCAAATTCGTTTAATGACGAAAAAGTTATAGATTTTGCTTGTGTATCCTTGCCTCTTGCAGATACACAATATTTTGTGCAGATACAATATACTAAGCAGGAATACGACGAAGAAATACAAAGATTGTCAAATGTAAAAAACGAGAAGTCAGACGGAACGAATTATCTTTTTTATGATGAAACATGTACTTTTTTTAGTTTTCCAACTTATGTTTCTCATTACAAAATGGGTGTTCACTATGCATATGCTTGTTTGGAAGAAGAAAGAAGTATTATTACATATGTATACGCATTGCAAGAAGATGTTGAGGACATAATATTTGACACTAAATATTTGCCGAGAAACTACACACTTTTACAACAGTTTGCAAATAGTAAAAAAACTATGTGTTTTGATATTGAACATGACAGACAAAAAAATGTGGAAAATTGGTATAATAAACTAGATTTTTACTTGCAAAATTATAGCTAAAAGCTATAAAATGTCACGGAAAAATTTTTCCGTGACATTTTTATGTCTATTGGTTTATTGTAAGCGTAAAGCATTTGAAAGCCTTCTTAAAAAGTCAGACAATATAAAAATTGTATTATTTTTGCTTCAATAATTAATAGATTGTATTTTAAAAAACGCTCAAATGGGCGTTGAGTTTTCCACGCCCATTTAGGCATAAGTTAAAGATTAAATTTACTGTTTATTGACCTTGCAATTAAGGCAAGTCTGCCGTCTGAATTATAGCTGTAAAATTTGTTGCCTGCAATTATAACGTGGTCGTATAGCTTAACTCCCGAAAGAGAAAACATAAGATACATTTTCTCGGTTGCAGCATCATCCTTTTGAGAAGGCTCGGCGTTGCCCGACGGATGGTTATGCGCAACGACTACGGCGTAAGGCTTTATTGTCGCAAACGAGCGAGAGAATTCGCTGAGTAAAAAGCTTATTTCGTCAACCTTTTCGGACGTGTAAGAAACCTTTGCTATAACTCTGTTTGACTTTGAAAGGAAGAACGCAAAGAAAACCTCCTTATCAAAGGAAGCGAAGAATTTAAACAAATATTTCTTAACGTTTTCAAAGTTGAAAATTTTCATATCGTCATGCATTTCTTCTTCTGCGACTATACTCATCAGCTTGCCTATGGTCGTAATAAACGCAGCAGTCGTGTCACCCATGCCGTCTATTGATTTAAGCTCTTCCGCGCTCGCGTTAAAAACTGCGTTTACTGAGCCGAACTTGTCTATCAGATTATGAGCTAAAGGATTCACGTTTTTTCTTGGAATAGCGTAAAAGAGCAATAATTCCAAAAGCTCGTGCTTGTTGAGCGCGTTTGGATTTGATAAAAATTTATCTCTTAGTCGTTGTCTGTGATTTTCGTGGACGTTTTCTTTAAGCTTGCCCGTCATTTTTATCTCCTTTGGTATACCTATATTCAATGATAAAAATTTATACCGAAAAAGTCAATAGATTTTTGAGGTTTTCTATTATTTATTGTACAAATGAGCAAGAAACGGAATTTATTTTACTTGACATAATCCGGCAAAATAAATATAATATATATATTTATTAAATTATGAGGTAACTTTTATGCAAATCAAAAGAGCAGTAACTATGGAAAAACTCGTAAACCTTTGCAAAACCAAAGGTATAATTTTCCCGGGCAGCGATATATACGACGGTATGGGCAACACTTGGGACTACGGCCCCGTAGGCGTTGAAATTAAAAACAACATCAAAAAGGCGTGGTGGAAGAAATTCGTTCAAGAAAGCGATAATTCCTTCGGCGTAGACGCTGCAATTCTTATGAATAGCAGAGTGTGGGAGGCTTCCGGTCATACTGCAAGCTTTTCCGACCCCAAAATGGACTGTAAGGAGTGTAAGGCGCGTCAAAGAGCGGATAACCTTATCGAAAATTACTCAAAGGGTGAGGTAAATCCCGACGCTATGAGTCAAGAGGAGATGCAGGAATATATCAACGAGCATCAAATTAAATGTCCTATTTGCGGTAAGTTCAACTGGACTCCTATCAGAAATTTCAACCTTATGTTTGAAACCTCAAGGGGAGTAACCGAGGGCAACCAAAATAAAATTTACCTTCGTCCCGAAACTGCTCAAGGCGAATTCGTAAACTTTTTGAACGTTCAGCGTTCAACGAGAGCTAAAATTCCTTTCGGTATTGCTCAAATCGGTAAGGCTTTCCGTAACGAAATCACTCCCGGCAACTTTATTTTCAGAACTATTGAATTCGAGCAAATGGAGCATCAATGGTTCTGCAAAGAGGGTACTGACGTTGAGTATTACGAGGAATACAAAAAGCATGCTTGGGATTTCCTTTTGTCCTTAGGCTTTAAGGAGGAAAACCTTCGTTATAAGGACCACGATAAGCTTGCGCACTACGCAAAGAGCGCGTGCGATATTCAATACAATTTCCCAATGGGCTGGTCTGAGCTTAACGGTATTCATAACAGAACGGACTATGACCTTTCCCGTCACCAGGAATATTCGGGCAAGAATATGAACTACGTGGATTCGGGTAACGGCGAAAAGTTTATACCTTACGTAGTAGAATATTCTATCGGCGCAGACAGACTTATGCTCGCAGTTTTATCCGAGGCTTACGACGAGGAGCAGTTAGAGGGCGGCGATACGAGAGTGGTTATGCATTTCCACCCTGCAATTTCGGCGTATAAAGTTTGCGTGCTTCCTCTTCAGAAGAAGGAGATGGGCGAAAAGGCTAAGGAGTTATACAGACAGCTTTGCAAGCATTTCCCCTGTACCTACGACGAGGCAGGCTCAATCGGTAAGCGTTACCGCAGACAGGACGAAATCGGAACACCTTTCTGCGTAACCGTTGATTTTGATACCTTGCAGGACGATACCGTTACTATTCGTGACAGAGATACTATGGAGCAAATCCGTATGCCGATTGCAGACCTCGTTGCATACGTAGAAAACAAGATTAAATATTAAGATTATGGAAGCTAACAATTTTATTGAAGAAATTATAAATACGGAGCTTGAAGAGGGCGTCGTTGAGGGGGTTCATACGCGATTCCCCCCCGAGCCTAACGGCTACCTTCACATAGGTCACGCCAAATCGCTTTGCCTTAACTTTGGCACGGCAAAAAAATACGAGGGGCTTTGTAACCTTTTCTTTGACGATACTAACCCTTCAAAGGAAAAGACGGAGTACGTAGAGGCTATAAAGGCTGATATAGAGTGGCTCGGCTTTAAGTGGCACGAGGTTCATTACGCGTCCGACTTTTTCGACGAGATTTACGAGAGGGCAGTTAAGCTTATCAAGGACGGCAAGGCGTTCGTTTGCGATTTAAAGGCGGACGAAATCAGCGCGATGAGAGGAACGTTGACCGAGCCCGGAAAGGAAAGTCCTTACAGAAACAGGTCGGTAGAAGAAAATTTACAGCTTTTTACCGATATGAAGGACGGCAAATTTGCCGACGGCGAAAAGGTTTTAAGAGCGAAGATTGATATGTCCTCGCCTAATATAAATATGAGGGACCCGGTTATATACAGGGTTCTTCGCACGCACCATCACAGAACGGGCGATAAGTGGTGCATCTATCCTATGTACGACTTTGCTCACCCCCTTTGCGATTCTATGCAAGGGGTTACCCACTCTCTCTGTACGCTTGAGTTTGGGGACCACAGACCTCTTTATAACTGGGTAATAGAAAACACGGGCGTAAGCCACAGACCTCGCCAAATCGAGTTTGCAAGGCTTAATATAACCAATACGGTTATGAGCAAGAGGTATCTTAAAAAGCTCGTTGAGGACGGCGCCGTAAGAGGATGGGACGACCCGAGAATGCCCACCTTAACAGGCTTAAGGTCAAGGGGCGTGCCTGCAGAGGCTTTAAAGAATTTCTGCGAGGCAATCGGCATTGCTAAATCAAATTCAGAGATAGAGATTACCTATTTCGAGCATTTTATAAGAGATTATTTAAACGCTCACGCCGAAAGGGCAATGGCTGTTTTCGAGCCGTTAAAGGTTACGGTTTCAAATTTCCCCGACGAAGAGGAAAACGAGGAGTTTGACGTAAATCCCAACGACGAGTCTGCTGGAAAAAGAACGGTTACGATGTCCAAGCATATTTATATTGAGCAGGAAGACTTTGCACTCGTGCCTCCGCCAAAATACTTCAGGCTTAAAAAGGACGGCTACGTGCGTCTTAAAAACGCCTACATCATTAAGTGTGACGACGTTATTTTGGACGGTGACGGAAACGTCAAGGAGCTTGTTTGCTCTTACGTGCCGGAATCGAGAAGCGGTAACGATACAAGCGGTATAAAGGTAAAGGGAGTAATTCATTGGGTAAACGCCGACAAGGCGGTAGACTGCGAAATAAGAAAGTACGACTATCTTTTGAAGGACGCGGAATTCAGCGGTCAGGATTTTTCAGAGCGTATGAATTACGACAGCGTACACGTATTCCACGGAAAAGCCGAGCCTTATCTTGAAGATGCAGGGGAAGGCACGTCCTTCCAGCTTTTGAGAAAGGGCTATTATAAAAAGGTTTTGGAAGATAACAAGCTCGTTCTTTCGGAGATAGTATCCTTAAAGGACGGCTACAAGCCCAACAAATAAATAGTTAAAGCAGTTAAATTATTAAATTTTAGTCCGCCAATATTGTTGATAATCGATATATAGGCGGACTTTTGTGTGTAAATAATGCGTTTAATAGGTTGTAAACGCGCGTTTCGAGCCAAGCGCAGCAGAGCAAACTCTAAATTTTATTGAAAATTTTTGATAAATTTAATAAAAAACTTAAAAATTTGTATTGACATAACGCTTTTATTAGTATATAATAATAGTAGTATTTTATAAAATCGAGGGATAGTATGTACTTTATTATTGACTTGGTGCTAATCTTAATCTTAGGCTGCGTAATTTTTGCAAGCATTAAGTTTGGCTTTTCAAGGAATTTCGTATTCGGTGTATTAAGAACGATTATCGGCATGGCAGGCGCTGTGGGCGCTTGCGTTGGCGTTTTCCTTTTGATGGATACGTTTGGTTGGCTTGACTTTATGGCAGATTCTCTTACCAACCTCTTCGGCAATCCGGCATGGCTTTCCGTTGGTACCGATACGAGAGTCGTTGCAAGAATCATAACCTATCTTCCTTTTGCAGTGCTATTCCTTATCCTTGGCTACATGTTAGTTTATAGGCTTATAAACTTACTGGTAAAGGGCGTGTTTGCACCTTTCTTCGTAGCAAGAAAGAAGATTAAGCTTGTAAAGGCTGTCGATATTACCTTAGGCTTACTTTTCAACCTCGGTCTTTATCTTGGCTTCGTGTTTGCGGTATTTGGCTTTATACACGGCGTAAACAGCGTGCAGGATGCAAGCGGCGATTACCTCTACGACGATATGTCGGTATTATTTTTAGGTGATACCGAGAAAGCCGACGCGCTTACGGTTTTTGCTGCTGATACGATTGACAGTATTACCGGTCCAATGTTCAACAAATGGCACGAGTCCTTGATGGCGTCCCCAACCGGCTACGTTTTATACGAATACAATCCTTTAAACGGAATATTTGAAGATATAGTCAAGGGCATGTACGGCGTTTAAATTTAATATGGCGGTTAAGTGGCGTAGCTTATAGGCTACGCCATTTTTATACCGACAAAGGAATACTAAGCGCTATAAAAGCATATATTATACCGAAAATATACAGGTGGAGGTATAATATATGATTCAACCTAAATACGGCGAGTTAAGCTGCGCAAGGCTTATCGGCGCCGATGCAAAAATCAGAGTAGAGGGCGTATTCAAGGATTTGGATGAGGTGAAAAAGCCTATTTCCGTATCAGCCAACGCTTTTTTGCTTTCAAAAGAGGTAAAGGGCGACGTGCTCAGCGTTAAAGCAAAGGTTGTCTTTACTCTCATTTATCTTAGTGACGAGGGCTATAAAAAGGCTGTTTGCGACGTTGACGGCTCAGCTGATTTGCCTATGGAAAGCTCAAACGTAAGCGTGTTTGTGACAGACGTAAAGGTAATCACTGCTAACGGCTTTACAGCAGTCGCTACTTTAAATTTTAAGGGTGAAGGTAAGACATTATCTTCGCACGGCGCGCTGTGCGGCGGTGACGGTATTTGCGTAAAGGAAAAAGAGCTTCTTATAGATATATATAATAATGAAAAGAGCGGAAGTCAGGTTATATCGGATGAATTCTCTCTCGATTTTACCGTTGGCGAGGTTTTGTCCTACTGTGCGTGCGCATATTTGACGGACGTAAAAGGCGCTATGGGAAAGGTGATTTTAGAGGGCGAAGCCGTTTTGACCGTAAAGGCGTTGCCATTTTCCGAAAATAATGATATAGTAAAAGAGAGAAGAGTTATTCCCTTCCGCTATGAGCTTGAGGACGTCGACGCAATGCAGGGTGACAGGGCGTATGCAAGCGTATGCGTAACGGCAACCAACGTTAAGGTCTATTCTGATGAGGGAAAGGACAAAAGCTCTGTTTTGGCTGAAATTACTCTGCTTTTCTCGGGCGGTGTTATATCATCTCAGTCTGTAAGCGTTGTAGAAGATGCTTATTCTAAGACCAACGATTGTCAAATTGAAAAACAGTCGATAAGGCTTTTAAGCTACCGTGAGCAAAAGTACTTAAGCGAAAAGACGGTTTGCCAAGGCGCAAGCGCTATTGAGGGCGGTAGAATTTTAACAGTTTTAGGTGAAAATCTTTCAGTCGTATCACTTAAGCAATCAGAGGGCGTTGCTGTTGCAGACGGTATAATTAAAGCGGACGTCGTTTTCAAAAATGCCGATAACGGTATCGTGTCCGTTGGCTGTGAAAGTCCGTTCAGCGTTGAATTTGCCGTAAACGGACCGATAAATGCTTTCAGGGTTGAGCTTACCGACCTTATCGCGAGGGTCAGAAACGGCGAAATCGAATTGGAAGCGCATTTGAAGATGCATTACTGTGAGTATGAAGAAACCGAGGTAAGTTGCATAAAAGAAATTTCAGAGCTTGCGTTGAGAAACAATCTTGACGGCGCAATTTGCGTGTGTATGGGTAAAAAAGGCGATGAGCTTTGGGATATTGCTAAAAAATTGGGCTCTGACGAAAAAGAAATACTAAATTTTAATGAGGACGTTGAATTTCCTCTTGAATCGGATGAGAGAATAATAATATACAGACAAAAGCTATAAAGGTGACACTTATGAGAATTCGCACAAAGGCGTATGCAAAAATTAATCTTTCGTTAAACGTTTTTAATACGGAAAACGGCTATCACAATCTTGACAGCGTTGTAACGACTATAGATTTATACGACGAAATTATTATATCAAAAAGAAAAGACGATAAAATAAACGTTGTTATGCGAGGAATCGGCGAGGACGTTTTGACCTTGACAAATAACAATGCGTATAAGGCTGCTCTTTTGTTTAAAGAAACCTTTAATACGAAGGGTATGGATATAAAAATCGTAAAGCATATTCCTTTGGGCGGAGGACTTGGCGGTAGCTCTGCCGACGTTGCAGGCGTCTTAAACGCCTTAAAAAAGCTTTATGACGTAGAAGAGGACGTCAAGCCCTTAGCGGACAGATTGGGCAGTGACAGCGGATATCTTTTGTCCGGCGGATTTGCAAAAATCAGCGGCAGAGGAGAGATTGTTGAGGCAATTTCATCAAACGCAATGCTTTGGGTTGTTCTAGCCTACTGCTCGGAGGGTGTAAATACGGCAGATTGCTTTAAAAAATATGACGAGATGCCTACCGAAAACAAGCCGTCCGACAATGAAAAATTAATCGCGGCAATTGAAAAGGGGGACGTGCTTGAAATATCTAAGCAAGTGGGTAACGATTTGGCAAGACCTGCCGAGCTTTTGTGCGAGGAGATGGCGAAAAATCTTAAAGCGTTAAAGGATTTGAGTCCGTTATGCGCTTCCGTTTCGGGCAGCGGAGCAACGACCTTTGCCCTGTTTGAAACGAAAGAGCTTGCCCAGTGGGCGGTTGACAGGCTTAGGCGAAAGGGTGTCGACGCCGAGCTCGTTTCTACAGTTATACCCGAAAAAGAGAACAAAAGAGCTTCTATATTTGGCTGACGCAGCCAAGTTAGACTAAAAATCAGATAGATACGTCAAAAGTTGTGACGTATCATTACAATACACGTATAAAATCACTTCTTTAAGGCAATTATTTAAGTATTGTCATTAAAGGAGTTTTTTTATGAAAAAAATTTGCATAACTTTTTTACTTTTATTCATAATATTTTTGACGGCGGGCTGTACAAATGCGCAAAACGGTGGTTATACGAAAGAGGAAGCCGAGTATTTAAGAATTCATATACGCGCTAATTCAAACTCGGAGGAGGACCAAAAAATCAAGTATAGCGTAAAAGAAGAGATAATAAATTATCTTACGCCGCATATAGCCCAATGTCATACTAAAAGCGATGCCGCGAAAGTAATAGCCCAAAAAAGCAAAACCTTAGAGTATATTATTGATGGAATTTTAAAGCGTAACGGCTTAGATTATTCTTCCCGTATAAGCATCAAAAACGAGAAATTCCCTACGAGAGTATACGAAGATTTAACCTTGGAAAGCGGCTATTACGACGCGGTAATCGTTGAACTCGGAGAGGCAAAAGGAGATAATTGGTGGTGCGTGGTATATCCTCCGTTATGTTTTACTGGCGGCAACGACGTTAAGTATTCTTCTTTAATTTTGCAAATCATCGAGGAATTTAAGAAAAGGCTAAATCACGACTCGTGACCGACAATGTAAGAAGCTGTAGCTTTGCTTACAAGGGGCGACAATAACGCCGTATTTCAAGCTAAGTCCCTTCATATAATTGGGCGTGCGTTGTGAGACAGCTATGAAAAAAGGAGGAAATTATGAATAAAAGAGTAAAAATTATAACGGCTATAGCCTTGTCCTTTGCTTTTACGTGCATGGCGGCTGCCATCGTTTACAGCGTTTATAATGCAAGTGACAATACGGCCTTTTACGCGGTTGCTGAAGACGTTTTGATAGTTAAGCAGGGAAGCAGAGGCGAAACCGTAAAAAAGATTCAGCAAAAGCTTAAGCGTTGGGGCTACTACAGCGGAGCGGTCGACGGTATTTTCGGCGCTCAAACGAGAAAGGCCGTGGTTCTGTTTCAAAAAAGAAACGGACTCGTTGCCGACGGTATAGTCGGAACGAAAACCTTTCAGGCTTTAGGAATAGCAATCTCGTCATCATCAAGCTCTTCGCAGACAGGGGTAAACGGATATACAAGCTCTGACGTAGCTCTTCTTGCTCGGCTTATTCATGCTGAGGCAAGGGGCGAGAGCTATACGGGACAGGTGGCAGTCGGCGCGGTAGTGTTGAACAGAGTCAGAAGCTCGTCCTTCCCCAATACGATATCAGCAGTAATTTACCAACCGTACGCCTTTACTTGCGTAAACGATGGGCAAATAAACCTGACTCCGAATTCAACGTCTTATTCTGCTGCAAAGGATGCTATGAACGGATGGGACCCGTCTTACGGCAGCTTGTATTACTACAATCCTGCAATAGCAACGAGTAAGTGGATTTTTTCAAGAAAGACTGTCGTTACAATCGGTAAGCACGTCTTTGCTATATAGGAGGTAAATTATGGATAACGGAATAAAAAGAAGTAATTCTGCCTTAGAAAAGGCTGAATCTATTGCAAATAGCGGTATTACACCCAATCAGGTAAACGAGCCGATTCCGATGAGCGGCGATGCTGTGCAAAACCCCGCCGCTATGGTTGTGGGTGAGCCGTATCAGACAAAAAGGAGCAAAAGGGTTAAAAAGCATACACAAAAGAGTAAAGAGAACAAAAAGGACAGAGCTTGTACCGACAGACAAGCCGAGCTTGCCCTAAAAGCAGAAAAAAACGCCGAAAAGTCACGGCTTAAAAAGCTAAAGGCAGAAAAAAAGGCTGCGTTAAAGCATCAGAAAGCAGAAGAAAAGGCGTATATGAAAAGAGTTAAAGCCGAGCAAAAGCACGAGCATAAGCAAAAAAATGCGGACAGAAAGGAAAGAAGACGTGACAGTAAGCGCAGCCGCGGCGTAGGCGGTTGGATAGCTGCAGTCGTATCCTTAGGCTCGGTAACCTTGGTTTTAGGCGCGCTTTTAACGCTTTCTGTTTTTACAGACTATATGGAGTTTGGTAAGGTTAATACGAATAACATAAACAGCCAAAGGGCGTTTTACGATTTCGTCGGCTACGTTGACAATATGGAAACGAATATGTCAAAATTTTTCGTCGCCTCCGACGGCAAGGGCCAACAAAGGGTGTTGACCGACCTTGCGGTGCAAAGCAATTTGGCAGACGCGGCCCTTTCTGAGCTTCCTATAATGGACGAGTCGAAATATCTCACCTCAAAATACGTAAATCAAGTCGGAGATTATTCAAAATATCTTAATAATCGACTTATAGAGGGATATTCTTTAAGCGAAGATGAGATAAATTTAATGCGTGAGCTATATAAGGTAAACCTCAATTTAAAAAAGGTTTTATCTGATTTAGCCGCATCAATCAACGAAAATTACGATTTCTCAGCTCTTTCAAAAAACGATGCAAACGATATTATAATTTCACAGTTTAACGATATTGAGTCCAATGCGATGGAATATCCTTCTATGATATACGACGGAGCCTTTTCAGACGGTCTTGGCGGAAAGAGAGCAAGGGGCTTGGTTGGAGAGGAAATCTCCGAATTAGAGGCTATAGAGATTTACAAAAACGTTTTCGGCAGGTATGGAATAGAAAAGGCAGAGGTTACCGGAATGGTTGAAAACAGCGGTATAGATTGCTATAACGTTATTTCCGAAACCGAGGAAAACGGAGAGGTTTACGCACAAATTTCAAAGGTTGGCGGTAAGCTTATAATGTTTAACGCGTATCGTGACTGCACGGAATTAAACGTGGGCGAAGAAGAAAGCGTGGCAATCGCAGAAGAGTTTATAACCTCGCTCGGTATAACCAATATGGCTTGCGTATGGAGCTATACAACGGGTAGCACGGCATATCTTAATTTTGCTTACGATAAAGACGGAATTATCGCATATCCCGACCTTATAAAGGTTAAGGTTTGCAGAGAAAGGGGCATAGTTTCCGGCTATGATGCTGACGAGTATTATATGAATCACGTCGAAAGAACGCTTGAAGAGCCTAAATATACCTTAAACGACGCTTACGAAAAGGTAAGTAAGGACTTGGAAATTCGCTCTTCTGCCGTTGCAATAATTCCTACGGGCGGCGGCAACGAAAAGCTTGCATACGAGTTTATAGGCGATTATAACGGCGAGTCGTATTACGTTTATTTAGATGCAAACACCTTAGCGCAGGTAGATATATTCAAGGTTGTGAATACCGAGCAGGGCAGATTGCTTATGTAACGAAATATATCAGACAGTCGGCGCTGAGCCAATATAAAAAGTACGGATTTTTTTGGGGTCCGTACTTTTATTTGTTAAAACTATTGTTAAAAGGGGGAAAAGGGTGTATAATGATTATAATAAACCAAAGGAGAGAGTTATGCTTAAAAATATAAACCCTATTCTCAGTCCCGAGCTTTTAAAAATTCTTGCCGAAATGGGACACGGTGACGAAATAGTTATCGCAGACGCAAATTTCCCTTCCGCAAACTATGGGCAAAGGCTTGTTCGCGCCGACGGTATAAGCGGCACCGATATGCTCAACGCTGTGCTGTCCGTTTTTCCTCTTGACACCTATAGTGAGGAGAATCTTATTCTTATGCAGCTCGTTCCGTCTGACGTTGGTAAGGTTAACCCCGTTATTTGGAAGGAATACGAAAATATTGCCGCTAAGCATGATGACAATTTCCGCTTAGGCAGTGAAGAGCGTTTTGCCTTTTACGAAAGAGCAAAAAAGGCGTACTGCGTAATTGCAACGGGTGAAAAGGCTATATATGCGAACGTTATTCTAAAAAAAGGTGTAATTTAATTTAAAGTCTTATCTGCGTCGCAAAAGTGCGTTACTGCTTTGTGTCCCAAACCCCAATGACCAAAGAGGTCTATTGTGTCTTGTGTCACAAAGCGAGCCTTCTTTTGCTCGCATCTAAGCCTTTAAATCTCGCTTTGTAGGGGTAAAGGAAAATTGGGTGGAGCGTCACGCTCCTGACCAACAAGGTCTACCAAACCCTTGCTAACAAAACGAGCCTTGCCTACCTCGCATCTAAGTCTTTAAATCTCGCTTTGTAGGGGTGAAGAACACGAATGCAACGTCACGTTGCTCTATTGTGTCTTGTGTCACAAAGCGAGCCTTCTTTTGCTCGCATCTAAGTCTTTAAATCTCGCTTTGTAGGGGTAAAGGAAAATTGGGTGGAGCGTCACGCTTTTAACGTCACTTTGCTTTGCTCCTCTTTCCAAAATTTCTTGTTTCACAGTTATTTTTGGAAATTTTAACGAAGCGTGTTAAGTTAAAAGTAGGGGAGGGGCTTGCCCCTCCTTATTGGATGTATATAACCATTTATACTGATTGAAATGAGGTTAAAAAATTAATATGAAAAAAATACTGATTATCTTGTTATCATTAATAATTTGTTTTTCGCTTGCAGGCTGTTCTTGCGCAAGCAAAAACAACAACTCCAATCCTTCGTCCGACAGGGAAGTGGGTGAGGAATATCCCGATGCGTGGGGTTGATAGCTTTACGCCTTACAAATGCTTGATTTCTTAAATAAAAATTTTAAAAGCCTTGCCGTTTGGCAAGGCTTTTTTCGTCGAGCGTTAAGCTCTTTCGTCTATTTTATAGGTTGGTACAAGCTCTTTAACAAGGTACTTCATATCGTCGGTTTCGTCGTAAGCCGCCTTGTAGAGGTTGTCTAAGGTGTGCCATAAGTTTTCTTCGTCAAGCTTAATCGGTTGAGCGATATTGATAAGACCGTTGGGAGTTTTTTGCATACCCTCTTCATCCATAAGTCTTTCCTCAAAGAGCTTTTCGCCGGGGCGAAGACCGGTGCATTTAATTTCAATATCAATGCCGGGCTCTAAGCCGGAAAGCTTTATAAGGTTATACGCTAAGTCGTAAATTCTTACAGGCTCGCCCATATCAAGCACGAAGATTTGACCGCCCTTTGCATAAGAGCCTGCTTGAAGAACGAGTGAAACAGCCTCGGGTATAGTCATAAAGTATCTTATAATATCCTTATGTGTAACGGTTACGGGGCCGCCCTCAGAAATTTGCTTTTTGAAAAGAGGAATAACCGAGCCGTTAGAGCCTAAAACGTTACCGAATCTTACCGCAACGAAATTGGTTGTTTTGCTGTGCTTACCAATCGTTTGAATAATCATTTCGCAAATACGCTTGGTTGCGCCCATAACGTTGGTTGGGTTTACGGCTTTATCGGTTGATATTTGAACGAACGTTTTAACGCCGTATTTATCCGCGCATTTAGCAAGGTTATACGTTCCGAAAACGTTATTCTTTACAGCCTCATTAGGGCTTGTTTCCATAAGAGGAACGTGCTTATGCGCTGCGGCGTGGAAGACGATTTCAGGCTTATGCTTTTTGAAAACGTCGTCCATTTTGCCCTTATCGCGAATACTTGCTATAAGAGTTAAAAGGTTAAGGTGAGGATATTTTCTTCTTAGCTCCTGTTCAATATCGTAAGCGTTGTTTTCGTAAATATCCAAAATTATCAACTGCTTTGGTCTATGACTTGCAATTTGACGGCAAAGCTCGCTGCCTATTGAACCGCCGCCACCTGTTACGAGAACTGTTTTTCCTTCTATATATCCTATAATTTCCTCTATATCAACGTCAACCTGGTCGCGGCCTAAAAGGTCTTGAATTTCAACCTCTCTGAGGTCTGATACCGAAATCTGACCGTCTGCAAGCTGGTAAATACCGGGGAGAATTTTAACAGGGCAGTTGCTGTCTTTACATCTTGAAATAATTTTACTCAGTCTCTTTTTACCCGCAGAGGGCATCGTAATAAATATTTCTTCAACCTTGTATTCGGCAACGGCCTTCTTGATGTCGTAGGTTGTGCCGACTATTTTTACGCCGCCTATATTTTTACCGATTTTATCTACGTCGTCATCGATAAGGCAAACTGCAGTGTAGTTGATTTTATCCGAATTTCTAAGCTCTGTTAAAAGGGAGTTTCCCGCATTGCCCGCGCCGACAATCATAACGCGCTTGGGCGGAGTAGTCGTTTTTTTGGTGTATTTTTTTGCAAACGAGATAATTCTGTTGTGGAATCTTGAAATAAGCGTTGAATAGAAAGCAAAGGCTAAAAATACGAGAGTGGTGGTGAATTCAATCGCCGAGTCAAGAATAATGTCGTAAATAATGTTTGCAAAGCCAACCGTAACTATCGCGATTGCTATTTTTAACGCCTCGACTATACTTACCGTTTGAAAAACCATCGTATAGAGGTTAAGCGCAGAGTAGCAGAAGATAGTTAAAATCAGGTTCATTGCAAACCAGCCTGCAATTTTAAGGTCAATCGGAGTACCCCTCAAAGTGCCGTAATAAGCAAAGAATAAGGACGCGGAAAGTAAAATCACGTCGATTGTAAAAAGTATAATCTTTTTAAGTGTTTCATGCTTCCTGTTTTTCATAAGTCACCCATAAGTTATATTTACTAAGTTATATCATACCACAGTAAAAGCGCTTTTGCAAGCAAAAATTTAACTTTTAAGTTAAATTAAGTCAAGATTTGGCTCTTTTGCGAATAAAAATAGACGAGGGGACGTTATGTTTGTCGCACTGTTAAAGCTTTTAGGCGGAATTTCGCTTTTTATCTATGCGTTAAGTCAAATAAGCAAGAGCACGGAATCGTTGGTCGTAGGTCAGGCGTCGACAGGTATTTCACGGCTTGTAAGAAAGCCTTTGAACGGAGTTTTGGTCGGCACACTTGTCGCAGGGATAACTCAAAGCAGCGTTGCCGTCAGCTTTATAACGGTTGAATTGGTTGAGTCGGGAGTTATATCCTTCGTAAGCGCCGCGCCTGTAATAATGGGCGCAAACATAGGTACTACGGTTACCGCTCAGCTCGTGTCGCTGTCGGGCGGCGGAGGGTTTATTGTTGGGTATTTTGCCCTGATAATCGGCTTATTGCTTGGCTTTTGTCAAAAAAATTGGATAAAAAGGCTTGGAAACGCCTGCCTTTCTTTGGGGATACTGTTCGTGGGGCTAAACGTTATGGATGAGGGTGTGACGGGGCTTGTGGAGTTCGGTTGGTTTGAAAGACTGTTTATGCTTGAAAGCCCGGTTGCGCTGTTTTTAAACGGAATCGTTCTGACTGCTGTCGTTCAAAGCTCATCGGCAATAACGGGCATAACGGTTATACTTGCAAACAAGGGGCTCGTAAAATTCAGCAGTATAGTATATCTCGTTCTCGGCTCAAATATCGGCAGCTGCTTTTCGGTAATCGTGGCGTCGCATAAAAAGTCGTTGGAGGCGCGCAGGGCTTCGCTTTTTAATTTTTCCTTTAATTTTTTAGGCGCGGTGCTCTTTTTCCCGGTGATATTTGCTTTTGAGGAGCAATTTTCAAGGCTCTTTCTTTTGAACGGAATAAGCGTTGGCAGAGCAATTGCAAACTTTCATACCGTGTTTAACCTAACTTGCTCGCTGCTGTTTTTGCCCTTTTACAGGCGTATAACCGATTTGATTTGCAGATTGACGGTAAAAAGCGGTAAAAGCTCCTCTAAAGTTTTTAATAAAACTTTTAACAATAAAAGCCGTCGCTTTAATTGACATTTGAATAAATATTGTGTACAATGAATGTTGGTGGGTAGCGAAAAGCCTATTCACAGTCAAAATTTTGTAAAAAAATAATTTTTCTTATAAGGAGTAACACAATGAACAAGAAGTCAATTAAAGACATCGACGTTAAAGGCAAAAAGTGTTTGGTAAGATGCGATTTCAACGTTCCTATGAAGGACGGGGTTATCACTGATGAAAACCGTATCAACGGCGCTCTTCCTACCATCAAGTATCTTATGGAGCACGGCGCAAAGGTTGTTCTTTGCTCTCACATGGGTAAGCCTCACAACATTTATACCGAGGGCTTTGGCTTAAACAAAAAGGAAAAGAAGGCTGTTGAAGCTCTTCCTGAAAATGAAAGAGAGGCAGCTAAGGCTGAATATATCGCAAAGGCTTTAAAGGGTGACGCTAAAAAGTTCACGCTTGCGCCTGTTGCTGCAAGACTTAACGAGCTTTTGGACGGCAAGGTAGCCTTCGCTACCGATATCGTAGGCGAAGACGCTTGCGCTAAGGTTGCAACTTTAAAAGAAGGCGAGTGCGTACTCCTTGAAAACCTTCGTTTTGACGCAGGCGAGGAAAAGAAGCACGAGGATTTCTGCAAAAAGCTCGCTGCATTTGCCGACGTTTACGTAAACGACGCCTTCGGTACTGCTCACCGTTCACACGCTTCAACTGCCGCTATCGTTGAATACGGCCTCGTTGAAACTGCTGTTTGCGGCTTCCTCATTGAAAAGGAGCTTTCGGTTATGGCAGCTTCATTAGAAAATCCTCAAAGACCTTTCGTTGCTATCTTGGGCGGCGCTAAGGTTGCTGATAAGCTCAACGTTATTTCTAACCTTTTGGAAAAGTGCGATACTCTCATTATCGGCGGCGGTATGGCTTACACCTTCTTAAAGGCTCAGGGCTACGAGGTTGGCGCTTCTATGGTTGACGAGAGCAAGATTGACTACTGCTTAGAAATGATGGAAAAGGCTAAAAACGCAGGTAAGAAGATTCTTCTTCCTGTTGACGGCGTTCAAATTAAGGAATTCCCAAATCCTATTGACGCTCCTATTGATACCGTTATCAGAAACGTTGGCGATTTCGCTCCCGATATGGAATCTTGCGATATCGGACCTAAGACGAGAGAGCTTTATGCTGAAGCTTTAAAGGGCGCGAAGACTGTTATCTGGAACGGACCTATGGGCGTTTTCGAGAATCCTACCTTAGCAGCAGGTACCAATGCAATCGCTAACGCTATGGCTGCTTGCGAGGGCGCAACCACTATTATCGGCGGCGGCGACTCTGCAGCTGCTGTTGCTCAGCTCGGCTACGCTGATAAGATGACTCACATCTCTACGGGCGGCGGCGCATCTCTCGAGCTTTTCGAGGGTAAGAAGCTCCCGGGTATTGAGTGTCTTAACGATAAGGCTTAATTGAATTTAACGGCTCTTGCATAATATTCATCCAACGTTATGCCGGAGCCTTTATAGTTTGTATTCAAACAGTAATTTAGTAAAGTAATTTAATAAGGAGAAGATATGAATTATTTAATTTTAATCGTTCTTTTTGCCTCGTTACTTGCTCTTTCGTTTGCTTTCCTCAATTTCTATCTCGTTAGAAAGATGAAGGAAGGAAACGAGCGTATGCAAGAAATTGCGTCGGCAATCAGAGAGGGCGCAAACGCCTTTATTCATTATGAATATAAAATCGTTGCGATTATCGGCTCGGTTATCGCTGTGATTTTAGGCTTAATAATTTCTTGGCAGACGGGTATTTCTTTCGTAATCGGCGCAGTAATGAGCGCAACGGCAGGATTTATCGGTATGAAGATTGCAACATACGCTAACGTAAGAGTTGCAAACGAGGCAAACGACACCCGTGATATCGGTAAAACCTTGAAGGTTGCGTATCGCGGAGGCTCGGTTATGGGGCTTTGTGTTGCGGGCTTTGCGCTTTTAGGCGTTATTATCGTATACGTTACGTTTGGCGTTTGGGGCGGAATGCTTGAGGTAACTGCTTTAGGCAAGGTTGCAACTCGCGTTAACCCAATAACCGGCGTAGAGTATAATTTCTCACTCGTTCTTTCGGGCTACGCGCTTGGCTGTTCTATCATAGCGTTATTCAACCGTGTTGGCGGCGGTATCTATACGAAAGCGGCTGATATGGGCGCAGACCTCGTTGGTAAAACTGAGGCTCATATTCCCGAGGACGACCCAAGAAACCCTGCTACTATCGCAGATAACGTTGGCGATAACGTTGGCGACGTTGCAGGTCTTGGCGCTGACCTTTTGGAAAGCTACGTTGGAGCAATTCTTTCCTGCGCAATTCTCGCTATCGAGATATTTACGCACAATATGGCGTTTGTTTCTGCCTCGCTCTATGCGAAAATGGTAATATTCCCCATATTATTTGCAGGCGTTGGTCTTATTGCCTGCGTAATCGGTATCGGCGCAACTCTCTTTAAGAGAAAGCTTTCTGACAATCCTCATATGGAGCTTAATATTTCCACATGGGTTTCCGCAGGTCTTTCAATAGCGTTCGGCTTTATTCTTTCCCTCTTCCTATTTGCGAACGAAAGCTCAGAGCAGCTTAAAGCTGCAGGCTTTACTTTAGGCAGACTTACTCCTTGGGTTGCGGCAGCCATAGGTATTGCAGTAGGCGTTCTTATCGGTATAATATCTGAATATTATACAAGCTACGATTATAAGCCTACTAAAAAGATTTCGGAAGCTTCAAAGGAAGGCTCAGCCCTCACTATTACACAAGGTATGGCGACGGGTATGATTTCCTGTATGCTTCCCGTTGTTTGCTTAGGTCTTGCAATCTTCGTTTGTTATTTGCTTGGCGGAATGTACGGCGTTGGATGCGGAGCAATCGGTATGCTTTGCTTCGTTGCTACAACCGTCTCGGTTGACTCTTACGGACCTATAAGCGATAACGCAGGCGGTATTGCCGAAATGAGCGGTCTTGACAAAGAGGTCAGAGCTATTACCGACAAGCTTGACAGCGTAGGTAACACGACTGCAGCTATCGGTAAGGGCTTTGCAATCGGCTCTGCAGCGCTTGCAACCGTTTCTATGATGAGCAGTTATCTCTATTCGTTTATGAGCACGCTCGTTCTCAATATTATTTCAAGAGACGTTTTGGTTGGCGCTCTTATCGGCGGCGCTCTTCCTTTCCTCTTCAGCGGTATGCTTATTAACTCGGTCGCAAAGGCGGCAAGAAAGATGGTTGTAGAGGTTAGACGACAGTTTAAGGAAAAGCCGGGTATTTTAGACGGCACCGAACGCCCTGACTATAAGAGATGTATAACGATTTCTTCTCAAGGCGCGTTAAAAGAAATGATTCTCCCTGCCCTCGTTGCGATTGCTTTCCCCGTTGTTTGCGGTGTGGTTTTCGGACCTCATTTCGTAGGCGGATTACTTATCGGCGCTACGGTTTCTGCAATAATGCTCGCAATCTTTACAGGTAACGCAGGCGGTGCTTGGGACAATGCGAAAAAGTATATCGAGGTCGGCGGTGTAGAGGGGGCTGCTAAAGGCACGCCTGCTCACGACGCGTCTATAGTTGGCGATACGGTAGGCGACCCGTTAAAGGATACCGTAGGACCGTCGCTCGACATCTTAATTAAGATAATGAGCACGATTGCTCTCGTTTGTGTCACCATCTTTATCGGTCTTATTTAGGCTTAGTCACAGCTTGTAACTTGTATTACAAAGGCTTTTATACTTCGCAATACTTTGCTTTTGCTTGCCATTGCAATTCCTGCGACCAACAAGGTCGCTCCCTTGCACTATCTGCGCAAAAGCCTTGTCTTGCTTGTATCTAAGCCTTTTCATTTGCAAGTTAAAGCTGCTCCAAAGCCTCACCGTCACAGCTTGTAACTTGCACTATAAAGGCTTATATAAAACAATAATAATTAAAGTGTGGGTTTTCCACACTTTTTTTATTAAAATAATTGCAAAATGCGTAAAAAAGTGTTACAATAGTACAGGAAAAACATAAAGGAAATAATTTACATTATTTCAAGGAGATTTTATAATGAGAAAAGCAATAATTGCAGGAAACTGGAAGATGAATAAAACCATGGCTGAAACCAAAGCTATGATTACCGAGCTTGCTCCGCTTGTAAAGGATGCTGATTGTGACGTAGTTCTCTGCGTTCCTTTCACAAACTTACAAACTGCTAAAAAGGCAGCTAAGGGCACGAATATCAAAATCGGCGCAGAAAACGTTCACTGGGCAGCTTCGGGCGCTTTCACCGGCGAAATTTCCGCAGATATGCTCAAAGAGCTTAAGGTTGACTACGTTATTATCGGCCACAGCGAAAGAAGACAGTACTTTGGTGAAACCGACGAAACCGTAAACAAGAGAACTCAGGCTGCTTTAAACGCTAAGATTAAGCCTATCGTTTGCGTTGGCGAAACCGAGGCTGAAAGAGAAGCAGGTCTTACCGAAAAGGTTCTTGAAAAGCAAATCGTAGAGGGCCTTAAGGGCTTCAAGGCAAAGGATTTTGAAAAAATCGTTATCGCTTACGAGCCTGTTTGGGCTATCGGTACGGGCAAGACTGCAACTGCAACCGACGCTAACAACACTATCGGTTATATAAGACATCTTCTTGCTAAGAAGTTCCACAGAAGCATTGCTGAAAAGACCAGAATTCAATACGGCGGTTCTATGAACGTTAAAAACTGCAAGGAGCTTATGGCTGAAGAAGAAATCGACGGCGGACTTATCGGCGGCGCTTCGTTAAAGGCAGCAGACTTCTCGGTAATCGTAAACTACAACAAATAATTAGTTAGGGGCGGCGGAGTCGCCCCTAAAATATGCAATAGGGTAAACCCCAAAGGAGCAAAAATGAAAAACAGACCAGTATGTCTTTTTATAATGGACGGTTACGCCTTCGGTAAAAAGGATAGCGGAAACGCAATCGAGCTTGCAAACGTAGGCGTTATCAATTCGCTTATGCAAAAATATCCTTCAACGACAATCGGGGCAAGCGGACTTTCGGTAGGTCTTCCCGACGGTCAGATGGGTAACAGCGAGGTAGGCCACCTCAACATGGGCGCAGGCAGAATAGTTTATCAGGATTTAACGAGAATTACCAAGGCGATTGAAGACGGGGATTTCTTTGAAAACGAAGGTCTTGCAGGTGTTATGGACTGTGCTAAGGCAAACGGCAAAAAGCTTCATTTATACGGACTTTTGTCGTCGGGCGGCGTACACTCTCACAATACCCACCTATACGCGCTTTTAGAGATGGCTAAAAAGAGGGGTCTTACCGAGGTTTTCGTTCATTGCTTTATGGACGGACGTGACGTTCCTCCTTCAAGCGGTATCGATTTCGTTAAAGAGCTTGAATCAAAGATTCAAGAAATCGGCTGCGGTAAGATAGCGACCGTTGGCGGAAGATATTACGTAATGGACAGAGATAACCGTTGGGAAAGAGTTGAAAAGGCTTACGACTGTTTGACAGTCGGCAACGGCGTTGCGGCTAAATCCGGCGTTGAAGCCGTTGAGCAAAGCTACGCTAAGGGCGAAACCGACGAGTTTATTCTTCCTACGAACGTTGTAGAAAACGGCAAGGCAATCGGTCTTATCGAAAAGGGCGATTCTGTAATTTTCTTCAATTTCCGTCCCGACAGAGCGAGAGAGATTACGAGAGCCTTTACCGAGGAATCCTTTGACGGCTTTGAAAGAAAGACCGGTTATTTAGGTCTTAACTATATTGGCTTTACAAAGTACGACGAAACCTTTAAAAATGCAAAAATAGCTTTCGGTAAGCAAGAAATGAACAATACCTTAGGTAAATTCTTATCGGATAAGGGATATACTCAGCTTCGTATTGCAGAAACCGAAAAATACGCTCACGTAACCTTCTTCTTTAACGGCGGCGTTGAGGCTCCCGAAAAGAATGAGTTCAGAGATTTAATACCTTCTCCAAAGGTAGCGACCTACGACTTAAAGCCCGAAATGAGCGCTTACGAGGTTACCGAAAAGGTTTTAGAAGAAATTGCGAGCGATAAGTTCGACGTTATTATATTAAACTATGCAAACTGCGACATGGTAGGACACACCGGAGTAATCGACGCCGCAGTAACAGCAGTAAAGACCGTAGAAGGCTGCATAGCTAAAATTACCGACGCCGTTTTGGCAAAGGGCGGAAGCTGTATTATTACCGCAGACCACGGCAACGCAGACCAGATGGTAGACGTTGACGGCTCGCCGTTTACAGCTCATACGACCAATATCGTACCTTTTATTCTCGTCAGCGAGGAGCTTAAGGGTGTAAAGCTTCGTGATGGCGGCGTGCTTGCAGACGTAGCGCCTACCTTATTGGAGGTTATGGGCGAAGAGCAGCCTGCAGAAATGACGGGAAAGTCATTAATAGTAAAATAATATAAAAATTTAAGTAAAAGTGCATAAAAACACTTGCTAAACTTAAAAGTTTATGATAGAATAACTATTGCTTGATTACAAAATTTTATTGGAGACATAATAATTATGTTAAATCTTTTATACTCTTGGAACTTAATGCGTTGGGTATGTATCCCCAGTCTTATAATATCGGCGCTTTGCGCAGTATTTATTATTGTTGTAATAATGCTTCAACCAAGCAACTCAAACGGTATCGGCGCGCTTGGCGGTCAGCAAGATACCTTTTACAGCAAGAATAAAGGCAAAACCTTAGAAAGCAAGCTTCGTAAGCTTACGGTAATTGCAGTTTCTGTAATGGCTGTGTTTATGATTTTATATTGCGTAATGGTTTTCCATGTTCAATAATAATAAATGAAAGCAAGGTGGCGGATTACCGTCACCTTTTATTTTTTGATACTTATGGATTTATATTCTTTAATTAAACAAAATTTCATATCGGGCGAGTGGAAAAAGCTTTCTCTTAAAAAAATTTATTCTCTTTTAGAGGCTAAAAAGTCCTTTGAGCAAAAGGCTGTGCTTAAAATTTTAAACTCGTTGGAAAACGATGGCGAAATAATTTTTTTAGACGGCTTTTATATTGCAACCGAGCAAGCCGACCTTATAAAGGGTGTTTTAAGAGGAAACGAAAGGGGCTTTGCCTTTTTAGTGCCCGAGGGCGGCGGAGACGATTATTTTATCCCCAACCGCAATTTAAACGGCGCGTTGCATCAAGACGTGGTGCTTGCAAGAAGGGTTGAAAGCTCCGCAAAGGGCAGTAGCGACGAAGCGGAGGTAATCCGCATATTAAAAAGAGGTGTAACCACCTTTAGCGGAACCTTTTTCGTTGACCGCGGTAGATTTGTCGTGCGCCCTGACGACAAGAGCTTTTTTGAGGACGTTTACGTCGAAAGTGGCAAAGAAAAGGGCGCGAGAACGGGCGACAAGGTGCTCGTTAAAATAGTTGGCTATTTCAAGGGGTACAGTCCGGACGGCGAGGTTTTAGAGGTTTTGGGAAAACGCCACGAGCTTTTCGCCGAAGAAAATTCGATTATAAAAGGAAGCGGATTTGAAGAGGGCTTTAACAAAAGGGTAAGAGCCGAGGTTGCACAAATTTCGCAAGAAGTAAGCGATAATCAACTTATAGGCAGGCTTAATTTAACGGATAGGCTAATAATTACCATTGACGGAGAGGATTCAAGGGATTTTGACGACGCGGTTGAGGTCGAGCTTTTAGATAGCGGAAACTATCGCTTGGGTGTGCATATTGCTGACGTGTCCGAATATGTAAAAAGAGGTACTGCGTTAGACGACGAAGCGTATAACCGCTCGACGAGCGTATATTTTCCCGACAGAGTGCTACCTATGCTTCCCAAGGAGCTTTCAAACGGAATTTGCTCTTTAAACGAGGGAGTTGTAAGGCTTACCCTTTCTTGCATAATGGAAATTGATAAGAGCGGTAACGTCGTAGACAGGCAAATCGTAAAATCGGCAATCAAATCAAAGCGCCGTATGACCTATAATCAGGTTGAAGCAATCATAAACGGCGACGAAGAAATTACAAACAAATTTTCAGAGGTTTGTCCGATGATTTTACAAATGGCAGACCTTCAAGCAATTTTGACGGCAAAAAGAGACGAGAGGGGAAGCGTTGACCTCGACGTAAAGGAAGCGCATATCGTATACAGGGACGGTAAAATCGAAATAGGACAAAGAGAGGCGAAAAGGGCTTATAAAATTATTGAAGAGTTTATGGTGCTTGCCAACGAAACCGTTGCTGAATTTGCATTTTATCAGGAATTGCCAATTTTGTACAGGACGCACGAAAGACCCACCGTAGAAAAAGCGAGCGCATTTATTGAGTTTTTAAAGGTCTTAGGCGTGAACGTGAGATGGCGCGCGGAGAGTGTCCGTCCAAGCGACTTTTCTGCAGTATTAGACAGAATAAAGGATAAACCCTTCTATTCGCTCGTAAACAAGGTCATGCTCCGCTCAATGCAAAAGGCGAGCTATTATCCCGAAAATTTAGGGCACTTCGGCTTGTCAAGCAGCTGCTACTGCCACTTTACCTCGCCGATTAGAAGATACCCCGATTTAATCGTTCACAGGGTAATCAAATATGCGTTAGACGGAGAAATAGCTGCGATAAACGACTTATACGGAGACTTTATATATAATTCGGCAACGCAGACCTCCGAAAAGGAGAAAAAGGCGGACGAGGTTGAAAGGGCAGTCGACGATCTTTATAAGGCAAAGTTTATGGAGGACTTCATAGGTCAGGAGTTTGACGCCGTAATCAGTGGAGTGACCTCCTTCGGCGTTTTTTGCGAGCTTGAAAACACGGTAGAGGGCTTTACTCCCTTGGAGTGCTTACCGAGGGCAAATTACACCTTTGATAAGGCAACCTTTTCGCTTTCCTCGCCAAAGCACACCTTTAAGCTTGGTGACAGAGTAAGAATAGGCGTTATGGGCGTAGATATTTCTGCAAGGCGAACGGAATTTATAATTTTGTATAAATTGTAAAAATGACAAAATTTCCTTGAAAAATTACTTTAAAAGCATTATAATAAAAGTATGAAGATTGTAACTGAAAACAGAGAAGCAAGATTTGAATATTTTATTGAAGACTCCTACGAGGCAGGCATATCTCTTGACGGAGGCGAGGTGAAGTCCATAAGGGCAGGCAACGTCAACCTTAAGGACGCCTACTGCTCAATCTATAACGGCGAGCTGCTTGTAAAGGGTATGCACGTTGCAGTATACGATAAAGCCGGAGCCTACAACGTTAAGGACAGTCGCAGAGAGAGAAGACTGCTTCTTCACAAAAGTGAGATTAATCGACTTATAGGCAAGGTAAATGAAAAAGGCTATACCTTAGTTCCCTTGAAAATTTATTTTAAAGGCTCGCTTATAAAGGTGGAGGTCGGGCTTTGTAAGGGTAAGCATACGTACGACAAAAAGCAAAGCATAAAGGAAAGGGATTTGGATAGAACAGCTAAAAGAGATATTAAGAATTTCGGGTTTTAAAATAGTGCCGTCGCAAGTTAGCGGCGGCACTATTTTTATGCGCAAAACGGCAAAATTTTACATATAAAACGGCATAATTTTACTTATTTATAAGTAATATGCAAAAATCAATTGCAAAATGGCCGATTTTAGTGTATAATAAATTAAATTTGCAAATTTTGGCGCACCGTAAAAGGCGGAGCAGCCAAGGAGGAAACATGGAAGAAAAAAGAGCAATAATTATTGGCGCAGGACCTGCAGGCTTAACGGCGGCATACGAGCTTTTAACTAAATCGGACGTTAAACCTGTTATCTTGGAAAGCGAGGAGTTTATCGGCGGTATTTCGCGTACTGCGACCTATAAGGGCAACCGTATGGATATCGGCGGACACAGATTCTTCTCAAAGGACGAAAGAGTGACCAACCTTTGGACGAAAATGCTCCCCGTGCAAGGCGCGCCTGCATACGACGATAAGGTTTTAGGCAGAGAAAAGCCCCTTGCAGAGGGCGGTCCCAATCCCGAGGAGTGCGACGAGGTAATGCTCGTAAGAGACAGGGTTTCAAGAATTATCTGGCGCAAGAGATTTTTTGATTATCCCATTTCCTTAAAGCCTTCTACCTTTATCAATATGGGCTTTTGGAATACGATGAGGGCAGGCTTCGGTTATATTGGCAGCTGTATCAAAAAGCGCCCAGAGGACAACCTCGAAAATTTCTACATAAACCGTTTCGGCAAGCCCTTATATTCAATGTTCTTTGAAAGCTATACCGAAAAGCTTTGGGGCGTACACCCCTCTAATATTTCTGCAGACTGGGGCGCTCAAAGAGTAAAGGGCCTTTCGATTATGAAGGCAATCAAAAACGCCTTCGGTAAGATTTTCAAGGGCAAGAAGAGAGAGGTTGAAACGAGCCTTATCGAGCAATTTATCTATCCTAAAAAAGGACCGGGTCAGCTTTACGAAAAAATGGCTGAAGAGATTAAAAGGCTTGGCGGTCAGATAATTATGGGCGTTACCGTAAACGGCGTTAAGACCGAAAACGGAAAAATAACCTCGGTTTCCGCAGTTGACAAAGAGGGTAAAACCTTAGAATATATCGGCGATTATTATATTTCCTCAATGCCTATTAAGGACCTTATTGAGTCTATCGGCAAGGACGTTTGCGGCGACGAGGTGTACCGCATTGCAACCGAGCTTCCTTACAGAGATTTTATGACCGTTGGCTTACTACTCAACGGCTTAAAGGTTAAAAATAAGACGAAAATGAAGACCTTGGGCAATATCGTCCCCGACTGTTGGATATACGTTCAAGACAGGGACGTAACCTTAGGAAGAATACAGATTTTCAACAACTGGTCGCCTTATATGGTGCAAAATCCCGAGCAAAACGTTTGGGTCGGCTTGGAGTATTTCTGCTCGGAGGGCGACGCAATGTGGATTGCTAAGGACGAAGACTTTATTGCTAATGCAATAAAAGAGCTTATAAGCGTAGGCGTAGTTGAAAGTGAAGAGGCAGTTTTGGACTCTACCGTTATCAGAGTTAAAAAGGCTTATCCCGCATACTTTGGTACTTACGCCGAGTTTGACAAGGTAAAGGATTATCTCAACACCTTCGAAAATCTTTTCTGTGTAGGCAGAAACGGACAGCACAGATACAATAATATGGACCACTCTATGGTAACGTCAATGGTCGCTTGCGAGGGTATAATTAACGGAAGCATCGATAAAACCGACCTTTGGAGCGTAAATACCGAAAAGGAATATCACGAAACCAAGGAAGAGGAATCTACTCAGAGCCAAAAACAGTAATATGGAAATAACGAAATTAAAAGACTTTCTTTTTTGCGAGAGAGACAAAACCGAAGAATTAAACGGAAGAAAAAAAGCCTTCTCGATTTTATTCGAGATAGCCTTCTACGCCGTTATATTTGCAGCTGCGATTGCCTTATTTTTAGTGTTAAAGCCCCTCTACGTAATCGTGGAGGAGGACGTCAACGCAGGCAAGTACGCGCATACGCTTATGAGCTTTGGCTTGGTATGCGTGCTGCTTATTGCCGTATTTTGCGTAATGACTAAAAGGCTTGACAGAAAAAACGCAATTTTCCTGCTGTTTGCCTTGGGTGTGATTTTAAGAATCGGTTATATGCTGTATACTCCAATCGTAACCCGTCAGCACGATACCTATAATAGCGGAAGAACGGGGCACGAGGCGTATGCGTGGACGATTTTTTCAACCGGAAAGCTTCCGACGACCAACAGCTATCAGTTTTATCATCCGCCGCTTAATGCAACGGTGCAGGCCCTTTTTATGAAATTTATGGAGTCCTTTACAAGCTTTTTGACGGGTGCGTTTAGCTTGGAAAGCGATTATTTCCCAAGTAAATATTTGTACGGCTTTTCATCGTCAAAGCTTCCAGAGGGCAGCGAGATGAGATATTTCCTTTTTTCTACCACTCAGATACTTTCGGTCTTATACTCAATCGTTACGATGATTTACGCCTTAAAGCTTATCAAGCTTTTTGATTTTAAGGGTAAAACGGCAGTTTTGGTATCTGCTATAGTAATTTTGTTCCCACGCCATATACAGTTTGCAGGTATGGTAAATAACGACTCGCTTTCGTATATGTGCTCGGTTTTGGCGTTGTATTTTGCGGTGAAGTGGCAAAAGCAAGGCAAAAGGATATGGCATATATTACCTTGCGCCCTTTTCGTGGGTCTTGGTATGATGACCAAGCTTGCAACGGCAACTATTTGCTTGCCTATCGCAGGAATTTTCGTATATGAGTTCGTTGGCGCGGTAAAGGAGCTTATAAACGACCGTAAGGGCGGTGAGGAGTTCGACGCTAAAAAGCACTTGAAGCTTCCTATTCAATATGTTTGCTTTTTGGCTATTTGCGCGCCGTTGGGGCTTTGGTTTCAATTCTATGCAAGCGCAAAATTCGACCAGGGCTTTGGGTTTGTTTTCAATCAGCTAAACCACCTTTTAAAAACCGACCACCATTCTCTTTTTGAAAGATTGTTTATCACCTTTGATAAGGACGAGTTTTTCGGAAGCCTGTACTGTATTTGCTTCAGCGATAAAAATTACGAATATTACAACAATTACAATCTTTTAAATTATCAGGTTCGCTCTGCGATTTTCGGTGAATTCAGCTATTGGCAGGCAGACGGCTACGGCGTATTCAGTCTTGTGTTTGCGTGGCTTGCGCTCATATCCCTTTTCGTTGGACTCATAACCTGTCTTGTTGCTTATATTAAAGGAAGGTCAAATTTTAACGTAGCAAAGGAAAAACAGATAATAGATTTTAAAGATTTCTTAATCGTTGCGTTGCTTATTGCATCGCAGATAATTCCGGAAATGGCGTTTTACGTTAAGATGCCGTACGCATGCACTATGGATTTTAGATACGTTATGCCCATAATATCGGGCTTGGCGATTACCGTAGGCTTCGTTCAAAAGGCGTTGACAAATATCGGAACAAGCTTTACCTTAGGGCTGAGTAAGACGATTACCGTTTTGACTATTGCCTTTTTGACCTTTTCAACCTTTTTCTATTGCGCTTGCATTTAAAGGAGAATTATGAAGCAGTCTAAAAAACAATTATTTTGGGAGATTTTTCGCTATCTCTTAGTAGGCGGAATAGCAACAATATTCGACTATGGCGCTTGGTACGTATGCTTTACATGGCTGTTACCTGCGTCACTCGTGGGTCAAACGATTGCAGTAATTGTTTCGACCGCTATGGGCTTTTTGGTCGGGCTTTTGGTAAACTGGATACTGTCAATAACCTTCGTGTTTAAGCAGGTAGAAAACGTCGAAGAGGCAAAGTCGAGTAAGGCGTTTTTAATCTTCGCAATAGTGGGCTTAATTGGTCTTGCCATAACCGAAGCAGGTATGCTTATCGCCAACGTTTTGCCAACGTTTTCCTTCTTGGGGTTTGAGGCTTTTCTCGGTCACGAGTGGAAATGGTGGTTTACTAAGGTTACAATGACCTGTATCGTTCTCGTCTGGAACTACGTTGGAAGAAAGCTTCTTATTTTCAAGTAAAGTCAGCCAATAAGTTGATTATTAAACAATAGGGGAGAAAATTATGCTTAGAAAAATAGTTTCATTAGCGTTATCCGTTGGGGTGCTTTGCTCGTTAGTATCGTGCAATCTTCTCACTGAAAAGGACGAAAATAAAATTAAAAACGTCATCCTGCTTATTGGTGACGGTATGGGTCCCGACCAGATAAGAGCAGGCGAGCTTTATAAGGAAGAAAAGCTCTTTATGCAAACTATCAAGCAGTCGGTAAAGGTTGAAACGGTATCTTATTACGGCGAAACGACAGACTCAGCGGCAGCCGCTACCGCGCTTGCGACCGGTACTCGTACGGCTAACGGAACTGTTGGCAGAAATATTGACGGCGAGGATATGGAAACCTTGGTTGATATAGCAAGCGGTCTTGGTAAAAGAACGGGCGTAATTACTACGGAGGAGCTTTACGGCGCAACGCCAATGGGCTTTTCGGGTCACTCGGCAAGCCGTAACAATTTTGATGAGCTTTTAGAGTCTGCGGCTATTTCAAGTAAGGTAAATTTATTTGCTTCGTATCCACTTTCACCTGCAAACAGGTTTATGTTAGACCCGTTTTACGAGAACGGCTACGTTGCAGTTGATTCACCTGCGGATATATCGGACAGTAGCGCAGAAAAGATTATCGGTCAGTACGTGATAATGGCAGAGCTTGATTCTATGATAATAGACGACGATTGCGTTGCCTTTGACGGTCTTGTAAGCGAGGCGTTGGAATATCTCGCAAAGGACGAGGACGGCTTCTTCCTTATGGCTGAGGGCGCGCATATTGACCACGGTGGGCATAATAACGACATCAGTTATATGTTACGCGAATTGCTTGCGTTTGACGATATGGTAAAATACGTTGTCAATTGGGCAAAAGACCGAAACGACACCCTGGTATTAGTAACTGCAGACCATGAAACAGGCGGTTTATACGTTGCTGACGGCATTGGCTACGGTGAGCTTTTTGACCGCAAAGAGGATGAAAGCTTTAAAAACTTTTTGTGGACGTCAACCGGACACACGTCAAAGGACGTATGGCTTTACGCATACGGGGCAACAATAAATTTTGAAGACTATTCGACCTATCTTAACGGCTTAAGACTTGCCAATACGGACGTGTTTAAAATTGCAAAAGCATATTTAACGGGAAACTTATTATAATATTTATAATGACAAAAATAACGGCAAAGGGATTTTTGCCGTTTAAACGGGGGTGCACCGGATTCGACTGGATAGAAAGGGGAGAGTATAAGCATACCGCAGGCGCTGACTGCGTAATAACGGCAAACTAAATTTAAATGCAAATAACAATAATTTTGCTTTCGCTGCGTAATTAGTTCAGCGATGTCGGGTATAGGAATTCCGTCGTCTTATATTTCGGCATAATTTCAGGCGGAGAACGTTTATTTTGGTCGTATTGCGCCAAGGTAAATGAAATTTAGCAATATGCGATAAAGATAGCCGGTTTGCAGGCAGTTTTTATTTAAGATTAACAGCAAACTAAGTATGTAGAAGGCTTTTCGATTTTTATGCAAGACAGGAGTTCAACTCTCCTCACCTCCACCACTAAAAAAGAGTGGGCGTTGCGCCTACTCTTTTTTTGTTGTGTAGCTAAAGAGGAGAGTTGAACTAAAAGCGACTGCGTAGCAGGAAAAACGATTAATAATCGTTTTTAGCGCTGACCGAAGCTTTTTTGCAAAGCAAAGAGATAGAGCACGTCAGAGTGCTTTGCAAAAAACAAGAGGAGACTCTCCTCACCGATAGGTTGCATTTTTGTTTATAGTATATTAAAGTGCAAAATGAGGCGTTGTGGGTTTGTTAAATAAAAAATTTCGCTTTGACCATAGGTCAAAATATATTATTTTTGACAATTTTATTGACAACGTAAAGAAAATAAAATACAATATATCCATTGGAGAAAATTATGGAAAAGGTTTACGATTTGCATATTCATTATACCTTTGATATTCCCCTTGAGAAAACGGTAGAAATCTTCAGAGAGGAATTTAAGTCTACGAATACCGAAAAATACTGTTTTTTGAGTATTCCGTATAAGCTTCACGGCGAGTCCGTGTCGCTTGACGATATGCAAAACCTTAAGGCTCTTTGCCTTAAAAAGTCTTTTTCTCCTAACGCCTACGCCTTTGCCGGACTTGAATACGATTGTGAGGAAGGTAAGCTTGCAGACAGCTTTTTAAAGCAGGCAAAAAGGTATTTCAGCGTCGGTTACGACGGCATCAAAATGTTAGAGGGCTATCCTTCGTTGCTCAAAGCCCGTCAAATTCCGTTAGACAGCGAAATTTACGATAAATTTTACGGCTTTATGGAGCAAAACGGCCGTCCTATCATTATGCATATTGCAAATCCCGAGGAGAATTGGAATATAGCAAGCGCAAGCCCCGAGGCGATAGCGCAGGGCAGAATATACGACGGCAGTTATCCCACAAAACAGCAAATTACCAATCAGGCTTTCAGCTTAATGCAAAAATTTCCTAAATTAAAGCTGATTTTAGCCCATTTCGGTTTTTTCAGCTATAATATTGAGGAGGCTGAGAGGTTTTTGTCTTTTCCAAACACGGCTTTTGATATCACTCCGGGTGGCGAGCAGCTTATAAATATGAGCAAGGCGTGGGATAAGTGGCTGCCGTTTTGGCAAAAATATCAAGACAGAATATTATACGGAACTGACCTTTACGCTTTTCCGAAGAATGAAAGGTGGGAAATATCGTTTAATCGCAGACCGAGTTTTCTCCGTCAGCTGTTAGAAACCGACAAGGAGCACCTGTACTTAGGCAGTGAGTTTAAGGGGATAATGCTTGACGAGAAGCTTAGAGATAAAATTTATCGAAAGAACCTTTTAAGGCTTTTAGGCGAGCCTGAAAAGGTTGATAACGAGCATATTTTGCAAGAGGCGAAAAGGCTTTCTTTAAAAAAAGAGCATAAATCTTGCACGGCAAACGAAGATATTAAATACATTTTAGAAGAGTTTAAATAGGTGAATTATGAAGAAGCTGCACTTAATTTGCAACGCGCACGTAGACCCAATTTGGCAATGGACTTGGGACGAGGGAATATCGTCCGCCATTGCAACCTTTAAATCGGCAGTTGATTTAGCCGAGGAGTTTGATTACGTCTTTTGTCACAACGAGTCTATGCTTTACGAGGCGATAGAGGAGTGCGCGCCCGACCTTTTTGAAAGAATAAAGGTTTTAGTCAAAAAGGGTAAGTGGAAAATTGTCGGAGGGTGGTATCTTCAGCCCGACTGCAATTTACCCTCAGGCGAAACCTTCGTCAGACAGATCAGCGTAGGCAAGGAATATTTTAAGCGAAAATTCGGCGTAGAGCCGTCAGTTGCTCTCAATTTCGACGCTTTCGGTCATAGCGTGGGCTTAGTTCAAATACTTGCGAAAAACGGCTATAAGGGCTATATTGCTTGCAGACCGGGCAGCGGATTTCAGTTTGATTATCCCGGCAGATTTTTCAGGTGGACGTCGCCCGACGGCAGCTGTGTGATTGCTACCAACAATATTTCCTACGGTACTCTTTTGGGTGACGCCGCTTCTAAAATTTATCACGAGGCAACGGGTGGTCATATAAGCATGCTTGGTCAAGAGGGGGCTAAAACCTCAACGACTATGCTTGAGGACGTAAATTATTCGCTGTGGGGCGTAGGTAATCACGGCGGCGGTCCGTCGAGAAAAGATTTAAAGGATATCGCAAATTTAAAGATTGACGATACGCTTATTATACATAGCACGCCTGAGGATTTATTTAGCGACGGTATTAAAATTTCGGGCGAGGTAAACCGCTCGCTGGTTACCTGTATGCCGGGATGCTATTCGTCAATGGCGAGAATAAAGCAAGCCTATCGCCGCGTGGAAAATTTGTTCTACGCAACAGAAAAAATGCTTGCCGCTGCAGCATTAAACGGCTTTGAGGTTGATTCAAGCGCAATGCGCGGAGCGGAAAAGAATATGCTGCTTGCAACCTTTCACGACGTTTTACCGGGCACTTGTACGGAAAACGGCGAAAGAGAGGGGCTTTGCGCCTTATCGTCTGCAGAAAAGACCTTGAGAGATTACAGGTCTAAGGTGTTTTTGCGTATGGCTGCAAGCCAAAGGCGCGCAGAGGAAAAGGAATTTCCAATATTCGTGTTTAACTACGCGCCGTATAAGGTCACGACTCCCGTTGAGGTCGAATTCAGCTTAGAAAATCAAAACTGGAATCTGGATATAAGATACAATCCTCACGTGTATCTAAGAGGCGAGGAAATACCGAGTCAGCAGGTTAAAGAGGAGTCAACCTTAACCTTGGATTGGCGTAAAAAGGTGTGCTTTACGGCAACGCTCGAGCCGCTTAGCTTAACGAGGTTTGAAATCAAGGTGACTGCGGATAAAAGAGTTCCTGCCATTGAGGCTAAGGAGTGCGATATAGGTGAAAAGTTAGGCTATAAGCCGATTTTCGAGCTTTATGAAGACACGGCAGACCCTTGGGCAATGAGCGCGGAGGAGCTTAAGGCGGTCGGTAAAAATCCACGTGAGCTTACTAAAATGAGCGATGAAGAGGTAAAAGATTTCTGCGCGCTAACAAGCCCAATCGGCTCTGAGAGAATAATTGAGGACGGCGACCTTTTCACAGGCTACGAGGGCTTGTATAAATTGGATAATACTAACGTCGTGGCTCAAATCAGAAAATATAAAGGCTTTGATTTTACGGACGTCAAAATTATTGCGGAGTTTGCCGAAAAGAACAAGCTTTTAAGAGTAAAAATACCCGTTCCAAGCGAGTTTTTGGGCGGAGATTTGGTCGGTGACGGCCCATACGTTTGGGAGAAAAAGCCCTCTTGCGAGGTAACCTTCCAAAAGTGGGTTGGAATTGAAAAGGACGGAAAAGTTTTCTCAATAATAAACGACGGAATTTACTCCGGCAAATACCAAGACGGATATCTGTATCTAACGCTTTTAAGGGGCGCAGGGTACTGCTTCCATCCGATTCCGAATCAGCCGCTGTACCCCGAGGACAGATATTTGACGAGAATAGACTGCGGCAGATACGAGTTTAATTTAAGACTGTATCAAGGCGACGTCAGTCAGGTGACGAGTATGGCGGAGGAGTTTAATCAAAAGCCGTACGCTGTCAACGTGTTCCCCGTAGGCAATGAAAGCGCCGATTATAAGGGCGTTGAGTTAAAGGGCAACCCGACTCTCGTCAATATGCATAAAAACGGCGAGGGCGAAATAATTGCAAGACTGTACAATCCTTCGCTAAGCGAAGAGGAATTCTCGCTTAAGATAGGCGACGTAAGCATTTGCGACAGGCTGACGGGGGCAGAGGTTGCAACCATAGTAGTTAAGGACGGAGTCGCTAAGCTGATTCGCGATAAAATGCCCGTTTAGGCAGTTGTGCATGTAGGATACCGTTTATCCGAGCATAAATTAGTTAAATGCTTTAACAAAATTAACATTTTGTTTACAAGTTATTTTGCATTATTTTACTAACGCAAGGTTTTTTGTTTTTTGACATTGAAAAACAGGCTGAAGAGTGCTATAATGTCTTAGGTTTAAAGGAGCCACGTTATGAAAGAAAAAAGCATTTATCCTATTACGGGCACGTTTATTGACGAAATAACTTACGATATGCCCTCACAAAACTGGTCTGACGAGCAATGGATTGCAGACCTTGACAATATGAAGGCAGTCGGCATAGACACTCTGATAATTATGAGGGGAGTTTTTTATTCAAAAAGCGTATATCCCTCAAAAATCTTTCCTACCTTAAAGAAGGAAAACGAGGACTTTTTGGGGCTTATACTAAATGAAGCGACCAAAAGGGATATGTCGGTCTTTATAGGTCTTTATATTTCCAATCTTACGTGGAACGACGGCGACTACGTCGGCGAGATAGAAAACAACAAGCTTTACGTAGACGAAATTCTTTCTCGATATGGTGATATACCCTCGTTCAAGGGCTGGTATATACCGCACGAAACTGCAAACGACGTATTCAACATTAAACAGACTATGGGCGGCTTAGCCTCGCTTTGCAAGCAGAAAACACCGGATAAGCTCGTTTTAATAAGTCCGTTCTTTTTAGGAAAGGGAGTTTTCCCCGACCCGCTTTCGCCAAAGCAAATGGCAGACGAGTGGGATAGGATTTGGAGCGTTTGCGGCAAGGATATAGATATTTGCGCCTTTCAGGACGGAACGGTATTATTAACCGACTACGCCGAATATCTCTCGGAGATGAAGCCGGTTGCAGACAGGCACGGCATAGAGCTTTGGTCAAACACCGAAACCTTTGAAAGAGACGTGAGAAGCGACCTTCCGCCGATTGCGTTTGACGTGCTTCGCAAAAAGCTTGAAATTGCAGAGCCCTTCGTGACGAAAAATATAACGTTTGAGTTTTCGCATTTTTTAAGCCCGCAGTCAATGCATCAGTCGGCAAGAAATTTAAACGCGTTGTATCGCGCTTACTATGAAAAAAGGGGTAAATGAGGTAAAATATGGATAAAAAAAGAATTGTAGAATTAAAGGAATTTTATCACAATCATCTTATGCGCGACGTCGTTGATTTCTGGCTTAAATCAGACCTTATTGACAAAGAGCACGGCGGCTTTATAACCAGCGTTGACAGATTCGGAAGGTCTTACAACGACGACAAGAGCGTTTGGTTTCAAGGAAGATGTCTTTGGACGTTTTCAAAGCTCTGCAACGTTTACGGCGCGCGCGACGAGTGGGCGAGCGCTGCGGACAGCGGCGCTGAATTTATAAGAAAGCATTGCATAGATAAAGACGGAAGAATGTTTTTTACCGTTACCAGGGACGGCAGAGATATAAGAAAGCGCAGATATTTCTTCTCGGAAAGCTTTTTGGTGGTAGGCTTTGCCGAATATTACCTTTTAAGAGGCAGAAAAGAGGATTTGGAGCTTGCCGAAAAATATTTCGACCTTATGTATTCCATTTATAAGGATGCAAGCGTTGACCCGTTTAAAATTACGCCGAAGGAAAACGCGGAGGTTAGAAGTCTTCACTCAAACGCAAACCCAATGGTGCTCGTAAGCTCGGCGCAAACGATGAGAAGGGTAAATCCTGCAAGACAAGACTATTACGACGGAGTTATTAAGGACGTAATTTCGGATATGATAAATCTTCACTACAAGGAAGACTTAAAGTGCGTTTTGGAGTCTGTTAATTTAGACGGCAGTATATCGGATAACCCGGCAGGAAGAACGATAAACCCCGGTCACACCATTGAAAACTCTTGGTTTTTAATGAATTACGCTAACTTAACTCAAGATAAAGAGCTTTTGCAAAAGGCACTGAATATGCTTATATGGTCACTTGAAAGGGGTTGGGACGAGGAGCACGGAGGAATGTTCTACTACGTAGACGTTTACAACCGTCCCTGCGAGCAATTGGAGTATGATATGAAGCTTTGGTGGGTACACAACGAGTGTTTGATAGCAACTCTTACTGCGCTTCATATAACCGGCGAGCCTATTTACGAGGAGTGGTATAATAGATTGCACGACTATATTTTCTCCCATTTCCCGGATAAGGAGTACGGCGAGTGGTACGGATATCTTCACCGCGACGGCACTGTGTCGCACACTCAAAAGGGCTCTATTTGGAAGGGACCTTACCATCTTCCGAGATGCTTGATTTTATGCGAGGCTATTCTGTCGGCAATGGAAAAAGGCGAAGAGCTTCCGCAGCTTTTATAGTATAAAACACTCGCCGGGCCTAATTCGCTTGGTGAGTGATTATTTAGTAAAGGGCAATAAAAACGCCCGTATAGGTTGGTTATTACACGGTTATGGAAAAAAAGAATTTCAAATTTGCAATTTTAAGCGGAAACACCTTAAAGCTTTTGGCCGCTGTATTTATGGTGATTGACCATGCGGGCTTAATGCTTTTCAACTACTTTATGCCAATGCGTATAATCGGAAGATTGGCGTATCCGATTTTCGCGTTTATGATAGCGGAAGGGTGTAAGTATACGAAAAATAAGCTCAATTATTTTGGAAACATTTTTATCTTGGGCGTTATATTTCAGATTGTATATTACGTTGCAGAGAAAAGCTTAATGATGAGCATCTTTATTACCTTTTCTCTTTCGATTTTAATGATATACGCTCTTCAGTATTTTAAAAAGCAGCTGTTTGCTAAAAATTGGATAATGAGTGCGCTTGCTTTTACAATTTTTGCTTTGAGCATTGCCTGTACCTACGCGCTTAATCAGGTGCTTGATATAGACTACGGCTTTTGGGGAAGCATGATGCCCGTTATCGTATCTCTTTTTCACGCTGACCCAAAGGACGAAAATCAGAAATTTCTTCAGAAAATAGACTGTATTCCCTTAAGCGTATTTATGGCGGCGGTTGCTATCGTTATTATTGCTATTAATTTGCACTATACTGCTTTCAGTCTTCAAGAATATGCAATCTTAAGTATTCCGCTTCTTCTTATGTATTCGGGTGAGAGAGGTAAATATAAAATGAAATATTTCTTCTACGTATTCTACCCATTA
The DNA here is from genome assembly GCA_045588105.1 of Christensenellaceae bacterium. Taxonomy (GTDB): domain Bacteria; phylum Bacillota; class Clostridia; order Christensenellales; family Borkfalkiaceae; genus UBA10281. Next base: position 51,237 of record JAZNDO010000108.1, on the reverse strand, counting down.
CATTTGGTTGTGCTGTACGGAATAACCTTACTGTTGAATATATCGTTTTCCCTATAAAACAAATAACCGACCTTTAAAGTCTGCCCAACAGGGCAAACCTTTAAGGTCGGTTTGTTATTTTAAAAGCTTTTACGCTCCAACCGTTTCTACGGTAAAATCGGTTGCGGTACAGCTTAAATAGAAGATTTCGTTGCCTAAGGTCAGTTTTTTCGTAGCGGTAGGGTAGCAATCGGTTTGGATTTGAGATATCGGCAAGGGGGTGTCAAGCATTTTAAAAATGCTTTCCTTCTGCGTCCATTTTTCAAGCAGAAATTCTCTGTGTGAGTCCTTCAAGTCGGAAAATACGCCGTATTCCTTTGCGGTTAAGATTTTCCTTGCAAAATTTTTGCAGTCAACCGAGGCGTCTGCCTGGAGGTCAATTCCAATTTCGCCGTCGTTTATGGCAACAGCAACGTAGCCGCCGCTGTGCGAAATGGAAAATTTAAACGCGTCGCAACTCCATTTGCCGTTTTTTGACCTGTTAAACTGTAAAAGCTCAGGCTTAAAGCCCAACTCTCGCGCAGCGTATTCAAGCAAACGCCAAGCGTAAAACTTTTGAAGCTTAACCTTTTCGTTATTGCAGGAATTTATTTCCTCAATTCGCTTTTTGCAGAATATTTTCCCCTTTATTTCGTCGGGTATTTTTTTTAAAAAAATCTTTATCATAAAATTGAAAGCTGAAATTTGATAAATACAGTATATAGTTAAATGCAAAAATTGTCAACACAATGTAAAAACTTGATAAATTACAGACAAAATTAAGTTTAATCTTGACATACGCGGTTTTTTATATTAATATATATGTATAAACTGTTTAAAATTATGTACTATAATTTTGAGAGGAATTATGAACAGACTTAAAAAGATATTTCTTACAATCGTTTCAACCTTAATACTATTATGCTTTTCAGCCTCTTGCTTTGGGGTTGTAATCGTTCCTGTTATAGAGCCTGTAGAGGGCTTGCCGGGCTATACGCTCAGCGAGGCTAAGGTGAGTGAAACGAAGGGCGCTTTACAATCTGCAAAAAATCAAATTATTAAAAACGGCACGAGCGATGCGACTGCCGTGACCTTGTGGAATGAGTTTATTTACGCATATTACGAGGTCGCAACGCAAGCAAACGTGGCTTACGTACATTATGCTGCCGATACGTCCAGCAATACGAACAAGGAAAATTATCTGTTTGCAAGCAGCGCGTACAACGACATTTACGCCGAATATATGGTAGCCCTGCAAGACATTTACAAGTCGGAGAAGTCAAAGGGTATTTCGGGCACAAACAGCTTCTTCAACGGTATGGATGCGGACGATTTGAACAGAATTTTAAAATATTCAAAAACCGTCGTATCCTTGGAAAATGAGGTTACAGAGCTTCAGGTTAAGTACGGAGAGCTTTTGACAAAAAAGGAGTCTTATGACGAGCAAGGTAGCTTTACGCAGGAGTGCTTAACCGAGTCTACGGGCATTTATAAGCAGATAATTGAGAAAAACAATAAGATAGCGGTCGAGTACGGCTTTAGTAACTATTACGATTACGCGAGCGAATATATTTACGGAAGAGATTACGACTCTTCTAAGATTGAGCTCTTCAGAATAAACGTAGGCAAAGAGCTTCCGTCGCTCGTAACGGCGTTAAAGGACGAGCTTGAGACTGCCGCTGAGAATTTATCCGACGGTGACGTCGATTTAATTAAGGATATCGGTACCAAGGCTTACAATAAAACGACGACGAATTATTGGCAGGAATACGTAAGCTCCTACGATTCCTCAAATATAAAGGTGGCATTAACTCACGCGTTTGACAATAAGAACGTTATGTTTGCAGACGGTCAAAATGCAAGCGCGTCGGCATTTACGGTCAATTTGCCTTATTACGAAAAATCTTACTGTTATTTTGGGCCGGGTTATCAGGACGCCTTTACCGTGGCCCACGAAATAGGTCACTATTACGCCGGTATGTATCAAGGTCTTGGCTCTGCGTCAATGGACTTGAACGAGGTTCACTCTCAGGGTAACGAGATGCTTTTGCTTGAGTTTTTAGGCGATAAGCTTTCTCAAAACGTATTCAAGGGCTTAGAGCTTAGCAAATTGTCGGGCATTTTGTCTACCGTTATCGTCAGCACCATGATAGATGAGTTTGAGTATTTCGTATACACGAACGACGTGTCGCAATACACTTATGAGAATTTTGATGCTAAAATGAACGAAATTTGCGCTAACTACGGCGGAGTTGAGTTTGTAAACAGCTTGACGGATATCAATCATTATTGGCGTTTAGTCGTAGCGGAGCATCCTGTATATTATATAAGCTACGCTACGTCGGGTGTGGCTGCGCTCAATCTTTACGTAGCGACAGACAGCTCCCGTTTGGCAGGAAGAAAAATTTATTCAACGATTGTTGAAAACGACGCTGCCGAGCTTGGCTTTGCGGGAAGCCTTATGAGCGCCGGATTAACGAGTCCATTCTCAAAGGACGCTTTTTCAAAAATCAGTACGTTTGTAAAAGGAAAGGCTTCAAGTGTACCGGGTGAATCCGAAAGCGAGAGCCGGTCGGAAAGTGCGAGCGAAAACGACAGCGCGAGCGAGTCGGAGAGCTCTTCGTACGAATCGGCCTCGGAGTCTGCTGAGGAAAGCTCTTTGGCAGCTTAAAATAAATCATAAGAAATTGAATCTTTTGCAAGCAAGCCTTCGGCTTCTTGTATGAATTATAAGTAACGAAAAGGAGAAAAAATGGTTAAAAAAAGATTTCTAATTGCATTTTTGTTGTCTTTTGCTCTTTTATTTGCGACCTTAGCAGGCTGCGATATGAGCACGACGAATCCGACCTCATCGAGCGAGTCGGAAAGCGTACTGGATACCGAAAGCTTGACAGACAGTCAAGGCGACAGCTACTTCGAAAGCGAAGAAAGTGATGTGGGCGACAGTGAAGAAAACTTAAGCGAAAGCGAGGAGTCTGTTTCAGAAAGCGATTCATCCGCTGCTGTCACTGTGCCGACCTTTAATTTCAGCTTGACCTCAACAGAGACATCGATTACAATCGTTGAGGAAGAGAACGACCCTTCCGACGTCGGCGAAATTACGGCAATTGAATTTTCCTTGGGAAACGATAAGATTAACGTTGAAGATTTATCTCAGAGAGAATTTAACGGTCTTTACAGCGGTGAACAGTACACTGTTAAGATAACTTATACCTACAATATTGGCGACGGTGACGTTTCCGATACGTATACGAAGAGAAAGTATACCGTTGCGATGCGTGTTCCTTCCGTTTCGGCTACGTATACCGCAGAGTCCGAAACCAGCATTTCCTTTGAGCTTGAAATAGACGATAAGTCGAACAATATGACGATAACCGCTATCAAGCTTATTCCGCAGGACGGCGGCGAAGAGATTTCCTTAGACGATTTAACCTCAAGAATTTTCGAGGATATTCCAACCGGTCAATACGAGTTGGTGGTTTGCTACGATTACGACTTAAATAAGGGCGAAGGCTTAAACAGCGCGGAATACAGACTGTCCGTCGCAACCGTTATCAGCCCGTTGAGCATTCCCGACTTTACCGTTGAGGTTGAAGAGGGCAGGAATCCCGTAATCTTACAGCTTTCGGACACTCAAATTATAGACGCTATGCAGGCACGTAGCGGAAGAGCTGTTGATAAGACATACTATGCCCCCGAAAGGATGGAGGACAGACTGTTTAAATTCCTTCGTGAAACTATCACCTCAACTAATCCCGACCTTATTTTAATTACCGGTGACCTTGTTTACGGTGAGTTTGACTATGTGGGAACCTCGCTTTTAGCGCTTATAGAGGCTATGGACAGCTTCCAAATTCCTTGGGCGCCCGTATTCGGTAACCACGACAACGAGAGTAAGATGGGCGCAGACTGGCAATGCGAGCAGCTTGAAAATTCCGAATACTGTCTCTTCAAGCAAAGAACCCTTACCGGAAACGGCAACTATACCGTCGGTATAGTACAGGGCGATAAGCTTACGAGAGTATTCTTTATGATGGACTCTAACGGCTGTGGGGCGGTAAGCGCCGAATCTCTTGCAAACGGACACACTACTTCGTCGGTAGGCTTTGGCAACGACCAGATTGCTTGGTTTGAAGAGGTCGGAGCGAGAATTAACGAGCTTTCGCCCGATACCAAAATCTCGTTTGCCTTCCATATCAATATAAGCATGTTCAAAAACGCTTATAAAAAGTACGGATTTACAAACAGCGGAACTAAGGATAATCCTATTAATATAGATTTACACCCCGACAAGGAGGACGGTGATTTCGGTTATCTCGGCGCAGACCTTAAGGGACCTTGGGACCTCAACTTTGTCGTTTACCGCAAGATGGTTGCAATAGGCTGTGACAGTATTTACATCGGTCACGAGCATTTAAACAGCGCAAGCGTTGTTTACGAGGGCGTCAGATTCCAATTCTCGCAAAAGATTTCTACCTACGACAGATGTAACTGGCTTACTCCGGACGGAGAGGTTGTAGGCAGCTATCCTCCGTTCAGCGGCGGTAAAGAAATTATGGGCGGTACCGTAAACGTATTGGACGAAACGGGCGCAATCGTCGACGCGTATATCTATTATTGCGACGGCGTAGACCCAACCCGTTAAGCCTGAGCCTCCTCTTGAGGTCAGTGGTCTTCAGTACGATACTGATTTGACTATAGACGGCAATCTTTCTCTTGCAAGAGTTGCAATTGCAGGATATAACGCTTACGAAATAACGGCAATAGGCCAAGGTAAATTTTACGTAAAATCTGCTCTTTTAGCTAACAAGAGCACCTTTAGCTTTACGGTTTATATTCCGTCTACGTCAAAGAATTTACTTAACGGCTACGGCGAGTTTGCTATAAGAGTTAAGCCTAACGCTAACGAGCCTGTGATAGACGGTACCGTGGATGGCTATATTAAGTATATGAGCAAGGAAAACAAGGCTGACGTTTTACCCGAGCTTGAGCTTGTTTACGACCAATGGGCAACCTATACCGTTGATATTTCAAGCTTAGGCACGAGCTGTACGGAATGGGCGTTCGTAATTGCTCAAGGCAACGTTATCTATTTCAGAGATATTGCAATTTCATAAAAATCAAAATATATAATGGAGAAAATAATGTTTAAGAAAAGATTTTTCATAACGGTTTTTTCCGTTATCGCGCTCATGATGTTCACTTTAGTCGGTTGCGATATGGGCGGAGATACCGTAAAGCCCTCGGGCAGTGATTCCGAAAGCGTGCTTGAATCCGAAAGCTTGACAGACAGCAAGGGCGATAGCCACTTTGACAGCACGTCAGACAGCTCTTCAGTAAAAGAGGAAAGTGATTCAAGCAGTAAAGAAAGCGCTTCTGAGTCTGAATCTGATTCAAAGGGCGAAGTTGTTTTAGAGGCTCCGGAGCTTAGTATTTCGCTTACGTCAACTGCAAGGTCAATTATTCTAAACGTTGAAGAAAACGACCCTAATGAAATAGGCGAAATAACCGGAATCGTTTTAGCTCAGGGCAAAAACAAGACTGTAATCGACGATTTAGAGCAAAGAACCTTTGACGGACTTTTGAGCTTAACGAATTATACCGTTCACGTTACTTATACGTATAATATAGGCGAAGATGACTTCGTCATAGAGAAGAAGGCTTCTAAAATGACCTCAGCTCTTAGAACGCCTACGTTAGGGGTAACCTATGAAGCAACCTCCACGACAAGCTTTTCTTTTGATTTGAACGAAAAGGACCCGTCTGAGATTTTAGAAATCTTATCTATTAAGATTATTTCAAAGGACGGTGACGAAATTCCTCTTGACGATTTAACGGCAAGAGCATTCGAGGGTATTCCTTGCGGAGAATACGAATTGGTAGTTGAATATCAATACGATTTAAACAAGGGTGACGGACCTACCGTTGAAGAGTGCAGAGCTACGGTTGCAACTCAAATTGACCCACTTACTATTCCCGATTTCGTAGTAGAGGTTGAAGAGGGTAAAAATCCCGTAATTTTACAAATTACCGATACTCAGATTATCGACTCATCGCAAAATCAAACCGATATATCTGTTAGCTACTACGCGCCCGAAAACTTTGGCGTAAGACTTGAAAATTATCTTCGTGAAACTGTAAACGCAGTTCAGCCCGACCTTATTATAATGACGGGCGATAACGTTTACGGCAAATTCGACGATAGCGGCGCTTCGCTTACGAAGCTTATAGCCGTTATGGAAAGCTTTGAAATTCCTTGGGCGCCCGTATTCGGTAACCACGATAACGAAAGTAAAAAAGGCGTTGCTTGGCAATGTGAACAGTACGAAAACGCTGAACACTGCTTATTCAAGCGCAATACCTTAACCGGTAACGGCAACTATACCGTAGGTATAGCGCAGGGCGGAAAACTTACCAGAGTGTTCTTTATGATGGACTCTAACGGATGCGGTTCACCAAGCCGTCAGTCTACGGAAGACGGACAAATGAAAACTTATGCCGGCTTTGGCGACGACCAGGTTGCATGGTTTGAAAGCCTCGGCTCGCTTATAAACACACATAGTCCCGAAACTAAGATTTCCTTTGCCTTCCATATTCAAATTCAAGCGTTTACAGCGGCTCTTAAAAAGTACGGATATCCTAACCAAACCGTTATAAATATTGACCAGCACCCTGACAGAGAAGAGGGCGATATCGGTTATCTCGGCGGTTCGTATAGCGGAGCGTGGGATACTAACGGCGCAATCTTTAAGAAGATGGTTGCTATCGGCTGCGACAGTATATACGTAGGACACGAGCACCAAATCAGCACGAGTATCGTACACGAAGGCGTAAGATTCCAATTCGGACAGAAGATTGCAACCTACGACGGAGTTAACTGGCTGCAAAGCGACGGCTCAATCGTGTTTGCTTTCTCACCGTATCAAACCGGTGACCCAATCATGGGCGGCACCGTAAACGTATTGGATGAAACGGGCGCGATTACAAACGCGTATATCTACTTCTGCGGAGGCATCAGCCATAACGGCAGAGCATAAAGTATAACGAAAAACGCCGTATAGGTCGGTTAAACGACTTATACGGCGTTTTTAAAATGTTAAAGTGCTATTTATCGCTCTCAATTCTTTCCCTCTTAAGGATAAAGAAAACGGCTATAGAAACGAGTGTGAGAATCTCGTTTGTGATGCCCATAATTGAAGAGCGCATTATATCGTATATAAGCATAGAAATTGAAATTGGTATACCCAACAGCTTAGTTAAATTTGGGTTTTGTTGCCAATAGCTGAACACTGCAATTAAGGATGCGAGAGCAGGTAAAAGACCGTAGCAGTCCTTCATTGTAAGAGCAGAGGTGATTACCGCAATCAAGGCAAAGAAAAGTAAAAAATATTTACGCTTTTCTTTTTTGTCCTCGGTAAATATAAAGGCCGTTTCTCTTACCGCACCAACGGCGCAAACGGCCATTCCCGAAAACGCAGTCAGTAAGCCGTAATGCAGCGCCCAGCTTATATCGGAAAGCAATTTGACCTTGAGTACGTTTTTCCTGTCCTTTTGCTGATATATCAAAAAATTTATAATTATGGCAAATACGCCAACGATTTCTCCCGCAATCTTCATAAAAGCCTCTATGCGTATTATAGCATAAATATTTTTAAAGTCAAATAAATAAGCATCTGCCTATTGTCGGGCAGATGCTTATTTAAAGTTTATTATCAGATATCCTCGCCACGTGTTAAAGCAAGCTTGCCTTCGGTTAAAAACGGCGATACGATAAGCCATAAAGCAGCAACGGCTATTACCGAATAAATTACTACCGAGCCCATAACTCTTGCGCCTCCGAATACGAAGGAAACGAGGTTAAAGTTTAAAAGACCGAAAAGTCCCCAGTTAAGCGCGCCTACAATAACTAATACGTAAGCAATTATGTTTGCAATTTTCATAAAAAATTCCTCCTGCCTTTATTATGGGCAGAAGGAACGGCTTTATACGTATAGACTTAAGTATTTGTGAAAATTTTTTCTTCCTCTTCGGTAAGATATCTCCATTCGCCTCTTGGCAAATCTCCGAGAGTTATTTTAGAAAAGGAAATTCTCTCCAAAAAAGTAATTTTGTTTTTTCTTGCGCCGAACAGTCTTTTAATCTCGTGATATTTGCCCTCGGTTAAGGTTATATATCCCGATTTTCCGTTAAGCCTTTCAATTTCGCATGGCTTTGTCGTGTAGCCGTCCGCAAGCGTTATTCCGCCTTCTATTGCAGTTATGTCTTCGTCTGAAAACTCGTCAGCTACTTCAAAATAATACTTCTTTGTAACGTGTCTTTTAGGCGATAAGGCGTTATGCGCGGACGCTCCGTCGTTAGTCAGAATTACAAGCCCGACGGTATCCTTGTCAAGCCTGCCGCAGGGGAATAAATTAAGCCTTTTCATTTCGGGTGGAAGTAGGTCAACGACAGTTTTATCACTGCCGTCCTCGGTGGCTGAAACTACGCCTGTAGGCTTATTAACGAGTATATAGGCGTACTTTTTGTAAATAATCGGCTCGCCGCTATAACAAACGGTATCGGAATGAGGGTCAACCTTAAAGTCACCCTTTTTTACGGTTTCGCCGTTTACGGTGATTAACCCTTTCTTAAGCTTTTCGGCGCATTCCTTTCTTGTAAATTTGCCAATCTCTGAAAAAAACTTATCAATTCTCATAACAAAATAATACCATATTTTCGGGTGAAAAGTAAAGTAAAATTTTAAAACTGACTTGCATTCGGCAACAAATAATTATATAATAATTATAAAGGAGATGTAATTATGGATTTTAAACAAATTTGCGATACGAGATTTTCAGTCAGAAGCTTTGCTTCCACCACTGTAGAAGATGAGAAGATTGCTCAGATTCTCGACATGGTCAAAAAGGCTCCAACGGCGAGAAATAATCAGCCTTACGAGATTTTTTATGCTAAAACCCCCGAGGGAATTGCTAAGCTTACTCCGGGCAGAGATAATTTTTTCGGCGCTCCGCTTGTTTTCGTAATCTGCTCAATTGATGAAAAGCGTTGGCATAATCACGCAAACGGAAGGGAATTTACGTCGCAGGATATAGGCATTATAGCTACGACGCTTATGTATGCAAGTAAAGAGGTCGGCTTAGGTAGCTTGTACGTCTGCGCTTTTGACCCCGTAAAAACTAAGGAAGCCTTAAATTTAGAGGGGCTTACGCCTGAATGTATGATGCTGGTCGGCTATCCTTCAGAGCAGGCAACCCCGTCGCAAATGCACGCAAGCAGAAGAAACGTGGAGGAATTTGCTCACGAAATCGTATAAGCTTTAGCTTTACTTAGGTTTAATATTTTTTTAAAGAGTTAAAATTATAGTAAAAGAGCTTGATATCGAGGGGCTTACCTACGTTGTCTGCATAAATTTACATAGGAAGTAATTTATGACTAAAAATAAACGTATAAAATTTTATATTGTATTAGCTGTATTCAGCTTGATAGGTCAGGTTGCGTGGGTTGTGGAAAATATGTATTTCAACGTATTTATCTACAAAATGTTTAACGCGTCGGTAGACGATATTTCTTTAATGGTGTCGCTGAGCGCAGTCACGGCAACGCTTACAACCCTGCTTATAGGCGCGTTATCCGACAAAATAGGAAAAAGGAAGGTTTTTATCTGCGGCGGTTATATAATCTGGGGAATAACCATTTTAAGCTTTGCGTTTATCAGAAAGGACGTCATAGGCAGGATATTCGGAGCTGTTGCTTCAGCAAGCTCTATAGGTGTTTCGTTGGTTATAATAATGGACTGCGTTATGACCTTTTTCGGCTCGACGGCGAACGACGCGTGCTTTAACGCATGGCTGACTGAAAGCGTTTCAAGTGAAGACAGGGGCAAAATGGAGGGTATTAATTCTATGATGCCCTTAGTTGCCATACTCGTTGTTTTCGGAGGATTTATGTCCTTTGATTTAAACCTTGCTTCAAGCTGGACTGCGATATATATAATTATAGGCGTTACCGTCGTATTAATAGGTATTACAGGTTGTTTTCTGATTGAGGACGAGACAGTAAAAACCGAGGAAAACGCTTCTTATTTTAGAAATATTTTTTATGGCTTTAAGCCGTCGGTTATAAAGCAAAACGTAAGCTTATATTTCGGCTTGATTATTTTTGCAGTATTCGGAATTTCGATACAAATTTTTATGCCGTATCTTATAATTTATTACGAATACACTTTAGAAATGGAAAATTACGTTTTAATAATGGCCCCTGCAATTATCTTAGCCTCGGTATTCACCTTTTTCTACGGAAGACTTTACGATAAATGGGGCTTTGAAAAATCATCGGTGTTATCAATGACAATACTTATTTTGGGCTATATGGTGCTGTTCGTTTTCAAAAGCGTTGCGCCCGTGTTTATCGGTTCGCTGCTTATGATGTGCGGATATCTTGCCGGTATGGCAGTTTTCGGCGCGCTTATAAGAGATAAGATACCTGAAAATAAAGCCGGAATGTTCCAAGGCTTGAGAATTATTTGTCAGGTTCTGTTGCCAGGCGTTATAGGCCCTTGGATAGGCAAATTAGTGCTTAGAAATGCGCCAACTATTGTAAATGACGACGGAACCGAATCATTTTTGCCTGACGCAAATATTTATTTGGCGGCCTTGGTCGTTGCTGTTATAGTCGTTGGGCTTTTAATTGCTTTTAAAATGTTCACTAAGAAAAAACAGTAAAATAATATAAAACGCGATACCGTTTGGTATCGCGTTTTATATTATTTAGGCAATGTCACACCTTTCTTATAAAATTACTCATGCGTTGCTCCGTTGCTTTTACTTAAATCCTTTAAAATAAATTCAGCGTATTTTTTAGCGACGTTTATTTCAGTTACCCTTTCAAAGCCCTTGAAAAATGCGTTGGAATTGACCTCGCAGACCAAATATTCGCCGTCTTTTCCAAATAGAAAGTCCATTCCGCAGTATTTTAAACCGAGAAGCCTTGTTATTTTTAAGGCAAGGTCCTTTAGCTCTTGGCTAAGCTCAAACTTTTCTCCGTGTCCCCCCGACGATATATTAGAGCGGAAATCGCTGTCAGAAGCTCTGAGTATTGCTCCTACGACCTCGTCGCCAACGACTATAACTCTGACGTCCTTGCCGTAGCTTGACGGTATAAACTCTTGAAACAGATGAGGCTTTGATTTTACCTTATTGCAGATTTCAAAAAGCTCGTCCTTGGTTTTTGCAAGATGCACGCCTTTACCGAGCGAGCCGAAGCATTCCTTTACGATAACCGGAAGTCCAAGATTTTGTATTACCGTATCAACCGTTGTTTCATTTATTTTTGCGTTTTGGTCAAAGCAGAGAAGTCCCGGCAAAGTTTTTGGCATAGGAATACCGTTATTTGCAAGCTCTAAAAAGGTTAGCATTTTGTCGTCGCAAACGGTTATTGGCTCGTAGGCGTTATAAACGGGTATACCGCACTTTTCAATCGCCTTTAAAACGTATTTATCCTTATCCAAAAAAACGCAAAAGTCGTATTTATCAAGGCTGTGAGCGATTTTTCCGTCCTCAATTCTGATTGGAAAGAAGTCGTTTGCTTTAACGCAGATTTCAACACCGAGATTTTCAAATTCCTGCTTTAATCTGTCGGGTTGAAATGCTATATCGCCCGTATTTACGTACGCGTTTGTAAAAATTATTCCTTTCATAATAAAAGTTTAATATTTTATATTAAAAATGTCAATAAAAATAATATAAAAGCTTTAAACGGTTGAAAAATATAATTAAAAAATGATATACTTTCGCATAGGAGAATATTATGATAATTACACCAAGCTTTTGTAGCGGAATAATTCCTCACGAAGAATATCCAAGACCTCAGTTTAAAAGAAGCAGTTACCTTTGCTTAAACGGCAAATGGGACTACGCGATAACCAAAGACGAACAAATGCTGTCGGAATTGTGCAGTGAAATTTTAGTGCCGTTTTGCCCCGAAAGTAAGCTGTCGGGAGTTGAAAGACAGCTAAAAAAAGATGAGTTTTTGCATTATAAACGCAAATTCGTTTTAGAAGAAGGCTTTAACAAGGGAAGAGTCTTTATAAACTTCGGCGCTGTCGACCAAGTAGCAACCGTTTACTTGAACGGAAAATTTGTAGGCAGACACTTGGGCGGCTATCTTCCGTTTACCTTTGAAATTACTTCTCAAATAAAAGACGGTGAAAACGAATTGTACGTTTTGGTTACTGATAACGCAGATTCCGACGTCTACGGCAGAGGTAAGCAAAAATATAAAAGAGGGGGCATTTGGTATACCGCAACGAGCGGTATATGGCAATCTGTATGGCTTGAAAGTACGCCAAACGAGTATCTCAAACGAGTTAAAATAACTCCTTGCCTTAAAGATTCAACTGTAAAATTTGAGTTTGAAAAGGTTGGGAATAGCCTTGTGTCGGTCGTTGTAAAAGACGGTGAAGAGGTCGTATGTTCATATGATAATATATGCGATAATCAACTTATAGCAAGGCTTTCAAACCCAAAGCTGTGGACGACAGATAACCCTGAGCTATATAAAGTGTATTTTAAGTGCGGAGAAGACGAGGTCGAGAGTTATTTCGGAATGAGAGAGTTTTCTTCGCTTGATATAAACGGTAAAAAATGCTTTGGCTTAAACGGCAAGCCTATTTTTCATAACGGTCTTTTAGACCAAGGGTATTTCCACGACGGAATTTACACTCCAAAATCTAACGAGGTTTATTATAACGAAATTAAAGGCATTAAGGATTTGGGCTTTAATATGCTGAGAAAGCATATTAAAATAGAGCCGTATTTGTGGTATTACTACTGCGATATTTTAGGCGTTTTGGTTTGGCAGGATATGATAAACGGTGGGGATAAATATTCAATGATGCAAATCGTTCTTTGTCCGTTTTTGAATTTGCGCCTTAACGATAAAAATTTTAAGAGAAGAAAGAGAGGTAACCCAAGGTCAAGGTTGTTTTATTATGAAGAAGCCGTGGGGCTTATCGACACGCATTACAATGCCGTTTCGATATGTCTTTGGACTCCGTTTAACGAGGCTTGGGGGCAGTTCTCTGCATACGAAACCTGGCGGATGCTATCCCAATACGACCCGACAAGGCTTTACGACCACGCGAGCGGTTGGCAAGACGTAGGCGGTGGCGACCTTACGAGTAAGCATATATATTTCAGAAAGCTTAAAATGAAAAACGACGGTAAGCGAATACTTGCTTTAACTGAGTTCGGTGGGTATTCACACACGGTTGAAAACCACGTGTTTACCGATAAAAAGTTCGGCTATAAGTCGTTTAACGACAAAAATCGACTTCAAAAGGCCTACGAAGGCTTGTATTTAAACGAGGTTGTTCCTCTCGTTGAGGACGAGCTTTTGTCTGCAACGGTATATACTCAGCTCAGCGACGTAGAAGACGAGGTGAACGGACTTTATACCTACGACAGAATATTGAAATTTGACGCTGACAAGATAAAAGAAATAAACGCCAAGATATACTCGGCGTTCAGTAAAGCTGTTGATAAATAAGGTTAATATATAAAATTATAAAATCTTTGGTAGGATAACACTCTTTTTACGTAATTATCCGTTTCTTTAAAGGGTATAGTGTTAAGATCTTTTCCGTCACTTGAATAATTTTGGTTTTTGAGCCACTCGTAAACCCGTCCTTCCCCTGCGTTATATGCGGCGAGGGCGGTTTTTTTGTCCTCAAATTTTTTGAAAAGATAGACGAGATAAGTCACCCCTATCAGAATATTTTGCTTTTCGTCATACAGGTCAAAGTCTTCGCCTGCAAAAAACAGCTCGGATACGTATTCTGCTGTTTCGGGCATAATTTGCATAAGCCCAATAGCGCCCTTTGGCGAGACCTTATATTTATCAAACGAGCTTTCTGCCTTAACGATTGCAAGCACTAAATCGGTTGGGATATTCGTTTGCTCGCAAACCGAAGTGATTTCATTATAATATTTGCGAGGAAAAAGAACGCGCACCCCCACGGCCGAAGCAACCGCAAAAATGCACGCTATACATACGGATATTAAAATTTTAAGCTTTAATTTTGTCAATCGCAACCCTTATTTTCTCCGCTAAGGCGATTTCGTCACCGTCGTTATATATAATAAAAGTATGCGCGTTTTCCGTTATTTTTGCATAATCAAATTGATTTTTTGCAATTTGCTTAATTTGCTCAACTGATTTTCCGTCGCGAACGGATGCGTCAAAAAACCTTTTTTCATCCCTTCTCATAATGATAAAAATACAGTCGAAAAGCTTTTCAAAGCCCCCTTCAAATAAAAGCGGAACCTCGCAAAATGCTAACCCATCGCAGGCTTTTGCATTTTCAAGCATCGCGCTCATAATTTTTGGGTGGGTTATTGAATTTAATCTTTCAAGGCTTGCTTTATCGTTAAAAGCAAGCCTTGAAATTTCGCTTTTATCTAAGGATAAACGCCCGTTTTGGACAATGGGGGCAATACCCATTGCTGAGGAAACCTCCCTTATAAACGACTCCTCTTCAAGAAGCTCTTTATAAGTTTTATCCGCGCTAAACGACTTATAGCCCCACTTTTCTATTATTTTCAGAGCGGTGGACTTGCCTGAGCCAATTCCGCCCGTTATCGCAATTATTTTATTCATAGGCTATTTTGCGTCAAACCAACGCTCGCCGACCTTTGCCTCGGCGTCAAGCGGAACGGAAAGCTTAACGGTTGACTGCATCTCCGTTTGTAAAATTGATTTTACATCTTCAATCTCGTCCGGATGCGCGTCTACGATAAGCTCGTCGTGCACCTGCAAAATGAGCTTTGATTTTAACCCCTTTTCTTTGATTTTTTTAGCAACGCCGAGCATTGCGAGCTTTATTACGTCAGCCGCTGTGCCCTGAAGAGGCATGTTCATTGCCGCGCGCTCGCCAAAGCTGCGTAAATTGTAGTTGGGCGAATTGATTTCACGAATATATCTCTTTCTTCCAAGCAAGGTTTCAACGTAGCCGTTTTTCCTTGCAAAGGTTACGTTTGAGTCCATATATTCCTTAACCTTGGGGTACATTTCAAAATATTTTTTAATATATTCGCCTGCGCGCTTGTTGGATATTTTAAGCTGAGTAGCCAAGCCGAAGTCTGAAATGCCGTAAATTATACCGAAATTTACCGCTTTTGCGCTTCTTCTCATCTGAGGTGTGACCTCGCTTATGGCAACGCCGAAAACCTGCGAGGCGGTTAAGGTGTGAATATCCTCTCCGCTGTTAAATGCGTTTACGAGCGGCTCGCACTGACTGAAATGCGCGAGCAGTCTAAGCTCGATTTGAGAGTAGTCTGCGCCTACGATTTTTCCGTTTTCAAAGGATGGAATAAATAGCTTTCTGAGCTCTCTTCCTTCATCGTCTCTTACAGGAATATTTTGTAAATTAGGCTCTTTTGAGGAAAGTCTGCCCGTAGTCGTGAGCGTTTGGTTAAAGCAAGTGTGAATAAGCCCCGTACGGCTGTCGATAAGCGGAGCAAAGCCCTTTAAGTAGGTTGAATACAGCTTTTGCACCTGTCTGTATCTTAAAATCAGCGGAACTATTTCGTGTTGGTCGGCAATTGCTTCCAAGACCTCGGCGTTGGTAGAATATCCGCTTTTAGTCTTTTTGCCTGCTTTTAAGCCCAATTTTTCAAATAACACAGAGCCTAATTGCTTGGGACTGTTGGGATTTACCTGCGTGCCTGCCAGGGCTTGAATTTTATCAAGCATTTCGGCTATAATCTTCTCGTATTTTAAAGTCGTTTCCTTGAGCGCGGCGACGTCAATTTTAAAGCCGTTTCTCTCCATTTCAAACAAAACGTCTGCAAGCGGAAGCTCAAGGTCCTTATAAAGGTTAGTCATATTCTCTTGCTTGAGCTTTTCGCTGAGCTTTTCAAAAATCATCCAAAGAGAAAAAGCAGGTCTGTCCAAGGGGAGAGAATATTCCTCAATGACCTCTAAAAGCGTTTCCTCCCTGCCCGAAAAGTCGGCGAGGTATTTTTGAATAACCACGTCCTCGCAGTCTGCGTTTAAGCTGACGCCAAGCTTAAAAAGCTCGGTTTTAAGGTTCTTTTTGCCAAAAACAATCAGCTTTTGCGAGGGGTTTTCAAAAATAGGCTTTAAAAGCTTTATACCCACTTCATAGTCGAATCCCTCGTCAAAAAAGCTTTCTCTAAGGCAAATTTTGTATTCCTTTTTGCCGTCGTAAAGATGTAAATGCTCTTTAATAAACAAGGATATAGGGGAGTTGAATTTAGGCAAGCCTTCTTTTGCCTTGATTTCTTCAATTTCGGGGATAGGTCTTTCACCCGTTTCAAAAGAAACCTGCTCGTCGCCGTCATTTTTGAAAAGCGATTCCTTTTTAAGCAAGTTTTTAAGCTCTAAGGCAACGAATAAAGCCCTTGCCTTTTTAGAAAAAGGAAATTCAAATGTCAAATCGTCCAATTCAAAGGGTAATTCAACGTCGGTTTTTATTGTTGCGAGTGTTTTTGATAAAAATGCAAGCTCCTTAGAATTCTCAACCTTTTCTTTAAGCTTACCCTTAAGCTCACCTATGTTTTCATAAAGATTTTCAAGCGAGCCGTAGGTCTGCACGAGAGAAAGGGCGGTTTTTTCGCCGACTCCGGCAATACCGGGAATATTGTCTGAGCTGTCGCCCATCATGCTTTTAAGGTCTATAATCTGAAGGGGAGAAATCCCTGTTTTTTC
Source organism: Christensenellaceae bacterium (assembly GCA_045588105.1). Classification (GTDB taxonomy): domain Bacteria; phylum Bacillota; class Clostridia; order Christensenellales; family Borkfalkiaceae; genus UBA10281. The sequence goes on along the minus strand of JAZNDO010000108.1, from coordinate 34,491 downwards.
GGTAAAATTCTCGTTGGAATAAACCTCAAGCTCACTGATTCCCTTTCTTGTAAAATAAACTGAGGTAGTCTCGTCTACAAGCTGAAAGCTATCCTTATCGCCCGTAATAATAACAGTATTTTCATTGAATTTTTTTGACGCGCTGCCTATAATATCGTCCGCCTCAATCGAGGGCTTTTCGTATCTTGAAATACCCAAAACGTCCAAAACGTCCTTTAAAAGGTCGATTTGAGGTCTTAAGTCCTCGGGCATAGGCTTGCGCGTGCCTTTATATTCGGAGTACATTCCGTGACGGAAGGTAGGCTCTTTTCTGTCAAAAGCAACCAAAATATGCTTAGGATTAATGTCGCCTATGATTTTTACAAGCATATTAATAAAGGCGTAAACCGCGTTGGTTGGCTTACCGTCCTTTGTCGAAAGAGGTGGGGTTGCGTAAAAGGCTCTGTTTATTAAGCTGTTTCCGTCAATTAAAATAAGTCCGTTCATAAAATTTCCTTAAATAAGGGCGTAAAAACCCTTGATTTTTTAAAAAGTATGTGATATTATAATTAAGCGATCTGCGTTTTTAACTATTATTACACATTTTCAGTTAAAAATCAAGCGTAATAAAAACAAAAAACGCCGCTGTGGTGGAATTGGCAGACGCGCTGGACTCAAAATCCTGTGGTAGCGATACCGTGTCGGTTCGACCCCGACCAGCGGCACCATGTCAGTCCTAGTCGAACCACTAGGCTCAAAAAAATCCCGATTTTTTGAATCGGGGTTTTTTCTTTGTCCAAAATTATAGTAAATTTCAATCTTTTTATCATAGATGATAATTTTATCAATATATTTCCGTGCAATTCTATAAAAAGTTTTACTGCTACCTGAAAGAAAATATTCTTTTATTTTTTCGACAGTGAGTTGATTTTTCATTTTCATAGTTTCTACGGCGATAGAGTCTTCGACTTTAGACAAGCGTTCTTCTAATTCGCTAAGTCGTTGTTTTGTAGAACTAGTAATAATTCCTTGTTCAATAGCGCTCATTACATTTGAAATATATCCGCTAATTTCTACTTTTTCTTTCGCTAGTGTTGTTAAAATTGAATTGCCAGAGTTATTTTTTTCAAGCCTTTCTAATATTGCTTTAGCGATTATTTCTAAATTTTCGTTGTTAAACAAGACTTCTTTTGTAGTTTTAAATACTAAATCTTCAAGTTTTTCTTTCGGTATTGCTTTACTATCGCACGTTGCAAGTTTCTTTTTTCTATTCATACATTTGTAATACCGTATAACGTTTCCGTTTCTAGACGTTCCACATTCTGCGTTTACGTGTCCCTTGCATACGCCACATATTAACTTGCCCCTAAGGATATATGTTACCGCAGTGCTATGACTACCAAGATTATTTGCTTTCAAAACTAATTGTACGTCTTCATAAAGCGAATTTGGAATAATTTGCGGATAAATATTCGTGTAAGTTTCACCGTTTATTTCGCAAATGCCAGTATATCTTTTTGAACGCAAGATATGATAGATTTTACTGTAATTTAACGACTTGCCTTTGTGATAAATACCTTTTTCTTTTAAATATAAAATAATTTTTTTAAGAGGGATACCGCTTGCATATTCCTTATATATATAACGAACTATACGTGCTTCCTCTTCATTTATTATAATTTTTTGATTTTCCAACTTATATCCGTAAAGAAGTTGTCCACCACAAAATTTGCCGTTAAGTCTATTTTGGAGTAGTCCACGCTTAACTTTTTGAGAAAGTTCGGCAGAGTAGTATTCGGCTAAACCTATATAAACGTTTTCAAGTAAAATACCGTCAAGGTTTTTCGTGCCATCAATGTTTTCAGACGTTCTTTGGGTTGCTGAAATAAGCGTTTTATTGTTTTTCTTTAACCGTTGCTTATTAACGGCGATTTCAATAGAATTTCTACCAAAACGGTCAATAGCGTAAACTAAAACCAAATCCCAAAACGTTTCTTTTTCGCTATCAGAGAGCATTCGTTGAAAGTCGGCTCTTTGGTCGTTAGTTCCCGTCATAGCCCTATCGACGTAAACTTTTACAACATTGATATTGTTTTTTTCAGCGTAATCATAACATACGCGAAGTTGACCTTCAATAGACTGGTCGGTTTGTTTGTCGCTAGAATATCTAGCATAAATTACTGCATTTTTCATAAAAAACTCCTTTTTCTGAACAATAAATTCAAAATTAAATAAATAATAACTAAAAATTTCTCAAATTGTAAGAAGATTAGGGGAAGACAAAACCCAAGAAAGAGTGGTAAAACCACAACAAATCACCAACAAAAGAGAAATATAACGGGATTTTTTCGGCTGAAAAAATCCACGCACACTTACCATCAAAAAGGGGCGTGTTGTCAAGGAAAAAGTATGTTATTTTGCGTTTAAATTTTATTTTTTGGTGTTTTTAGCAAAATCACATACCATTGACAACTAAGACACTTTTTGATACTCCTCAAGAAAAAATTTTATAAAAATGCTAAAAACCTCCTTTTTCTACGGTTAATAGATAAGGAGGTTTTTTTATGATTGAAATTAAAATTGAAAACGAATTAGGTTTTAAAGTCTTTGTAAACGGTTATCCCGACCTTTCAAGAATGACTGAAGAAGACTTTGACGGATTGCTTGAAATGTTTTTACAAGACTATTAAAAATTTGTAAAATAGCAAAATGGAAACGGGGTGTGGTCTAATGTTGACAAATATTATTAAAATGATAGTTTATCTTGGGGCCTTATAAGTTCTTGACAAGTTCACGGAAAACCCATATAATAAAACATTAAATTCTTCTTTCAAGATAGAATTAGGAAGGAAAATATAAAATGGCGACACGAGAATTGCAAAAAATAGGAAAAACAACTTATTTAGTAGAGAGATTTGACTAAAGTATAATAAAAAATAATCCTTATGTGGCTGTATGGTTTATGCCGCCGAGATTGCCACACCAATCGACGTTTTTCAAAATTACATATATTGAAGAAGGTAGAGCAACGATAGATTTCTTTTCGAGAAACAGTAGCGGAGTAAAAAAAAGTTGTAGTAAAAGCGAAGGATGCATTTATAATTATCCCTAAAGACATACACAACTATCACATTAATAGTGAAAGCAAATATTCACATAAGGATATTTACGTCACGGAAGAACTTATGCGTGCGTGTTGTAATTTGGTGAACGACGATTTATATGATAGTATTACGAACGGTGAGTATCCCATAATTTTTAGATTATCGACTTCTACGCTATCTTCGATTTCAGATATGATGATGCCCATAATGCTTGAGCCAGTATCCAAAGTAAATGCAGCGATTCACAAAAGCATTATAATATACATATTGGGGCAATATGTGGCGATAAAAGAGTGCTTTAATAATTGCCCTGAATGGATAAGAAAGCTTTTAGGAAATCTTGATAAAGAGTCTTTTTTAACATTGCCTATTGAGGAAATGGTAAAGGAAACGGGATTTTCGCATAGCTACGTAAGTTCCCGTTTTAAGCGTTATACGGGAATGCCTCTAAAGAAATATGTAAACAAATCTAAATTATCTATAGCAGTGGCAATGTTGGAAGCGTCAGATTGTACGATAGAAGATATAGTGGAAAGATTGGGCTTTAATACCTCAAGCAATTTCATAAATTTATTTAAGGCAGAGTTTGGAATAACGCCGGGGAAATATAGAAAATTGTATCAAAATAATAGTACGATTTAAAAAATTAAAGTTTAATAAAAAAATTTTTAAGAGTTAAACTCTTGGGGATTTAACGCTTTTTAATGATAACAAGGCAATATATATTCCCCATAATTCCCCCAAATGCCAACTATCACTTTTCCTAATGTTATCAATGCCGATAAAAGTAAAAACAAATATTTAGACAAGAAACTTACGCCGATTATTTCAAACGAAATAGTCGGTTTTTTATTGCGAAAAATCGGCGAAGTGGCGTCAAAATTGTGTCTGAATATGCGAAAAAAAAGAAAAAAATGAGGTTTAATCTTTTTTATAGTTAATTCACTAAAAATGCTTGAAAAATAAAGGAATATCTTGTTTGATATACGTAACGATAGGTCAAATTATTTATATTTTTATTCAAAAAATTTTATTGTATTTTATAATTTAATTTGTTAAAATCACAATGTAGCATTATCGTTTGATAAAATGTAATAAAAGTAAGTGTTTTTTTCAAAAGGAGGAAAACTATGCTGAAACGATATGAGGAAGTTGAGGTTAAAATCGTTTATCTCAACAATGTGGACATTGTCACGGCGAGCGGTGACAATTATGAAGACGACCCTTGGGGCGACTTTGACTATTAAGGGAGGAGTGACGATGAAAGTATTATCTAAGAAAATAACGATGATTGCATTAAGCGTTTTCTTTTTCGTTGGTTTGGGTTTAAGTGGCTTGTTCGCTTTTTCGCAACCAACGAAAACGCACGCTGCGACGGACTTGGAAACAGAATTCACGAACAATGGTCAGTTTTCCGTAACTCAGTATGGGGCAAATACGCTTGAGTATGTCGACGCTGCGAATTTAGGTACGGGCGAAGGTGCCGTCTTAAAGATTGCAGCTAATGCGAGTGCTTACGTAATTGTTGACTTTAGTGTAGGGAACATTAAAGCGGCTGACGTAGAAAGCATTGTCGTAAGAATCTATTCGCCTGGGTTTAAGTCGGGGAGTGATAGCTTTAGATGTTCAAATCCTGATACGTCGGCGGGATGGCTTATGAATACGTCGGCTTATGATATGTCGTCTTGGGTTGACGTAACGCTTTCTTCGGCTGCTATTACATACATGACGGATGACAATGGGTATTTGACGAATCCTATATTCTTTGGCGCACGTGTAAATAGTGGGGCGACGGAATACTATATCGACGGCATTACCGTCAATATGAACCCAGAAGTGGAATTTACAAATAACGGTCAATTTTCCGTAAGTCAATACGGCTCAAATACGCTTGAGTATGTTGACGCTGCGAATTTAGGTATGGGCGAAGGCGCTGTCTTAAAGGTAAACGTTAACGGAGCAGGTAGTGCGTACATAACCGTAGATTTCAGCGTAGGACAAATTTTAGCAGCTGACGTAGCAAGCATTGTAGTAAGGATGTATTCGCCTGGATATACTGCAAGCGATAGCTTTAGAGGCTCCAATACCACATTGTCGGCTGGCTGGTTACAAAACGAAGCTTACGATATGTCTACGTGGTGTGATATTAGCTTGAACTCTTCGATGATGGGTATATTAACAGACGCAAACGGTTATCTTGCTTCGGCAACCTTTGGTGCGCGTGTTCACGGTTCGGCAACGGAATACTATATTGACAGCATCACCGTCAATATGAAAGTGGGGGTGACATTCAGCACTATCCATGGAACTTGGAATAACTATTCCAATCAGAGTATGTATTGTACCTTCTTGCAGTTTAATGGTGGTATTAGCGGAAACGGGGATTTGGATGGGGATTTCAGTGATTTGCTTTCCAAGATGACGATTAACGGTGAAGCGGTAAATGTAAATAATATATTGTTCCGTTGCCCTAATTGGATTGGTGCAAGTGGCGGTATTATTATGTGTATTACCACGAATCCTGCAGTGGGTTCGGTGTTGTGCTTGCCTGCAAGTGCAACCTTTGATATCGGTGGTACGGATACGAATGTTTATGAAATTACGCAAGATATCTACATGCAATTTGATGGCACAGCTTGGGCAGTATGCGAAAAGCCTGTAGAATTGGAAATGGCTACGTTTGTAGGCCCTTGGGGTAGTACTGCCTTCAACTCTTCTAATCAAGTTTTATTGCAATATTCGAGTGAGAGTGCATGGGATCATGCGAATAAAGGGGATTTAGCGTCCAAAATTACGTATAAGAATTCTGAAACGAACGCGACTTATTCCGCAACGGAAAGCAATATTGCGGGCTGGGACGGTCAAAAATGGATTGTTTTGAGCGGTATGTCGGGCTATGATATTATTGAAATCGCGGAAGGCGGAACGTTTGGCGGAGATATAGAAATCCCTGCACTTACGCTTTATAACGTAAATGGGTCTTGGGTAACGACTGCACCACATACGGCAACGACGAATTATACTGCTATCGCGGGCGGTTGGAATAACCAAGTTGTATCTGCGGTCAGTAACAATATTTTGGCGTTTGACGTGAATCCGCTCGGCAATGCGGCAGACGGAACTAATCTTGCAGCGACGATGAATCGCACGTCGTTGATGGTAAAATACAATGGTAAGACCTTCTACGAGCTTTATGTAGGTAACAATGCGTATACAATTTCGTATGCGCACGGTAATAATTATTTCTATTTTGCAATTCCCGAAACAGATCTTGCGGAAGGTGCAATTTTTGAGATTGAAGACGGCACGCCGTTTATGAATCATTATTTGGGCAACGTAAAGCTTGTTTTTAGCGGCGGAAAATGGGTAGAGGTTGCACCTGATATGGAACCGACGGTAGAATTTTCTGCAATCGGGGCAGGCGGCACGTGGAATAACTTAACGGGGTCTGATGGCGTGACGAGCCATACGATTATTGTTTATTCGTCGATTTTGGACGGCGCAAGCGGTACGGCGGACAACGCCAATCTTGCGGCAACTGCAAATTGGACGGCGAAAATGGTAAAATTCAACGGCAAGAGCTTCTATGAATTGTATCAGACAGATCACAGCTATCAAATTTCCTATGCTCACGGCGGAAACTATTTCTATTTCATAATGCCGATTTCGGCTTTGGTTGCAACGGAAGATTATCCCGTTCCGACGTTGACGATTGAAGAGGGTACGCCGTTTATGGCGCAGTATTTGCCTGCAACGACTTTGTACTTGCAGGACGGCGTTTGGTCGGATACGCTGAATGTTGTCAACTATTCGCCCGATTTCGTGTCCATAGGTAGTCTTAACAATTATGACAACACAGCGATGAACGCATACGGATTGTCGTTGATTTATGATACGACGGGCTTTACAACGGAGGGCAATCAAGTAATGCCTGCTTCTTCTGCGGGCTTCACTTTGAACGGTGAGGCGGTTAATCCTGCACTTTGGGGAGGCGAACAGCTCTTATTCTGGCTTGCAAAGGATAAATGCGTTGAAGGATATAATGGATATTCGCACGCTACGCTTGTAATTGAAGACGGGGCGACCTTAACGAATGAAAGCGGAAAAACGTTCACTCTTGGCGGAGCAACGCTCTATTTGGTAGATGGTGCATGGACGATAACGCAACCTGACGGTTGGAAAGTTTTGCAAGGGGTAACGTATAGTTCTATTGTTTGGAATAATATCGACTATGTTGGATTTGACGTGAAATACGGCTTGAGTGGCGGTGCATCGATTTTGATTGGATATAGTGAATTGATATCTGATGATAACGGTCAATACTCTAATGAAACAAACTTGATTACGCAAGAAAGTAGCGTGGGTAACCATATTGCGGTAAACGGCGTTGCTTTGAAAGACGTAGAGGGTGCTTATTCGTTGTTATACGCAGGGTATCTTTACATTTATGTACCTGTTTGTGAAGTTTTGACGATTGAAAAGAACACAGAAGTTTATGGCTATGCTCTTTCTGCAACTACGTTCTATTTCACAAGCGCTTGGACGACGGAAGAGCCTGCGCGCACGGCTGTGACATTCTCTCAAATTGCGTGGAATAACTACGACTATAACGGTTATTCTACTACTTACGGTCAAGAAAACCATGCGGGTAAGCCGGCTAACGGTTTCTGCGGTTTGTTCTCTTATAGTGCGGATTTAGGAAGTATGGTTGTTACTTCTAATATGGCAACGGATTATCTTGATATCGGTAGCAAGTTTAAGGTAAACGGCGTTGCGGCGAAAGACATTGAGGGCGCATATATCGGTTATAATGCGGCATCAACTTTCTTGTATTTCTATATTCCTTTCGACGGACTTATGGCATCCGACGTATATACGGTTACCATTGAGTCGGGCGCGAAGTTTATGAATGCGACATTGCCTGCTACTACGCATTATTTCTATGACGGATTGTTACACGATAACGCGCCTATCGTTGTTACGGTGCAGTATGGCGAAATTTCCGTTTCCAACCGTTTCAGCGGTACGCAAATCATTGACACACAATATCTTTCGGAAGCGATTAGCAGTAATGCATCTTCAGTGTGTCCTTTGATTTGGACGATTGGCGGTACGGAATATTATGCAGGAGAAAACGTAGAGGTAAGCGCAACGACTACGGTTGTAATTACCGAAGCGGTAGAGTTTGAAACGATGTACGGTGCGTCCGTTCGTATTACGAATGACGGAAACTACGGTATTCGTTTTGAAAGCAGAATCAAATTGGATAGCTATAACGCGTTGGTTTCCAAGTATGGAGAAACGAACATTAAGACGGGTACGTATATTGCGCCGAAAGCATTGTTTGATGCGGCAGGTATGAGCATTGCAGAATACTTTGCACAAGAAAAAGGTGAAGGCTCCGCATCCAAATATGTAAACGTTTCCAACTTTGATACCGATAAAAATCAAAACGGTATCTTTAACAAGAAGACCTATGAAACGGACGGATACATTCAGTATTACGGTGCGCTTACGAACTTGAAGAGTAGCAACTATTATACGCAATTCTTCGGCGTTGGTTATATCGCGATTACGATTGGCGAAAAGACGGTTACCGTCTACGGCTTAACTGACGTTTTGAAGACGAATCGTACGATTTATGACGTTGCAAGAATGGCGTACAGCGATTTAGATGAAGAATTTTCAGATGACGCTTTGACAGTTTTGCAACAGTATATTGATTCGGTTGCGGTATTGACGTACAGCAACGGAAACTTGTTTGCGGACACGGAAGTAACTGGGCGTGAATATGAAAATGCTTATTCTGTTTCCTTGAACGGAGATGCGTATACCATTACGTCTTCGGTAAATCCTAAAGCAGTAGTTGTTAACGGTATTAAGTTAGCTGTGACGATTAACGAAAATAGCGGCGTGTATTCCTTTGATTTAGCAACGGCTTATTTGGATGAGCATTTTGGCTCGTCTTTGCAATACGGCTTGGGTGAACCTAACTATGTGGTATGGGGCGATGGCACGGAAAATGCAAACGACACATTGCTCGCTGGCGTTGCGCAAGAATTAGGCGTTACGTCTTACCGTGTTTGGGTAAACGGTCAAATGGGTAGTGTTGGGGCAGGTAACGTTGTTTCGCTTGGAACGGCGCATACGAATGCGTTAAAATCGCACGTGAAGTCGTTGATTGACGGGGGCGTGAAAGAAATTTTGTTTGCAAACGGTAATTTTATGATGCCGTATAATTATCCTTGCTACTATGTGAAAGATGCAAACAATAATTATTTGTGGGTAAGCACAGAAACATACTTGGCTGGCGGTTATACGTTTATTTATCAAGATTATCATGCCGTTCCCGATCCTGCAACCGAAGCTTCGGCTTATGCAACTTGGTTGAAGGCACAATATGATTATTATGTGTTGTTTGCCGAATTAGTCGATTCTTGGAACTCGGAATATGGTTGGACGGACAACGTTGTTAAATTCTACTTTGAAGGTATTAACGAACCTGAATTCCACGGCTTGATTCATAAGCGCGGTACGTATGCTGACGGTACCTATACCTGTGGCTATTATTCAACAAATGAAATGGCGAAGATTTTAACGGACGTAGCTTATTACATGACGCTTGCAGTTGGCGATGCGGGTTACGTTACAACGCCTGCGTTGACGAATATTGCTTCAAATAGCAATTCGCCGATAGATACCAACGGCGTGTATTGTGATACGTTGTTGAATGCGATGTATGAACAAATCAACGATGCTGTTGCGCCTACGGCAATTAGTGGTATTACGCCTGTAAACACCAACGATGAAAACGATTACTTTACTTGCTTGAACTGGCATCCTTATCTTCCTTGGTTTAAGGCGGAAGATACGACAATGTACTACGGCGAGATTGTAACGAAAACGACGTGGTACGGAAGCACGAAGACAACCGCAGAAGTGAATAGCAATTATGCAAATATGTGGGTGGCTTGGAATAACGGAATGTATCAAATTGCTGTAGCCGGTGGAGATACGGACAGTCCGAAGGTATTCTTCTCTGAATTTGGCGTATGCGATTGGGGCAATCCTGATTCGGGCTATTACAAGACTATGGGTATCAATGAGGAATTAGCGGCAACGGTATTCAAGACATTGCTCGGCAGTGCAAACAACCTGACGTTTGTCGATGAATTGACGGTTATGGCGTTCCGCGTATTTGATAACGCAGAGCTTGGTGAAGGCGAAGGAAACTTCGGTATGATTGATGAAAACGGTCAAATAAAAGCAATTATGAAAGAATATTACGTAATTATCAACGGTAACGAGGATACTTCATCTTTGCAAGCGAAGATTGACGAATATTTCAACTGATTTTAAGGCTGCCCACCGACAATTCATCGGTGGGCAGTTTGTTAAAAACTCCCAGTCTGCGATTTTGATTTTACATTGACTTGTGCGAGAAAATTTGCTATAATAGACTAAAGGGGAAACATATATGAGAATATTTACACCAAAGGTAATTGAAAATTGTCCATATACGGCAATTATTACATATCCGCCGATAGAGCCACATAGAAATACTTTTTTTAAGATTATGTACGTGGAAAGTGGTTCGGCTGTTTTGACATTATTTTCAAAAAAAGGGAAGAAGAAAAAGATACAAACGATCAAAGCAGGGGATATGTTGATTATTTCTCCCGAAGACGTTTCGCTTTATAGCGAGATTGCGGAAGGCCCCAATGGGTATCGCCATCGTGATATTTATCTTTCCGTCGGAAGAATGAAAGAATGTTGTGATTTTCTCGATGAAGGACTTTATGACGAAATTGTAAATGCTCCATTCGGACAGTGTTATCGTATAACATCCAATCAGCAGCTTGCGCTATCGGAAATTTTGGCTGGGTTAGGAAATAAAAAAGAAAGCAAAGCCTTGGACGCACAACACAAAAGCAGTATTATTTTTTGCTTAGACTTATATTTGCAGTGCAAAGAAAGGCTTTCTGTCTATCCGCTTTGGCTGAATGAATTATTACGCAATTTGGAAAAGTTGGATTTCCTGCTTTTATCTGTGGATGCAATTGCAAAATCAACCAATTATACCCACGAATATGTATCAAGAAAGTTTAAATACTATATTGGAAAATCATTAAAGCAATATGTCAATCAAGCACGCTTGGCGCAAGCGGCTTTATTGCTTGCAACATCTGACTTTTCCGTGGAAGATATTTCTTACAAAGTAGGCTTCCCTTCCTGTAATAACTTTATCAATGCTTTCAAAAAAGAATACGGGATTTCGCCCGGGAAATATAGGAAGGATGTGGACGATAAAGTGTCAAAGGATCCGTATGTTGATTGGAATGATTAAATGATAAAACCTCGCAATAAAAAGCGAGGTTTTTGCTTTTTTAGGTCAAATTTTAGTAGTTTTCTGTCAAATAATATCATTGTTGGGAAAAGTAAGGTGTGATATAATTAGAATGAGAATGGAATATTCTTTAGAATATTAAAAATAATTTTGGAGGAAAGTTATGAGAAAAACCACCAAAAAACTGGTTACCGTAATGGCTGCGCTTTGCGCGACTGTCTGTTTGAGTGTTGGCGGAGCGTTCGCTTTTTCACAAACGACAACGGCAAATGCGGACGTAACGGCAGTAGAAACAGAGCTTACAAATAACGGTCAATTTTCAGTAAGTCAGTATGGAACAAATACGCTTGAGTATGTAAACGCTGCGGATTTGGGTACGGGCGAAGGCGCTGTCTTAAAGGTTAATGTAAACGCGGGCAGTGCGTACATAACCGTGGATTTCAGCGCGTCTAAGATTTTGGCGGCAAACGTAGAAAGTATCGTGGTAAGGATGTATTCGCCTGAATATAGTTCGTCTGATAGCTTTAGAGCATCCAACGCTGCGTTGTCGGCAGGTTGGTGGCAAAACGAAGCATACGATATGTCCACATGGTGTGACATTACGTTAAGCTCGGCGGTGATGACCGGTTTGACGGACGCAAATGGCTATCTTGCATCGGCAACGTTCGGTGCACGTGTTCACGGCACGGCAACCGCTTATTATATCGATAGCATTACGGTAAATATGAAAGAAGTGGAAGCACCGAAGGAAACGACGAAAGTATCTTTTAGTTCCATTCATGGAGCTTGGAATAACAATCCACTTCAAAATATGTATGGTACCTTCTTGCAGTTCAATGGCGGTATTAGCGGAAACGGCGATTTGGATGCTGATTTTAGCGATTTACTTTCCAAGATGACGATTAACGGTGAAGCGGTAGATGTAAATAATATATTGTTCCGTTGCCCTAACTGGATTGGCGCAAGCGGCGGTATCATTATGTGTATTACGACAAATCCTGAAGTAGGCTCTGTATTATGCTTGCCAGCAGGCGCGACCTTTGACATCGGCGGTACGGATACAAATATTTATGAAATTGCAAATGATATCTATTTTCAATTCGATGGTACGGCTTGGGCGGTATGCGATAAACCAGTAGAAACGAACTATAACCCTGATTTCGTATCCGTGGGCAGTCTTAATCATTACGATAATGAAGCCTTGGGTGCATACGGGTTGTCGTTGATTTACGATACGACAGGATTTACGACGGCAGGTAATCAAGTAATGCCTTCTTCGTCTGCGGGCTTTACTTTGAATGGTGAGGCGGTTAACCCTGCGCTTTGGGGCGGTGAACAGCTTTTGTTTTGGCTTGCAAAGGATAAATGTGCGGCTGATTACAATGGCTATTCGCACGCTACACTTGTGATTGAAAACGGTGCTACTATAACGAATGAAAGCGGAAAAACGTTTACGCTTGGCGGTGCAACGTTGTATTTGGTAGATGGCGCTTGGACGACGACGAAGCCTGATGGGTACAATGTACAGATGGCGAATGCTTCGTTTGTTGATTTTAGCATCACTGGTATTGCTACACAAAACCATGTTCACAACGGTTCGTTCTATCAAGTTACGCTTGATTTTGATGGTGCAGCATTGGCGCTGAATCAGCATGCGGCAGCAGTTTCGGGGCTTACCTTCAATGGCGTGCCGATGACTTGTGGCGGGGCACCTAGCGGTGATTCGATTATGGTTATCACCTTGAATAATGGTCTTTGGATTCATTATACGGATGCACAGGCGGCATCAGGATATAAGAATTATTCGCACGCAACCATTCATTTTGAAGAAGGTGCAATGGTTACGGACGTAAACGGTGAAACGATAACTTATGCGGAATTGACGTTGTATTTGGTGAACGGTGCTTGGACGACGGAACAACCCGAAGATTATGGGATTATAGATACCACGAATTACAGTCCTGATTTCGTTTCTATCGGTGAATTAAATCACACATATAGCGAAGGTCTTAATGCGTACGGTGTTTCTTTAATTTACGATACGACGGGTTTTGAAACGGAAGGTATGCATACAGCGCTTAGCTCAACGGGTTTTAGCTTAAACGGCGAAAGCATCGGCGTAGCATTATGGGGTGCAAATCAGGTATTACTTTGGTTGGCGGCGGATAAATGCGTTGATGATTATAAAGGATATTCACATCCTACGCTCGTAATTGAAGAAGGCGCGAAGGTTACGAATACCGTAGGGAAAGAGTTTACTTTAGGCGGAGCAACATTGTATTTAGTAGACGGCGCTTGGACGACAACCAAACCCGATGGATACCACGTGGAAATTCCGCCTGCTTCGTTTGTTGATTTCACGATTGACGGGGTAGGGGCTACGCAAAACCATGCCGACAACGGTTCGTTCTATCAGGTAACGCTTGATTTTGATAGCGGTGAGTTGGCGTTTAATCAACACGCAAGCACAGTTTCTGGAATAACTTTTAACGGCGTACCGATGACTTGTGGTGGGGCACCGAAGAACGATTCGATTATGGTAATTACGCTTGGCGGCGGTCTTTGGATTCATTATACGTATGAACAAGCGGCGGCAGGATATAAAAATTATTCTCACGCAACCATTCATTTTGAAGAAGGTGCAACGGTTACGGACATAAACGGCGAAACGATAACTTATACGGAAGTTACTTTGTATTTAGTTGAAGGCGCTTGGACAACGGAACAACCTGCGGATTATAAGATTACAGTACCCGCAAAGGATACGACGTTTATTGCGCTTGGTAACACGGAAGAAACAAATAGCGCAAATATCCTTACGCTGTATTTTAACGATGAAAACGAATGGACGGACGATATTGGAACGCTTGCGGATAAGGTGATTTTAGGCGACGTTTCTTTGACTTCTATCGGCGGTAGCGTAACGAAGGGTGAACGTTCGTTGACGATTGCTTGGACGGGCGAATATACTACGCTGACGATTGCGGAAGGCGCAACGTTTGCAGGACAAAATATTCCGCAAATGACTTTATATTTGAATAATGGTATTTGGTCGTTTATTGATAGTAGCAAAGAACCTACGGTAACCTGTTCGGGGCCTGCAAGCGGTGCTTGGGATAATGTTGAATATCAAGAAGGTTATTCTTCTAACGTATTTAAGTTCTCGGCTGAATTTGCGGCGGAAGCAGATACGACCAATCAAGCCGCGAGGGTTACTTATCCCGCTGCAACTGGTATCAAGATTAACGGCGTATCCCTTTATGAGTTGTATTTGCAGGATAATAAAACAACGATAAGCTATGAACATGGCTACAAATATTTGTATATTATGGTTGCAAAAGAATATCTTGAGGCGGCAGAAGGGGAATATACCTACTTGACCATCGAAAAAGGTACAACCTTTATGGGACAAGTGTTGCCTGCATGTAGATATATTCTTTATGAGGGACATTGGCTCAATGCAGAGAGTTTTGATCCGACTCCGTTGCAGTATAACGGTATCGCACCTGGTTGGAACAATTTGTTAGGCTCTGGTATTTCCAACAATATTTTGCAGTTTGGTGAATTTGGCGTAAACTTCCTTGGCCCCGATAATGGTACTGTAAACCATGCGGATGCTAACAACTTGGCAAATCCCGCCTTAAAAGCTCCCATTGCAACGGCAATGACGATTGACGGCAAGACGATGGCTGAATTATACGAGCTGGATAACAGAGTGCAAGTAACTTATGCGCATGGTTATAACTATTTCCATTTCGCAATTCCCGAATATATGCTCTCGAAAGAAGGTTATGGTTGCGTAACGCTGCATATTGAAGGCGGCACCATATTTATGGGGTGCGTACTGTCGGAAGTAACGCTTTACTTGTATGAAGGCGAATGGACGAATATTAAGCCTGATATTGTAGAAAGCGAAGATGCGGAATATACGACGGTTACGGATTTGTTTGGAGAAGCAACGAATACGTTGAGCGGCGTTGTAAGCGTAGAAAGTACGCTTACGGCAAGTGATAGCGTTATTTACAGTTTCTTGCTTAAAAATGATAGTATCGATAATACTGTGATGTTCTCAACGCATTATACGACGGAATTTGACGGTATTAAGGTAGTGTTTATCGGCGATGTTTTGACGGGGAACGAAAGAGTGCTTTTGTTCGTGAACGGTCAAGAAGTTGCCAACGCATCCTATTTGTGGACGGAAAACGAATGGTTTGCTGTTCGCGTTGCAGTTGACGTAGCAGAAACGCTTTCTGTAAGCGTAGCGATTGACGGGGTTTATGTTGTAAAAGCAACTGGTCTTTCTAAAGATGCTTTAGGAACGAAAGTCGGTGTTCAAAATGAACAAGGTAATAATGCCTTTGCGGACTATAAAGCAGGGGACATTAAGAAACCTATTCTTTATTGGCAAGGTAAAGACGCATATCGTTATGAAGTAAATGCAGAGAAACCTGCAGATAGCGTATTCCAAGCAGTTATCGACGTTATGGATAACAAGGATGGCGTAGTAGATGAAAGCACCGTTCAAGTGCTTTGGCAAGAAGGTGCTGTAACGGACGGCAAACTGAACGAAGGCGCTTGGGTTGTAACTCTCTCCGTTTCCGATGCTGCGGGTAATATTGTGCAACATACGATTACGGTTATTGTTGAAGATACGGATAGGGTAACGGTTACCTTTGACGGCGTAGAAACGGAAGCGGTATATCATATTGGCGATTTGTTGGCAGAACCCGAAACTCCTGTTAAAGAAGGCTATACGTTTGAAGGCTGGTATGTTGGCGACGTAAAATGGGATTTCGTAAACAACATTATAGCAGGTGATTTGGCATTAACCTCGAAATTTATCAAGGTGGAAACGACGTACACGGTTGTTATTGAAAGCGAAGGCTTGGATGAAAACTACGTATATACGTTTGAGTTTGCTTATGGAGCAACGTTAGACCAAAACATACTTCTTCGTGACGGTTATCTTTATAAATTGTATGTAGGCGATACGGAAGTGCAAACAATTACGGTAGAGGGCGACGCGAACTATAAAGTCGTATATACCAAAGTTGATGAACCGATTACGCCTCCTGATGATTCTTCCGATAGTTCTTCGGAAGGTTCAAGTAGCGGTAATAATAGTTCAAGTGACTCTCAAGATAACGTAGGCGGTAGCTCTTCGAGTGGTAAAAAAGGCTGTTTTGGTACGGTATCGTTTGGCGGCGTTGGGGTTATCTTATTGCTTGCAACTGCTGTAAAGATTATGAAAAAGAGAAAGGAGGATTGATGGTATGAAGAAAGGATTAAAAACTTTAATATCCATTTTGTGTGTAGGCGTTACTACGGCAGGTGTTGTAGGCGGTTTGTTGAACAGAACGAAAGCAAATGCAGAAAATAATCCTTTGGCGTTTTCCTCTTCTATTCGCGCGGTGACACCTTACGAAGGCGCAAAGCTCAATTTCAATACGAGCGAAATTAACGCTTGGTGGAATAGCGAAAGCGTAGATATGAACTATTTGAACGGATTGTTTGAATACAGTGACGGGCATCAAGAATTTTTGACTTGCGTGAATAAAACCGATGCGGAACACGTTGCGCGCCTCATAGAGCTTTACAAGGAAAATGACGCATTTTATCCCGAAAACAACGTTTTGAAATGGACGGATAATTTGGACGGCGTTGCTTCCTATACGGTACGCATTGCGCTGGATAACAAGTTCACCAAGACGGTGCAAAAGGTAGAAAATGCGGATAAAGTAGAGGGCGTTGTCCTTGAAAATCCTCTTAACGATACCGAATATTTCTGGCAGGTAATCGCCAACCTTGAAAATGGTGGTAAAACCTATTCTTCTATTTTCTCGTTTGAAACGGACTCGTCCGTTCGTACAATAGAAATCGAAGGCGTATCTAATACTCGTGATATCGGTGGTTTTGAAAGTGCTTACGGATACGTACAGCAAGGGCTTATCTATCGTTCGGCTCGTTTGGAAACGATGACCGAGGCAGGTAGAGCTGCGTTTGATAAGCTTGGTATCAAGAGCGATTTGGATCTTCGCGGTTTGGCGGAAGCAAGCAGTGGTCCCAATCAACAAGACCCGTTAGGGTTAGGGGAACAATATTTCGTATTCGATGCTAAAACTCCTAATTATTGTTCTGGTACGATTACCGTTGAAGACGGAGAGGGAATTAACAATCGAAATAGCTTTGAAAGTATAAAGAACATCATGTCGGTGTTTGCGGATAAAAATAACTATCCTATTGATATGCATTGCGCGGTAGGCCGTGACAGAACGGGTACGATGGCAATGCTTATCAAGGCGTTGCTTGGCGCAAGCGAAGATGATGCGAAGAAAGATTACTATACTTCAATGTTTGCAACTACGGGTGCGTGGAATAAAGGGCAGTCGGTAAATCAAGCGGTAGTGGTGGATTTCATTTTCGATTATCTGGATACTTATGCAGGGGACACGCTTGCGGATAGAACAGCTACGTTTTTGATTGAAGCTTGCGGTATGACGCAAGAACAAATCGACAATATTCGCAATATTATGGTCGGTGCAGAAGGGTATGAAGTAGAAACATTGAAAACTTTTGCAGATACGGATAATTACGATGGATATTCGTTTGTAACATTTAAGCAATACGGCGTAAAGACGCAAGTGGTTGCGGTGGCAAACGGTGAAAAAGCGGTTGCTCCTTATACATTGGAAGATGGTTACGTTTGGCTGAAAGACGGTGAAGCTTTCGACCTTGAAACGGCAATTACGGATGATATTACGCTTGTGGCGAAGAAAGCTGAATATTGCACCGTGACAATCAATTCAGTGGCAGGCGAAGAACTCTATACTGTGCAAGTAGAAAAAGGCGTTGGATTTGATTTTACAACCTTGAATAAAGACGGATATACGGCAATCGTCATGGATGAAAACGG
This sequence comes from Christensenellaceae bacterium, assembly GCA_045588105.1. GTDB lineage: Bacteria > Bacillota > Clostridia > Christensenellales > Borkfalkiaceae > UBA10281. The sequence goes on along the minus strand of JAZNDO010000108.1, from coordinate 16,148 downwards.
CAACATTATTACTAGTTGTGTCGTAGAAAAAGATTGTGTATTAAACGTTTTATACGTAAAATGAGGGATAAACAATGAGCAAAGCAAAAAGAATAGTGGCGCATAAGAAATATCTGATTGTCACATGCGTGATATTTTCTATCTACGCAGTGGTTTTGATATTCCCTGAATTATGGCTGCTTGTTAACTCTTTCAAGGATTACGTAGAATTTTCAAATACGCCTTGGGGATTACCTCAAAAGATACAATGGAGTAATTACAATTTCATTTTTAAGAATTTCGCAATGGGTGAAGCGTTTATAAACTCCATCATATTGTGTGTGGCTTGTCCTACGGCGGGGATTATTTCCACAACGTTTGCAGCGTATGCATTGTCGAAGTTTGACTTCCGTGGCAAGAAAGTATTGTATTTTATACATATTTTACCGATGTTAGTTACCATTACAGGTTCAACTTCTACGATGTATATGTTCTTTAACGACTTGGGGATATACGATACGTTTATTTCGATGATATGGTCGAGTGCAGGCGGTGTAGGCATGAATTTCTTGCTCGTATACTCCGTATTCAAAAACGTTTCGCGTACGTATATGGAAGCGGCGGAAATTGATGGCGCAAGTGATTTTACGGTGTTTATAAAAATTATGGTTCCGCAAGCAATCGGGATTATCGGGACACTTTGGATGTTGAGCTTTATCGGCTCTTGGAACGAATATGCTTCCTATCAACTGTTCTTGCCTTCGCATCCGACGGTTTCTACGGCGCTCGTGTCCATTCAAACAAACGTAACGTCGGGTATTTATGCAAATCATTATCCCGAATTTTTCGCGGCGATTATGATTTCTATTATTCCCGTTATCGTAATTTTCTTGGTGTTCCAAGAACAAATTATGCAAATGTCGCTTGGCGGCGGTATTAAAGGTTAAAATTTTTGAGATAAAGGAGAAATATTATGAAGAAAAGAATTATATCTATGGCATTAGCGACATTGATAGCTTGTTCTTGTATCGGGGCGCTTTCTGCGTGCGGCGGAAAGAAAGGCTCATCGGAAAATACGTTGACGATTCGTTATTACAACGGCGGATACGGCGATGAATGGTTAGAAGAAGCGTTGAAAGATTTCTGCGCAACCAAAGAAGGTGTTACTTATAACATGATTCCCGATAACAATATTACCTATCAAGCAAATTTGTACTTAAAGAATAACGTTCCCGATATTATTATGTCGAACGGGAACTGGAAACCGTACGTAAAAGATGGTTTAGTTGAAGACTTGACTTCGGTATACGAAACAGAAGTACAAACCTCGCAAGGCAAGAAAAAGATTAAAGATTATATTGACGAAAATGTAATGAAGCAGTTTACTCGTCAAAAGATTTACGGCCGTGGCGAAGAGCTTACTTGGGGGATGCCTTGGGCATCGCAGGTGTTGTCACTTGCTTACAATGAAACGATTTTGCTTTCTACGACGCACCAAGAAGGTAACCCGTTCATTGTAGAAGGATTGAATGCGGGAGCAACCTGGGCGCATGAACCTTACACCGTAAACGAATTGATGGCGTATCTTACCGACGTGCGTTTGGCAAATAACGGCGTTACGCCTTGGGGCTATTCCGTTGATTATTTGAACTGGTATGATGCATTGTTCTACGTATGGTGGGCGCAAATTCAAGGTACGACAACGCCTAATAAGTACGTAGATGAAGGTTGTTTCTACGATTTCTTCAATATGACCAGCGCGGATTTGGTAAAGCAAAGCGGTTATAAGGACGCGCTTGAAATCGTTCGTAAAATCATCGTGGATGAAAACGGGAAATTGTACAATTCTAATAACGACGGTAGTATGACGAAAGAAAAAATGCAAGAAAACTTTGCAAAAGGTAATATTGCCGTTTGTTTGGTCGGCGACTTCTTTGAAAAAGAGTATAAGAGCTTTATGAAAGAAGGAAACGTCTTTAAACTGATGTTTATTCCTACGGCAGAAGGTGCAGAAAAGAACTCTGACGGTAGCGCAAAGAAACTTACTTATGTACAGACGGATAACGTTATGTACGTTCCTGTAAATGCAACGAATAAGGATTTAGCAAAAGAATTCCTTGCGTTCCTTTGCAACGAAGAACAGTTGATGCAATTCACGAAAGGTACGGGTGTTGTTCGTCCTTTCGATTACAATGCATACGAATTGGACAAGAATTATGCTTGGACGGATTTCCAAAAATCCACGTTTAATATTTATTATAATGCAGATGATTTCGTTATCAAATATCCTTTGACTGCAACGAAAGTATCTCCTATTTACTTGTACGAAGATGTATCTATGTTTATGGGCGTAGAACTCTCTACGGTGTTTGGCGAATTTAGAACAAAGCCTGTAGATGGTGCTGCTGATAGAATCGTAAATCGCGTTTACACGGCTCTTAAAAAGAGTTTTGATGAATGGACGGAATACTACCGCTTAAAAGGCTAATATGACAATGGAAGGAATGAATACTACCTTACAACTGAATAATAGAGCGATCAAAAAGAAGACGAATTGGAAAAGAGGCTTGTTTTTAGCAGGTTTACTTACGTTGTCCGTCAGCCATTTCATAATTTTTTGGGTGTACATGAATTTTGAAACGGTGCGCTTAACCTTTTTTGAATATAATATGTAAAATGAGCTTGAATTTATCGCTTTTGAAAGATACGTTGATATCTTCAAAGATTTCTTCATCGAAGAAAATAATCAGGCAAATTTAAACATATTTTTCAACACGTTTCGTGCAATTGTGGTGAATATCATTATATTCCCACTCGCATTATATACGGCGTATGCGTTCTATAAAAAGGTTTACGGCGAAAAGTTTTTCCGCGTAATTTTCTATTTGCCGTCGGTCATTTCATTGGTTGCGCTTACGATGTCGTACCGCAGTATGTTTGACGGCAATATCGGCGTTTTGCTTGCGGAACTGTTTTCCTTGTTTGGGGCGAATACAAACGAATGGTTAGACGTAGGCTTGCCTAATAATACGCAAATTTGGACGATTATTTACGTATTCAGCATCTTGATGGGTTTGGGTACAAACGTTATCTTAATGAGTGGTGCAATGCTCAGAATTCCGCAGGAAATTCCAGAAGCGTTGCAAATCGACGGGTGTAGTTATTTTAGAGAAATGTTCTCCGTTACCGTTCCGCTTATTATGCCAACGATTACCACGTGGGCGATTGCAATTTTTACCAGCGTCTTTGGGTTTATGTTGCAACCTATGTTGATTGCGGTTTCGCCGGGTTATGAAAACAAGGTAATGACTATCCCTTGGCTTATGTTCAATATGGTGCAATCGCAAAATCAAGAAAACTTGTTGACAGCGGCTACTATCGGTATTATGTTCTCGGTATTTATGTTGCCGTTTACTTTGGGTATTCGTTTCTTATTAGAAAGGTTTACTCCCGATGTTGATTTTTAGGAGAAAAAAGATGAATAAAAAGAAAATACGTTCTATCGTTTTAGGGGTGTCTGCGATTGCTTGCGCGCTTACTATGTCGATAGGCGCAGTAAATTTGCGTACGGCTAAAGCTGCGGTTGCAGAACAGACAGTTTATACGGACGACTTCAATTCAGCCGATTTAAACGACGTTTGGACTGCAACAGATGCCAATATAGTTTCCGAATATTCTTCGATGCGCGTACAGCCTACGGAATATTCTTGGCCTGCGCATATTCTTTGTCAAGCTTATAGATTAAGCGGTGATTGTCGATTGGAGGTGAAGACGCAACGTCTTCCTTCCGACGGTGAGGCTTGGTATGCGTTGTCCTTTGGTTCGCCAAGCGCTACGACAAGTATTTTTGAAAAAGCTTCCGGCGCTTTCATTTTCGCAAACGGAATTACGCAGGTTTTTAGAAATGGCGCAGACACACAAAAGGTTTTGGCATATTCGCCGTTTAGTATAGACGTTGCTACAATTATTTTAAATTTTTCACAACGTCAAAGCGGCTCGTATGATATCCAATACACGATACAAGACGGTGACGTGGTTGTTGGTACGTCAACGATAGAAGATTTTGAAGTGCAAGACGGATATTTCGGCTTTAACACCTATGGGGTAGATTTCGACGTTTTATCCTTTGACGTTTATGAAAATGACGTAAAGGTATATGCGGATGATTTCAGCGCTTCAAAAATGTCTTATAACGATAATGTGGTGAAAAATGCCGAATGGGTTGCGTTAACGCCGTTCACGACGGAAACGGCAAGCATTGCGCCCGTAGGTCAGCTTGACGTTAGTAAGATTGGGGCAAGTGTTGTTTATAATGATGCCTTTGTGAAAAAATCTGCAGAGGTTTCTACCTTATATGAAATGTCCGCTGCTTTTGATTTTTCAAGTGCGACAGTAGGAACGGCAACGGGCTTTGAACTTGCAAGATCGAGCGTAGAAACAAATGGTGTGTTTGTAGGCATTACTCGTGGTTTTACTGGATATGAACTCCTACTTTCCGACGGGGAAAGTATGGATAAAAAAACGCTTGAGAGCAATCCTGCAGACGGTATTTTCAATATGAGTGTTGTGGCTCGCTATGACAATACGCTCGTTGTTACGGTGAATGAACAGGAAGAGTCGTTTTCCGTAAGCGCTACGGAAGGGTATTGGGGCATAACTTGCTCAGAAAAGTATGCAAGCAGCGGGAAAGGTGCGCTTGTAGATGATTTTTCCTTCCAACGCACCATTTATACGGAAAATTCCGTAGCAGATATGGGGATGAACTTTGAAGGTACGCGAGAATTTGAAGACGAGGACGGAAAATATTATAACTTTTACGTGCCTGCAAAAGATTGGTATTTGGGTAGCAACGTAAGATTGGCGAATTATGATTTTGCGGAAAGTGGATATGCGCTTTTTGGTAATGCGGGCACAGATTCTTCCTTTGGCCCTAAGACGAAATTTAGTGATTGCATTGTTCGTTTTGACGTGACGATGGTCGGCAGTGATTATTATTACGACAATCCAGACGAGTATTTTAACACGCCCAATGGTTTAGGTGCGTGCGATGCGGAATGCTTTGGGTTGCAATTTGGGTCGGATAGCTTTAAAAATCTTTATACGAACGCACAATCCTTGGGGATTGCAACGTATAACGGAAAGAGTATTTATTATACGACGAACTGTACGCGAACAATAAACGTTGACAATGAAATCGTTTATATACCGAATAGCGAACACACGCCTTCAAACGAATACGATTTGTTTAAGAAATCCGCTACCTATAACTTTATGTACATCATTAAAGACGGTACGGTAACGATGCACTTTAAGGAAGCAAGCGAGCCGGAAAGTGTACTCGGGATTGTGCGTGAACGAGTAACGGGAGTAAAAACGAACGGTTACGTTGGGGTTTACGGTGCAAACGGTGTGGATTTCCGTTTGGATAACTTCTCGGTTACCAATTTGGACAGATCTCTTACGTCTTCTACGTACGCTGGCGGTGAGGATTTGCAAACGTTGCGTGTTGATTTGTCGAAGGGAGATACGTTATCGGCGTTTCAACAAACGAATAACACCTTGACGACAAAAGGCGTTGTAGGAAGTCATATCGCAAGATTTACTTTGGGGGACGTTAGTGGATTAACGTACGTTCAAGGAAACTTGAACATCGTCTTTACAGAAAACGGCGCAACGGTTTCGGACGGAATAAAGACGGAAGAAATTGTGTTTGATATGCCGTTGTTGTATAATGGCGCTACGGTGGAAATTTACCGCATTGCTGACGAAATAAGGCTTGCGTTTGCAAATGCAGGCGTACCGCTTTCCTCGCTTGACGAAAACATCTATGTTGTTAAAGGGTTGCAATATGCCGATAGAGAAAACATAAAAATTGCTACGGACGGCAGGATTGCTCTTTCCAAAATTGCGTTGTTCAATTTGGATTCCAACACGACGATTGATGCGAGAAACTTTGATGCAGTAACCGATATTATGGAGCCGTGGGTAGAAAGAGAAAATATCCAAGGTAAAGATATGAATGCACATTCGTCGGAAGATAGAGGTTGTAAATCGACGATTGGTATGCCTATTGCGGCGCTTTGTTTCTTGCCTCTCGTATGGATTTTAGTAAAAAAGGAGAGAAAAAATGCGTAACATTTGGAAGAGATTTATAGCTTTACTTTTGTGTGTTTTTTGCTTGCCCTGTACGCTTGTAGGTTGCAAAGAGAAAGAAGACGAAATCGTTTATGATTTTGATAAATCGGGCTTTTTTGGGCTTTGTGAAGTATTCGGTGATATGGGTGGGGGATTAGACCCAGGTATTACCAACGAATGGATTGCAGATATGGCTGGCGGTCTTGGCGTAAAATCTTTCCGTATGTGGATTAACTACGCTGATTTGTATTTGGTGGATGAAAATGATAATCTTATCGACAATCAAGCGAAATTGGCGATTGTGCGCGATGCGATTGATAGATTGAAAGCGTCTGGCGTAGAAAATTTCCTTGCTATGGCGACTACTTTCGTCTATCCTGCCGATTATCCTACGACGACTGGTTACGTTGTTCCTGACCCTTACGAAGAATACGATATGTATATCCGTTGGCTGGATTTACAGCAAAAAGTTTATATGGCGTTTGCGGAAGATTTCCCCGAAGTTGATTATTATGAGCCGGCGAATGAACCCGAAGGAAATGGCTGTATCCATAAAAACGGTTATACGCACGCAGGCAGTGAAATTATAAATGCGAATTATATGTATACGCAATACGATCAAACGCGTATCATTGCCGATTTGTGTTGGTATACGACAAAGGCAGTGCAATCGGTGAATCCTAACGCAAAGGTAATGACGCCTTCGCTTTGTGGATTTACGACGACTCCTGATTATTTAGAGGATATTTACAAGGCAATCGAATCGAGCGCATTGCCCGCAGGACAAGAAAAGAGTGATATCGATCCCGACAATTATTTCCAAGTATTAAATTGGCATCCTTATACGTTTGGGAGCGACACGGTAACCGACACGTGGTTACAGTTGCAAAATGATATTTATCAAGTTGCAATCAATCACGGTGATGGCGGTAAGCCCGTGTGGTTTACGGAATTTGGTTGGACGGATTGGGGCGAAGAACACCGCCAACAAACGATTGCAGATGCAATCATAGAATTTTACGATACGGTAAAAACAGAAATGCCGTATGTGCAAACGGCTATGGTATTCCGTTTGACAACGCTCACGACGCAAGATATCTCCGTAGGCGAAAATAATTTCGGGATTATGTATAATAAAGATGACCCTGTAAACGGCGGAAAACCGAAAGCGGCGGCGCTTGCGCTTGCTAAGTATATCCGAGGTGAAGATGCTGACTTGTCGATATTGTACAAGTATGTAAAAGAGTAATAGCGAGAAAAAGAAATGTCTATAAGTAAGAATTTTGAAATAGGCTTATGCGAAACTTCCTGCGAGGTGAACGATCACCTCGACAGGGGGTTGACTAATGAAATTATTGCACATTTTGCAGGCGAATTTAAGGCGACGACGATGCGTGTATGGTTGCGTTTTCATGAATTTGCGCGTTGCGATAGCAATGATAATGTAATAATTATTGAAGAACGTGCGAAAAAATTGCGTACATATTTGGATGCATTAAAAGCAAAAGGGGTTAAGGACTTTTCTTTGCTCTCTTGGTCGTTTTTATATCCAGAAGATTTTAATTGCACGGACGGATGGGCTGTCCCCGATCCTGAAAAGGAAACGGGAAAATATATTCGTTTCTTAAACGTGCAAAGAAAACTTTACGAGTTGATTGCCGAGCAGTTCCCCGATATTTGCTATTTTGAACCGACAAATGAACCAGACGGTATAAGCGGTGATTTTTTGCACCGTGAAGGCTTTACGTTTGGGAAAACGATGGAAGAGAATGCTCCTTATATCTACACGCAAGCGGAAATTGTTAAAATTGTTTTAGATTTATCGTATTTTGCAAACGCTGGTGTTAAGAAATATAACAGTAATGCAAAAGTGCTGTTCCCCGGTTTTTGGAATGTGGAGAGTGCACCCATGTATTTGACGAAGGTGTTTTCCGAACTTCAGTCGGGACAGTACCCTTCGGTTTGTGAAAAGAAGTCTGATAGACAAGAAGATTTCTTTGAAATTATGAATTTCCATCCTTATTCTTTGAAGACGGGCGAAATTGATGAAGGCTGGTTGGAAACGCAAAAGCGTTTGTATAGCGTTATGCAGTCGTTTGGCGCAGGGGATATGCCCGTATGGTATACCGAATTGGGCTGGTCGGATTTTGCAAGAGATACTGAAAAACAACTAATCGGCGGTAAATTCTTAAAAGCATTTGAGGTCGTAGATAAAGAGCTTCCATTCGTGAAAAAGATTTTCCTGTTTAGATTGTGTACTTTAGCTGACCGTTTGGAGTGCGAAGGAGAAGATAACTTTGGCTTAACCTACAACGTTTTTGACGAAGCGCATTCTGGTGAGCCTAAGCCTGTTGCAATTGCGCTTGCAAAATATATCAACGGAGAAGACTATGACGTTGCTCCGCTTTATAAGTTTGCGAGAAAATAATAATGACAACGCCTCAATCTACGGTTGGGGCTTGTTTTATAGGGAGATATAATGAAGAATTATTTGCAGCCTATTTGGGACACGAAAACAATATATGATGAAACTGGTGTTATTATCGGCGAAGAAGGGGAAATGCTCTTTCTTTTTTCGCCATTGAGTGATTCAGTGGTTATCCGCGATATTCATCTTGAAAAGGATTATCAAGAAGGGAAAGATTACGTAGTTACGCCCAAGGGCATAAAACGCTTAAAAGACGGAGAATTGCCTTTTTGGAATACGGACGAGTATTTTGCAAAGACGTACAATCCGCCTGTTATGTTGTTGGCGGATCCCGAAAAAATTGAATTTTCTTTTGAAGAAGAACGGTATATTTTTCATTCGGAAGGAGCGGATGGCGTTCGCCATTATCTTGCCGTAAGTTATCAAACGGAGGAAAAATGGCAGGGCTTTATTCCTATGCAAGACGAAAAAGCAAAGCCGTTTATTCAAGCATTACAAAAGAATAAAAAGGCAAAAATAATGTTTTATGGCGATTCCATCACGGTAGGCTGTAATGCGTCGGGAACGGAGTATGGCGGTATGCTCAATCCGTACCTGCCCCCTTGGTATCGTTTGGTGTCCGATTATTTGGCGGATAAGTTCAATGCTGATATTACGGTTGAAAACAAGGCGGTTGGCGGTTGGACGGTAAAGAATGGGCAGGATGCTTTTGATGAAAGAATATTGCCGCATTGTAAGGATACGGATTTACTCGTTTTGGCGTTTGGTATGAACGACCCGTATACGCCCGAAGAAGCCTACATACAATCCACGAAAGATATGATGAATAAGTATTTGGCGGAAAATCCTAATGGAAATGTTTTATTGGTTGCGCCAATGCTCCCGAATTGTCAATGCAAGACTTGGAGAAATAATCAAGAAATTTTTGAAGATTCCTTATTAAAAATCCAACAAAATTATAAAAACGTTAGTGTGGCAAGGGTTACTTCCGTGATTTTTGATATGGAAAAGACGGGTAAGCCTATTCGCGATTGGTTGGCAAATAGTGTGAATCATCCCACCGATTTTTGTGTGCGTATTTACGCGCAGGTTATTTTGCAAACGTTGCTTGGAAAGTATTTATAATGAAAATTCTAAATTTTGAAAAAATGAAAGAGAATGTGCGCACGCACATATCCGCTGTGATAGGAAAAAAAGAGCTTCCTTGCGCTTCGGTGTTGGTGTATCAAGAAAATCAAGGATTTTATCGTGAAGAATTCGGTTTTTCCGATATTTCCCAAAGTGAAACATTAAAAAGGGACGCCATGTTTCGTTTGGCATCTATGACAAAGCCAATTACGGCAGTGGCAACTATGATTTTGGTGGATAGGGGCTTGCTTTCTTTGGAAGACCCTATCGCAAAATATCTTCCCGAATTTTCCAAATTGTTTATTGGAAAAATAAAAAACGATGAAGTCGTGGAAGAAATAGAAGTAAAAACGGCGGTTACGATTAAAGAGCTTTTAACCCATTCCAGCGGTATAGGTTCTGGGGATATCGGCGCAAAAGATTTTTTGGCGATTCCCATAGAAGAAAGGGCTACGCTTGAAATGGCGATGCCGCTTTATGCAAAATGCCGTTTGGAGTTTGAGCCGAAAATGTCAAGCGATTATAGCCCGTTTATCGGCTTGGATATCTTGTCGAGAATTATCGAAATTATTTCAGGTAAGTCCTACGACGTATTCTTGAAAGAGGAGATTTTCGATAAATTAGGAATGCGAGATACGACCTTTGTGCCGACGGAAACGCAGTGGGATAGAATGGTGCGTTTTGCGACGGAACAAGACGGACAATGCGTTAGTGAACCGTTGGATAAAACACGCGTATTTGAGCATTTTCCTTTGACTTTCTTTGCTGGCTCGGCAGGTTTGGCAAGTACGATGGACGACTATTTTGCTTTCGCAAAAATGCTGTTAAACGAGGGTGAATATAACGGCGCTCGTATATTGAATGTAGACACGGTACGCGCAATGGCGACTCCGCAGCTCACAAAAGAAGTTTTACCGCCGCCACAAGTATGGGGGTTAGGTGTTCGTGTTATTACAGACGAAACGTATGGCACGCTGGTAAAAAACTGCTATGGTTGGGCTGGCGCTTATGGCACGTATTTTTGGATTGACCCCGACAATAAAATAGTTGCTATTTATATGCGGAACATTCGTGATGGGGAAGAAGGATATACGGCAAGTATGTTTGAAAGCGATGTGACGGTTGCTTTTGAAGAATAGGAGATAACTATGAAGTATGTAACTTTTAGCTTTGACGACGGGGTAACGCAGGATAAGCGTTTGATTGATTTGTTGGATAAATATGGTTTGAAAGCAACCTTTAACTTAAATTCTTCGTTGCTTGGCTTGAAGGGCGGCTGGGAATTTGGCGAAAAGTGGGTAAATCACATAAAAGTTTCTCCGTTGGAAGTGAAAGATATATATGCAGGACACGAAGTTGCCGTACATACGTTGACGCATCCGAACTTGACTGGCGAAGCTGACGAAACGATTGTTTATCAAGTAGAAGAAGATAGAAAAAAGCTTTCGCATTTGGTCGGTTATGACGTTTGTGGTATGGCTTATCCCTGCGGCGATGTAAACAACGATGATAGGGTGGCAGGAATTATCAAAACTCAAACAGGCGTAAAATATGCGCGTACAATTACTTCCACGTATTCTTTTGATTTACCGAAAAATTTGCATCGATTAGACCCGACAGTGTATATTTGCGAGCCTGAGAAAATGTTTGAGTTGGCTGAAAAGTTTATCGCTTTGCAGACTGAAAACCATCAAATTTTCTATATATGGGGACATTCTTATGAATTTGATATGATGGATTTTATCAAATGGGAAAGATTTGAAGAGTTTTGCAAGTTGATTAGCGGTAAAAAAGATATAATTTACGCTACAAATCAAGAAGTATTGAAACTTGTGGGATTGTTGTAAGCAAGAGGATTTTTATTATGAAAGAAGTAAGAGAATATATTGCAAATAACTGGGCGAAAACCTTTCACGCACCGTCGGAGATGAGAGGGGATTTCGTTGTTCCCAAGCCGTATATTTCACCGTCTATCGGCGGTATGTATACAGACTTGTACTACTGGGACGTGTATTTTATGAACCTTGGTTTAATGATAGACGGACACGATGAACAGGTGGAAAATAATCTTGACAATATGGCGTATTTTATTGATACGCTTGGGTATATGCCCAACGCAAATACTCTTGCCGACCGTTCACAGCCGCCTTTGTTTTGCAGCGCGGTGTACGATTATTACGTGCATAAGGGAGATAAGGCGATTATCGAAAAATATATGCCGTATATCTTGAAAGAGTACGAGTTTTGGCAAACGCAAAGAAAGGCTAAATTTGGCTTAAATAACTTCTCCACAAATGGCGATGAAGAATTGAAAATGCTCAATTATATCTATCTTTCGGAACGCGTGCTTGAAAAGCGTGAAACAAGGGAAGAACAGCTTGCGTTGGCGGAAGATATTATGGCGATTGCAGAAAGCGGACTCGATTTTAATATGCGTTTTAGAACGAGCCGCAGTAAAGTGGACGCAAGCGCGTTTTTGCATTTAGACTTAAACTGTTTCTTGTACGAAATGGAATGCAAGGCTGCGGAAATGTTAAAGGTTATCGGCGGCGATCACACGGGCTTTGAACGAAATGCAGCAAAGCGTAAAGAGCTTATAGAAAAGTATTTTTTCGATAAGGAAAGTGGACTGTATCTCGATTGCAATCTCGTAGACGGCGGTTATTCTGAAATTGTCAGTGCGATTTCCGTATATCCTTATGCGTATGGGATTTCCAACGATGCAGAAGGCTTGAAGAAGGTAATTGCTGGGCTTGAATGGGAAAATGGTATTACCGTTACGCCTTACCGTGGCGAAGACATATATTTTCAATGGGATTACCCTTGTATGTGGCCTGCGGCTACCTGCATTATGTATAAGGCATTAAAGCGTTTAGGATTGTACGAAGACGCAAAGCGTATTGCGAAAAAGTATATGCGCGCGATGGACGAAAACTTTATCAAGACGGGCAGACTTTGGGAAAAGTATGACGCGGTAACAGGCGGTATCGGGCAATCTGCTGAATATGACACGCCTGAAATGATGGGTTGGACGGCAGGCGTTTACGTGTATTTTGATGAAGAATTAAAAAACATTTGAGGTGAGAAAATGAAAATCTTGTTTTTTGGGGATTCTATTACCGATATGGCGAGAAGCCGTGATACGGACGGACAAGCATTTGGTTATGGGGTAGGATATGTAAACAGCGTAGCAAGTACATTAAAATATGAAAATCCTGAAGCCTATGAAATCATCAATCGTGGTATCAGTGGGAATAGGGTGGTGGATTTATATGCTCGTATAAAAGCGGACGTATGGAATCATAACCCCGACGTAATTAGCATTCTTATTGGTATTAATGATATATGGCACGAAATTTACGGTGAAAATGGCGTGGATTTAAAACGCTTTGAAAGAGTGTATCGTATGTTGATTGAAGATACCCAAGAACAGCTTCCCGGCGTGAAGTTTATTCTTTGCGAGCCGTTTGTGTTGAAAGGTTCTGCAACGGAAGAAAAATACGAGGAATTTCTAGAAGTGAAGAAATATGCACTAGTTGTTAAAAAACTTGCAGAAGAATACGATATTCCATTTGTTGCATTGCAAGAAAAGTTTGATGAATTAGCAGAAAAACACGGTGCAGAACACTATTTGTACGACGGTGTACATCCTGATTTAGCAGGTGGAAAACTGATAGCAGAAGAGTGGTTAAAGGCTTTCCGTAAAATGATATAAAGGCATTTAAGTCATGAGTAAAATTCTTAAATACGTAACGTTTAGTTTTGACGACGGGATTACCCAACTCTATTTGGGGCACGAAGTGGCTGTACATACGCTTACTCATCCAAACCTAACTAATGAGAAAGAGGAAACAATCGTTTATCAAGTTGAAGAGGATAGAAAACGATTGTCTCAAATGGTGGGATATGATGTATGTGGTATGGCGTATCCGTGTGGTGGGGTAAATAACGACGAGCGAGTTGCTAAGATTATTAAAGACCATACGGGCGTTAAGTATATTAGCGTAAATACGCTAAAGAGATGTATGCACGAAACGTACGTAAGATAGTTTTTTAAAAATTTAAGGAAAGATCGTGTAATCAAAAAAAGATTATGCGGTCTTTTTTTTTATACAAAACCATAAAAGGCTTGGAGACACTATGGGATAAAAAGCCTACAACTTAATAATTTACATACAAAAGAGGTCATGTTTGTCCGTAAAAATTACGGCAAGTATGGCTTTTTTTGTTATGTAAAATTATATCCTTTTAAAATACGCGGTCCTCCTGATTTTGATTGAATTTAAAAATTTCAAATCAAAGTTAGGAGGATAAAAATGAAAAAATTTGAAATTGAGGTAATAACAAAGCAAGGGAACGTAAAAACAGTAAAAATTTACGTGGACGATACAACCGTCGAGCTTTTAAGTCATTGTAGTGAAGAGGAGCAAAGGTTCTATTTGGAAATGGAATACCGTATGCGACTAAATGATAAAAAACAACGAAGATGGAATATTTCATTAGATAAAATAACTGATAACGGACATGAATTTGTGTCACTAGCGCCTACGCCTATAGAACAGGTTATTCAAGATGAGGGCTTAGAATACATAGATAAGCAAATGAAACGGCTAACGGACAAGCAGTATAGGGTTTTCATTTTGCACGCTGTAGAGTGTAAATCTTTGACTGAAATTGCTAAAATTATGGGCATAAAAGTGCCGACTGTTCACCGAATGTATTGGACTGCTGTAAAAAATTTAAAAGAATTTTTGAAAAAAGGCTAAAAAATGCCATTTAAAAAGAGTTATAGGTGAGAGGTGAAAACTTCTACAAATGGCGGGAGGTAAAAATGTTAACGCTTAGTGAAGTCCGTAGCGACCTAAAAGAAATAAGGTATTACTATTCACGCAAGGAACTATTTGACAAAATGTTAAGTGGAATCGGTAGAAGCGACGTGTTTGATACGGTAGATAAGTATAACCAAGCAATAAGAAAAGCCGAACCAAGACTTTACGACGTATATGCGTGTTTATATGTTGAAGGTGCTACGCAAGAGTATTTAGCCAGCGTTTTAAATTATACGCCAGAGTATATCCGCCAATTAAATAAACGGCTCATACTGTATTTCCAAAAGCAGATTGAGAAGTAAAGGAGGGTATATGTGTAATTTGACGGCAAAAATGCTATTATAAGCGGAAAATGCGTATAGGACTAAAAAGTATATCGTCGTGCAAAGAGTGGGCTATAGATACAGCGATAAAGACGATAACGTTCTTTATAGTATCGACACGTATTATTTACGTAATAAAAAGCGCGACAGCGAATATGAAAGAGCATTTTCAGAAAAGCAAAACGTTAACGGCAGAAGATTGCCCGTTAGTATGTACGTGCGTAAGTACGTAGACTAAAAGTTGAATAATGGACTTATAAGCAGGTTAATTTCGTTAAAACTTCTCGCAAGTTAGATTATATTTTGGGGTTTAGAGCGAAACGGCATGCACGAGAGTTCATATTTAAATAATGCTTAAGACTAATAAGTGAAAGGTGCACCCATTTGTTGGTCAAATGGCAAAACATTAATAATATAAAAGGAGAAAATTTATTATGGCAAATGGTAAGTACAATCGTAGACGTTGGACAAGCCCAAAGAAAAGGTCAAAAGCGTATGCAGACGACCTAAGGGAAAAAGTTCATACCTACGGCAAAAAAGAAGGTCAGGAACTTACGGATAAAGAAGCGTGTCTTCGTATAGGTTACTTGCAGGCTCAAAACGACAATGCGGGTATGTATAAATTTAAGAAGGCAATCGCCGAAGGTAAGTCTACTGAAGAGGCAAGAGAATACTCAAAGCAAAAAGGCAGTGGTAATACTGCTCAAGAAGAAAAGCCTAAGTCAGGCAAAGGAAAGAAAGCGTCATAACGGGAGGTAAAATAAATGGCGGAAAATAAAATTTTAGTAGAAAGAGAAACTTTTGAAAAAGGCGATAAGACTTATTATTCTTATTTTATAAACGGAACTATAAGAGGTCGTGAAGTAAAAATAGGTGTAATTCCTCCAGATAACGGTGGATTTACAGTATTAGATATTGTATTTGGCAACGAGATGTCGGCAGAGCTTGTATTAAAGCCTTTCGAAATTAAGGACGAAAAGTCTGGGCAAGTGCTTAAAGGTAATTCGTATGCAGTGCGTTCGGTTGACGAAAACGGCGAAGTATACGAGTGTCCTATTAAGCCATCGAGAGCGTCGGACAAAACGTTACTTAATATGCTTATAAGATAATAAAAACAGCAAAAGGGCTGCGATTGTCAAAAGTGGCAGTCGTAGCCCTTAATTTTTAATAAAACTAGGAGGATATTTAAAATGTCTAAAAAGACAAGACTTATTTTAATAATAATCGGCGCAGTATTGGCTGTCGCTATAGTAACCGGCGGTATTATCGCCATTTCAAACGCAGTAAAGAAAAACAAGCAGTCAAAGTGTGAACACGAATACGGTG